>DATJJH010000241.1:0-26664 GCA_035492395.1 Trinickia sp. | reverse complement strand
GGCCATCTGATGATGCTCGACAACCACGTCGAATTTTCATCGGCAATCGAGCGATTCTTGGCGGAATAAATAGTCATCGATGAGCGGCGCGGGCGAAGGCCAATCCATGTAAGGTGCGCAGGCACCTTACTTCCCGGGCGCAGAAATGAAAAAAGGCCAGCTAAAAAGCTGACCTTTTTAAATACTGGTGCCCAGGAGAGGACTCGAACCTCCACGATGTTGCCACCGCTAGGACCTGAACCTAGTGCGTCTACCAATTCCGCCACCTGGGCAGGTGTGCGTCTTGCAACAAAGAACGCTATTATATCGGGCTGCAACTTCCTGTCAAGCGTTTCGCTTCAACAAGCTGTCGGCGCTTCCTTCGGCTCCATGTGCCGAGCTGGCCGCCGCCCCTCGACCACGCCGCCGGCATCAGGCCCCGCGCCGCGCCAACCGGACATTGGCGGGTGTTAGAATGACGCGCATTGCCGTGTCACGTATCGAGCCGAGAACAAATCATCGACAAGCGCCCCTTGAGCAAATATCCGTACCCGATCCCCAGCCGCGAGGAAATCCTCGGCGTGCTGCGCACGAGCGACGCCCCGCTCGCCGCCAACGACATTGCCGAGACTCTTTCGATCAAGCGCCAGGAGCGCGAAGGATTCTTCAAGCGCCTCGGCGCCATGGAGCGCGACGGCCAAATCCGGCTCGACAAGCGCGGCTACTACCAGCTCACGCACCCATCGAATTTCGTCGCCGGCCGCGTGCAAGGCCACCGCGACGGCTACGGCTTCATCATTCGCGACGACGGGCAAGACGACCTGTTCCTGCCGAACGCGGAAATGCAAAAGGTCATGCATGGCGATCGCGTGCTGGCGCGCACCGTCGGCTACGACCGCCGCGGCCGGCCCGAAGGCCATGTCGTGGAAGTCACCGAGCGCGCCAACAAACGCGTGATCGGTCGCCTGCTCAACGAAAACGGCGCGCTGATCGTCGCGCCCGAAGACAAGCGCATCGGCCACGACATCCTCATCACCCAGAACACGAAGAAGGCCAAGGTCGGGCAGATCGTCGTCGTCGAACTCACGGATTTCCCTAGCCGCCATTCGCAGCCGCTCGGTCGCGTGGTGGAAGTGCTCGGCGATATCGACGATCCGGGCATGGAAATCGAAATCGCCGTGCGCAAGTACGGCGTGCCTCACGAGTTCAGCGACGCAACGCTCGCCGAAGCGGCCGCCTTGCCCGACGAAGTGCGCCCCATCGATGTGCGCCACCGCGTCGACTTGCGCGATGTGCCGCTCGTCACGATCGACGGCGAGGATGCCCGCGACTTCGACGACGCCGTCTACTGCGAACCCGCGAAAGTCGGCCGAGGCGACGGCTTCCGTCTCATCGTGGCGATCGCCGACGTGTCGCACTATGTCCGGCCCGATACTTCGCTCGACATCGATGCGATCGAGCGCAGCACCTCCGTGTATTTCCCGCGCCGTGTCATCCCGATGCTGCCGGAAAAACTGTCCAACGGCTTGTGCTCGCTCAACCCGGAAGTCGACCGCTGCGTCCTCGTCTGCGACATGCTGATCACCGCGCGCGGCGAGATCAAGGCGTATCAGTTCTACCCGGGCGTCATGCACTCGGCGGCGCGGCTCACCTACACGGAAGTGGCCGCCGTGCTCACGAACACGAAGGGGCCCGAGGCGGCGCGTCGCGCGGCCGTGGTGCCGCAGCTGCAGAACCTATACGGCGTCTACAAATCGCTTTTCGCCGCCCGTCAAAAGCGCGGTGCGATCGACTTCGATACGACCGAAACCTATATCGTCTGCAACGCCCAGGGCAAGATCGAACAGATCCTGCCGCGTCAGCGCAACGATGCGCACAAGCTCATCGAGGAATGCATGCTGGCGGCGAACGTCTGCGCCGCGGACTTCATGAAGCGCAACAAGCACCCGGGCCTGTACCGCATTCACGCGGGCCCGACGGCCGAGAAGCTGGAAAACCTGCGCACGTTCCTGCGCGGCATGGGCTTGTCGCTCGGCGGCGGCGAGACGCCTCATGCGAGCGACTACGCTGCATTGATGGCGCAAATCCGCGATCGGCCCGATGCGCAGATGCTGCAGACCATGCTGCTGCGCTCCATGCAGCAAGCCGTCTACAGTCCGGACAACATCGGCCACTTCGGGCTCGCCTACGATGCGTACGCGCATTTCACGAGCCCGATCCGACGCTACCCCGATCTGCTCACGCACCGCGCCATCTATGCGATTCTCTCGGGCAAGAAGTACCGCCCGGAGTCGCCCAACGGCGTCGTGCTGAACACGGCGCTCTCGCCGCGCGCTCGCGCGCTGCAGCAGGCCGACGAGGAAACGCGGCCGCGCGGGCGCGAGAACACGGCCATTTGGGAAGAGCTCGGGTTGCATTGCTCGGCGAACGAGCGGCGCGCCGACGAAGCTTCGCGCGACGTGGAAACCTGGCTTAAGTGCTACTTCATGCGCGATAAGCTGGGCGAGGAGTACGGCGGGATGGTGAGCGGCGTGACGTCGTTCGGCATTTTCGTGCAGCTCGATGCGCTGTTCATCGAAGGGCTCGTGCATGTGACCGAACTTGGCTCCGATTACTTCCAATACGACGAGATCAAGAACGAGTTGCGCGGCGAGCGCACAGGCATTCGTTATCGCCTCTCCGATCGCGTGCGCGTGCAAGTCAGTCGCGTCGATTTGGATGCGCGCAAGATCGATTTCCGGCTGGTGCGAGAAGCGGCCGTCAAGCCCACGTCCGCGGCGCGCTCGAGCGCCCCGGTTCGGCCGGTGGGCGAGCCGGAAGCGCCCGGGCGCGGGCCGCGCGTGCGAGCTTTGGCGAGCGTCGACGGCGCGCCGCGCAGGACGGCCGCGCCGGCGAAGTCCGATGCGGTCGTCGAAGCGCGCGCCTCGCGTCTTGCGCGCGTGCAAGCGGCGAAGAAGCGCAGCGGGACGCAGAAGGGCGCACCGCTCAAGAAAGCGCGGGCGCGTAAGAAGGGCTGATGACCGCTTGGCGGCGCGCCGCGCTTGCCGATGCGCGCGCCGTCATGAATTTCCGATTCTCTCCGCCACGGCGAGGGCATGACCCTCCGCCGTGACGCAACACGATTTCACTCAGCTATGTCACGTCTCAAGGTTATATACGGTTTTCACGCGGTGACGGCTCGGCTGCGGCACGATGCGTCGACGGTCGAGGAAGTCTTCTACGATGCGACCCGGCGCGACCGTCGCATGCAGGATTTTCTGCACACGGCCAAGGAAGCGGGCGTGCGCTTGATCGCCGCCGACGAGACGCGTTTGTGGGGGCTCGCGCATACCGAGCGTCACCAAGGGGTCGTTGCGCGCGCAACCGACCTGCCGCTCGCGCAAAATCTGGCCGAATTGCTCGATGGGATCGACGGCCCGGCGTTGCTGCTCGTTCTTGACGGTGTCACCGATCCCCACAATCTGGGCGCCTGCTTGCGTGTAGCGGACGGCGCGGGTGCGCATGCGGTCATCGCGCCGCGTGACCGCGCGGTCGGCCTTAACGCGACCGCGGCGAAGGTCGCGAGCGGGGCGGCCGATACGGTGCCCTACATCACCGTGACCAATCTCGCCCGCGCGCTGCGCGAACTGAAGGACGCGGGTGTTTGGATCGTCGGCACCGCCGGCGACGCGCAAGCCACGCTCTACGAAAGCAAGCTCGACGGTCCCGTTGCGATCGTGATGGGCGCGGAAGGCGAGGGCATGCGCCGGCTCACGCGCGATACCTGCGACGAAGTCATGCGCATTCCCATGGCCGGCACGGTGGAAAGCCTGAACGTGTCGGTAGCAAGCGGCGTGTGTCTGTTCGAGGCCGTGAGGCAGCGCAACAGCGCGCGCTGACGCCTAGCATCGACGTCGCGCACGCCACTCGCTTCAAACGGTCAACGTTCGATCTGCTGATTCCAACGCGTATCCCATTGCGCGCGGTGGGCGTTGATCGCATCCCAGTCGACGACAGTCACCTTGTGGACGAGTTCTTCGATGTTGCCCAGGCTCTGCTGCATCGAAGCCGGCATCTTCGCTTGGCGATTGGTCGGGATCTGCTTGCCCGCTTCGGCGGCTTTTTCTTGAGCCGGTGCGGACAGCAGGAACTGCGCGAGCTTTTGCGCGAGTTGCTCGTCAGGATTGTTCTTGACGACGCACACGTCCACGAGAAGCAGTACGGGGCCTTCCTTCGGATTCACGTAGGCGACCGGCAGACCCTTGTCCTGTAGGTCGGCCACCCCCGTCGGCGTGAGCGGGAAGATCCCCGCTTCGCCCGTTTGCACCATCTCCGAGATCTTCGCCGAATTGGGAATGTACTCGACGACGTTCGGGCCCACCGTGCTCGCCCACTTGGTGAAGGCCGGCTCGACGTTCTGTTCGCTGCCGCCCCACAGCCGGTTCATCGCCAAGAAGCCGTGCAGGCCGAACGTGCTGCTCGATGCCGATTGGAAAACGACCTTGCCCTTGTACTTCGGGTTGGCGAAGTCGAGCCACGAGGTGGGCGGCGCCCAGCCTTTTTCGGCGAACAGCTTCTTGTTGTAGGCGATCCCCGTCATGCCGAGTTGCACGCCCGCACCCACGTCGCCCTTCATGCGCGCGAACGGATAAAGCTGCTTGAGTTCGGCCGAATCGTCGAGTTTTTCACAAACGCCGAGGCTTACCGCGCGCGCCATCACGCCGTCGTCGAGAAACGCGACATGAACCTGCGGATGATTGCGATTGGCGAGCAGCTTGGCGAGGATATCCGACGACGTGCCCGGCACGACCACGACCTTCGTATCGTTGGCCTTCTCGAACAGCGGCAGCACTTGCGACGTGTACGCTTTCTCCATCGGTCCGCCGTTCATGCCGATATAGATCGTCTTCGACTGCGACCAGGCAGGCGTCGCGGCACTGAACGCGCCGGCTAACACCGCGGCGACCGAGAGGGTACGTAGAGCATTCATTTAGGTCTCCTAATGAGGGGAAGCACGAGAGCAACAAGCGGTACGTTATGCAGGCACAGCCGAGAAACGGTTGACATCGAATGCGTCGAGCGGCGTCTCGGTGGCGCCGTCGACGACGAGATCGGCTAACACTTCGCCGACGCCCGGCGCGAGCAGGAACCCGCCGCCGGAAAAACCGAATGCATGCAGTAAGCGCGGCACGGTGCGGCTTGGGCCGATGATCGGGTTGTGGTCGGGCGTGCAGCCTTCCACCCCGCTCCAGGTCCGGATCAGCAATGCGTCGCGCAGGGCGGGCAGTAGCGCGCAGGCATCGCGCATGACGGCCCGCGTGGTGTCGGAGGACGGCTGCGCGAGGTCGCCGTCGCCATGGCCGCGTCCGCCGCCGATCACGCAGTTGCCGCGCTCCACTTGCCGCGCGTAGATGCCGCCGCCAAAAACGCCGAGATTGTGCTCCAGAAACCGCGGCAGCGGCTCGGTCACCCACATGTTCGGATAGATCGGCGTCATCGGAACGACGTCGCCGAAGCGCGCCGCGAGCGTTCCCGCCCACGCGCCCGACGCGTTAATGAGCCAATCGGCTTCGAGGGCGTCGTCGCCGGTGCGCAGCGTAAAGCGCTGGCCGTCGTAGTCGGCGCCTTCCAGCGCGGTTTGTTCGAGCACGAGCACGCCGGCTTGGCGCGCCGCCCGTGCGAAGGCGGGCGAGACGAGGCGGGGGTTGGCATGCCCGTCGCTCGGGCAGAGCGAGCCGCCGACGGCCGCAGCGCCAAGCCAAGGATAGCGGCGTCTAAAGGCCGGTCCCGACATCAACTGCAAAGCAAGGCCATGCTCGGCGGCCATTTGCGCGTAGGCTTCCAACCCAGCCAGATCCGCTTCGCTGCGCGCGAGGCGCAGATGTCCCGAGACGACGAATTCGCCGTCGATGCCGATGCGATCGTAGAGGCTGTCCCAGATGCGCCGCGCGCGCATGGCGAGCGGCAATTGCTCCGCTGGGCGGCCTTGACAGCGTACGCCGCCGTAGTTGACCCCGCTCGCTTGCGCGCCGCAGTACCGGCGCTCGATCAGCACGACCCGCATGCCGCGCCGCGCGAGCGCAAGGGCGGCCGAAGCGCCGACGAGGCCCCCGCCCGCGATGGCGACGTCGAAGTGTCCGTTCGACTTATTCATCTCGCGCGTCCTCCGGTACCTCGGCGACAGCTTCGTCGCAGAGCGCCGCGGCCAGCGGGATCGGTTTGATCGGCGCCTGCGCGCGCAAGCGCCCGAGCAGAGACGGCGTGAGCTTCGTCTCATCGGCCAAGAGGGCGAGTGCGGCTTCGCCGCACATGCGCCCCTGGCAGCGGCCCATCCCGACCCGGGTCAAGGCCTTCAGTCGATTGATCTCCGTGGCCGCCCCCGATCGGATGCACTGACGCAACGTACCCGCGTCGACTTCCTCGCAACGACACACGGTCATGGCGTCGGGCCAAGCGGCGGCCCGCTCGAACGGCGCGGGAAATGCGGCGTCGAGCCCGCTACGGAACGTGGCGATACGCTGCAAGGCTCGACGCGTCGATGCGGCCGTTTCGACGCGTGTCGCAGTCCGTTTTGCCGACGGGGCGAAATCTGGACCGCTCAAATCGTCAAGGACAGCGAGCGCAGCCAAGCGTCCCGATTGCTCCGCCGCGTCGGCGCCCGCGATGCCCGCGCCATCGCCCGCGATGTAGATGCCGCGGATCGACGTGCGTCCCGCTTCATCGCGCTCAGGCAGCCAGCACCGATTGAGTGTGTCGTAACCGAAGCGGCAACCCGCGACATCGGCCAGCTGGGTTTCGGGGCGCAGACCGAAGCCGTAACCGATCGCGTCGCATTCGAGCGTGTGGGGTGGGGCGTCCGCGTTCGCCGGTGCGCCGCTCGAACGCCAAGCGATGCCTTGAACATGGCCTTCGCCGAGCACGCCTTCGAGCGTTACGCCACGTTCGATGCGAATGCCATGCGCCTGAAGCCAGGCCACGTAATAGAGGCCCTTCGCAAGGACCGACGGCTGCGCCGCGAGCGCGCCTAACGCCGCCGCCTGTTTCGCGGTTGCGCTCGTATCGAGCACGGCCAGCACCTTTGCACCGGCTTTCGCATATTGGTAGGCCACGAGATAGAGCAGGGGGCCCGTGCCGGCGAATACGACGCGCCGCCCGATCGCACAGCCCTGCGATTTCAACGCCGTTTGGGCGGCGCCGAGCGTATAGACGCCCGGCAGCGTCCAGCCCGGCATCGGCAAGACACGATCGGTCGCGCCGCTGGCGATGATCAGGTGCGTGAACGGCACGTCTTGTTCCCGCGTGCCCGATAACGTGGCGAGACGGCCGGCAATGCCTGAACGGGGGGCATCGCTCGCATCGCGCGCTGGGCTCGCTTGATTCGTCGAGTCCATGCGGCCTTCATGCGTATCGCAGGCCCAGACGAGCGTATTGGGCCGATACTCCAGGTGTGGCAGCAATCGCGCCATGGCGGCATGGACGGCCGCGGCTTTGCGCGCTTCGAAGCCGTATAGGGCGCGAGGGCCACGCCGAAACCCGGCCGCCGCGGGCGGCTGGCGATAGATCTGCCCGCCCCAGCGCGCGTTTTCGTCGAGCACGATCGGGCGCACGCCCGCTTCGACGAGGGTTTCGGCCGCACGCACGCCTGCAGGGCCCGCCCCGACGATGACCACGTTGGCTGATCTTGTCATGGCTGGCGCCCATTGTTCGAGGTTCCGGTGACGAGTCGCATTCCGGCTTCGATCAACGTCGAGCACGCGCGCAGGCGCTGCCCTTCCTCGGTACGAACCCAGCAATCCTGGCAAGCGCCGATCAAGCAAAAGCCCGCGCGCGGCTCGCCGCTGAAGTCGGAAACGCGCAACGCGTGCCGCTGCGTCAAGATGGCGGTCAACACGGTATCGCCTTCCAGCGCGAGAGAGGGCGCGCCGTTCAGCGTGAACGACACCGCCGCGCGATCGGATTCCGCTAGGCGAACGAGTTGCCCTTCGCAATGCGACATGTTTCGTTGTCCTAAATAAGAATCGATGATCGAATGGCCGATTGAAATTTGCATTGACGTCAATGCTGACCGATGAGAATGCGGTTCAAGCCGTAGGCCCGATCGAGCAGCAGCATGGCGGCGGCCGTGACGAAGATGACGAGCGTCGAAACGGAGGCCATCATCGGATCGATCGATTCCGTTGCGTACATGTACATGCGTACGGGCAGCGTGACCGTTTGCGGCGACGTGACGAAGATCGACATCGTCAGTTCGTCGAAGCTATTGATGAAAGCGAGCAGCCAGCCGCCCGTGATGCCGGGCACGATCATCGGCAGCGTCACGCGTCGAAACGTCGTCCAAGCGCTCGCGCCGAGCGATTGCGCGGCGTGCTCGACGCTGCGATCGAGCCCGGTCGCAGCGGCCAGCACGAGCCGCAGCACGAAAGGCGTGACGATGACGGTGTGCGCCAAGACGAGCCAGACGAAGGAACCCGTCGCGCCGATCAGCGCGAAGAACCGCAGCAGCGCGATGCCGAGCACGAGCCCCGGGATGACGAGCGGAGAAAGCAGCAGCGCGTTCAGAAAATCGCGGCCCGGAAAGCGGGCGCGCGCGATCGCCAAGCCGGCAGGCAGCGCAAAGGCGAGCGAAAGCGTGGCCGACATGAATGCGAGCTTGATGCTCGTGAAAAACGCCGTGATGAAATCGGGGTAGTTCAGAATCGCCCGAAACCACCGCAGCGATAAGCCATGGGTGGGCAGCGTCAGCGTTTCATCGGGCGTGAACGCCACGAGCACGACGATGACGAGCGGCGCCAGCACGAAGGCGATGACGAGCGCGTGGAAAGCGAGGGCGAGCGGGCTGTTGCGGCGCATGGCGTGTCTCCTGATTCAACCCATGCCGCGGCCGTAGCGCCGCTCCAGCACGCGGTAATACGTGAGCATGATGACGAGGTTGGCGGCGAGCAGCAGCAGCGCGATCGTCGCGCCGAGCGGCCAGTTCAGCGAGCCGAGAAACTCGTCGTACACGGCCGTGGCGGCCACTTTCAGGCGCCGCCCCCCGAGCAGCCCCGGGATCGCGAACGCGCTCGCCGACAGCCCGAACACCATGAGGCTGCCCGAGAGCACGCCCGGCATGATTTGCGGCAGCACGATCCGGCGCAGCGTCGTGGCGGGAGAGGCCATCAGCGACAGCGCGGCTTGCTCGGTCTGCGGATCGAGCTTTTGCAGGGCGGTCCAGACGGGGATGACCATGAACGGCAGCATGACATGCACGAGCGCGATGACGATCGCGAACGTCGTGTACTCGAGCTTGTAAGGGCCGAGGCCGACTAGGCCGAAGGCTTGGTTGACGATGCCCGCCGTACCCAGCAGCATGCTCCAGCCGAACGCGCGCACCACCACCGAAACGAGCAGCGGCGCGAGGATGACGAGCAAGAAGGCCGAGCGCCAAGGGTCGCGCATTTTCGACAGGACGTAGGCCTCGGGCGCGCCGATGGCGACGCAAAACGCCGTGGTGATGGCCGCAATGCCGAACGTGCGCAGGAAAATCGTTTGATAGTAAGGCGAGCCGATGACGTTGACGTAGTTGCCGAACTGGAACGCCGCAATCGGCCCGCTCGACGGATCGAACCGATAGAACGTCAGGACGAGCGTCATCGCGAGCGGCACGAGCACGAGCGTCGCGAACAAGATCAGCGAAGGCGCGCAAAGCAGCCACATGGGGGCGTATGCCCGCCACGAGGTTTGAGGCGCAGCTGGCGGGTGAGCGCAATCCGGCGTGCGGGCGGTGCGCGCTTCGAGCGTAGCGTTAGACATGGCGCGCATCCCTAGCGACGAAGCGCACGGCTTCGCTCTTCCAATCGATGCCCACCGTCTCGCCTTCGGACAGCGGCTCGTCGCCCTCGTTTTGACAGCAGACGAGGATTTCGCCCAGCCGGCAATCGACGCGGTAGAGCCACTGGCTGCCGAGGAAGAAGCGGCTCGTTACCGTGGCCGGAAGGCGGCCGGCGCCCTGGGCGTCGAGCCGTACTTTTTCCGGCCGAATACAGACCGTGACGGCGTCGCCGACGCGCGGCGCGGCGCTTTCCGGCAGGTGCACGCCGTGTCCGACTTCGATGCGATCGGCGCCGACGTCGACGTGCATGCGTTCGCTGTCGGTGGCGGCGACGGTGCCCGAGAACAGATTCGCTTTGCCGATGAACTGCGAAACGAACCGATTCTCCGGCCGCTCATAAGCGCGGTACGGTGTGTCCACTTGCGTGACGCGGCCCGCTTCCATGACGACCACACGGTCGCTGATCGAGAGCGCTTCGGATTGATCGTGCGTCACCATGATGGTCGTCGTGCCGATACGCCGTTGAATGGCCCGCAGCTCGAACTGCATTTCCTCGCGCAGCTTGGCGTCGAGATTGGACATCGGTTCGTCGAGCAGCAGTACCGGAGGCGCGATCACGATCGCGCGAGCGAGGGCGACACGTTGCCTTTGCCCGCCGGAAAGCTCGCGCGGATAACGCTCGGCGAACGCGTCCAGTCGCACAAGCGCTAGCGCCTCGCGTACACGTGCGTCGCTTTCGGCTTTGCTCACGCGGCGCATCTCGAGGCCGAACCTCACGTTCTGCGCGACGGTCATGTGAGGAAACAGCGCGTAGCTTTGGAAGACGATGCCTAGGCCGCGCTGATTCGGCTTCATTTCCGTGATGTCGCGGCCGTCGAGCACGATCCGCCCGCTCGTCGCCTGGACGAAGCCGGCGATCATCTGCAGCGTCGTGGTCTTGCCGCAGCCGGACGGGCCGAGCAGCGACACGAATTCGCCTTTTTCCACCGACAAATTGACGTCGGCGACGGCGTGCAGGTTGCCGAACGATTTCGAAACGTCGGCGAGCGTGAGGAACGACATGGTCCGGCTCCAATAAACGACGCCCTGGCGATGCGGTGGGGCATGGGGCGTCTAGGCAGAGCCGATTCTGTCCAGCCATATCGGATGCGTCAATTTGGAATTCCGCTCATCGATAGGAATATCCAAAATATTCCGTTGATCGGAATTTCGATGACGTTTCCATGGAAATGCGTTTCACACCGTGCATTGAGGGTTTCCCCGTGGTGTATGCTCGGACCGGGCCGAACGGGCCGATGCGTTGCCTACGCAGCCGGCCGTATCGATCGAAACGAAGCCGTAAAGCATTCCATTTATCGAAACGGAGAGCATGCAATGACCGGCAAGGCGCTGCGAGAGCAGGAATCGAAGTCTGCCGACGAACACGCGGATACGCCCGGCGTGGGCATGCTGCCGCGGGCGTTCGCGCTGATCCGCGCGTTGGCGACGCTGCAAGCGAACGGCGCACGCGTGACGCAGCTCGCGAAGGCCGTGGGGCTTACGCAAGGCACGGCGCATCGGATTTTGCGCTCGTTGATCGCGGAAGGGATCGTCGAACAAGACGAGCGCTCGAAGCTGTACCGGCTCGGCGTCGACTTCTTTGCGCTGGCGGCGCAGGCGGGCAATCCGGGCGGTATGCGCTCGCTGTGTCGCCCGGCTTTGCTTCGGCTTTGCGCGAGCCTGGGCGAAACGATCTTCCTGCTCGCCAAGAGCGGATTCGATGCGGTGTGTCTCGATCTGTGCGAAGGCCCATTTCCGATCCGCTCCTTCACGAACGATGTGGGCGGCCGCATCGCGCTCGGCGTGGGACAAGGCAGCCTCGCGATTCTCGCCTTTTTGCCGGAGGCCGAGCGCGAGGAAGTGATCCGCTTCAACGTGCCGCGTATTCGCGGCTACGGCGTGCTCGACGAGGTTTACTTGCGCACGGAAATCGAGCGCGTGCGCCAGTTGGGCTACGCGGCGCGCAACAGCGGCGTGCTCGAGGGCATGGCGGGTGTGGCGGTGCCCATTCTGGATCGAACCGGATACGCCGTGGCAGCGTTGAGCGTCGGCACGCTGGCTTCCCGGCTTGGCGACGATCGACTGCCGATGGTGGTCGAGCTGCTCAAGCGTCAGGCGGACGCCATCGGCCCCGTCACGAATTCATTCGACGTCGCGCTCAAGCGCCGTCCCGCACAGGGATTGGCGTCGACCCCCGGCGCTTGATTCCGGTCGCGTCGCGCCTTCGGTGCGCCGCCGCTACGCGAACGGCGGACCGAAGCGCGTCGCGATCCGCTCCGTCGATTCGAACAGCTCGCGCAACACCGGGCTCGCGCAACTCGGCTGCACATACAAGTAGAACGCGACCTCCGGCAAGCGCGGCAGGCCATCGCCTTCGGTCAGCACGCGCATGTTCGCATCGAGCAATTCGGTGGTGCGGGCGGTCACGCCCAGGCCCGCGCTGATCGCGGCCTTGATGCCCGTCAGCGTGCGAGAGATGAAGCTCGTTCGCCAGGGAATGTGATGCGCGTCGAGCTCGGCGATCGACAGCTTGCGAAACAAACTCAATTCGTCGGCCATGACGAGCGGCACCGGCTCGCCCGGATTGAACGTGAAATCCTCCGCGCAGATCCACACCATCGGCGACGTGCGCAGGGTGACGCCGGGAAACGCCTCGTCGTAACGCGTCGAAATCACGACATCGAGTTCGCCGTCACGCAGCGCGTCCATCAAGAACGGGCTGCGTCCGACGTTGATTTCCATCTGCAGCTCGGTGGATAGCTTCGATAACCGCCGCAGCATGTTCGGCAAAATCGAATCGGCGACGTCGTGCGGCGAGCCGATGCGCACTTTCTCTCCGGCGCCGCGCGATTGCGCGAGCTGCACGGCCTGGTCGTTGAGCGCGAGGATCTTGTGCGCGTAGGCGAGCAATCGCGCGCCGTCCGTCGTCATCGTCTTTTGACGGCCGCGTTTTTCGAACAGGATGCAACCGACTTCTTGTTCGAGCCGCTGCATCTGCTGCGTAATCGCGGACTGCGTTCGGCCCACCTGCTCGGCGGCCGCCGCGAACGTTTCGCGCTGGGCGATCGCAACGAACGTGCGCAGCAAATCGATGTCGAGGTTCCGCATGAAGACTCCAACAGTTCAGTAAGGCTAATGCTTTTTGCCAAAAAATTAAATTGTTGGCGGAAATTGTGGCCTATAAGCTCCTCCATACTCAAGCGCGATTTATGTAACTCGAGAGGAGACTGGGCTTTATGTGGCAACGACAATTGGCCGTCCTGACGGTCACGCTGTTCACCGCCGTCGGCATCGCTCATGCCGATGCGCTGGCTGACATCAAGGCGCGCGGCACGCTGGTTTGCGGCACGCAGAACGCTAGCGAACCGTATGCGTTTCCCGATCCTTCGACACGTCAGATCGTCGGCTTCGATGTCGATGTTTGCCAGGCGCTGGCGCAAGGGCTCGGCGTGAAGCTCGAGCATCGCACGCTCTCGACCGATGCACGCATTCCCGAGTTGAAGACGCATCGCGTCGACGTGCTGGCCGCCGCGATGGCATGGCTTCCGGCGCGCGCGGCTCAAGTCGACTATAGCGATCAATACTATGTCGCGCCCATTCGCGTGCTGGTCCGCACCGATTCGCCGATCCAAAATCTCGAACAACTATCGGGCAAGAAAATCGCCGCCTCGGAAGGATCGAGTTCCGCGGCAGTGTCCGTCACGCGTTTGCCGAACTCGAATCTGCTGACCTTTCACGACATTCCTTCGGCGTTTCTCGCGCTTTCGCAAGGCAAGGTCGAGGGGCTCGTCGCCGGGCAGAACATCCTCGCGCGCTTCGCGAACGAGGCCGCTCAAAAGGGCGGTCAGCAATACCGCTTGCTGGCCGCGCCAGTGTACGAAGAGCGTTGGGGCGTCGTCACGAACAAGAACGAACCGGCGCTGATGGCGGCGATCAACAAGATCCTGCACGACTACGACGCGTCGAGCGGCCTACAGCATAGCTTCGACAAATGGCTCGGCGCGAATTCGCCGTACAAGTTCACGCGCAATTACAAGGTCGAACCCATCAAGGTTCAATAAGCGCTCTCCCGCTCATCGCATCCATCACGAATCGCCCGGCATGTTCGACTTTTCCTTTCTGATCGACGACGGCTACCTGCCGTTGTTGCGCGACGGCGTGCTCACCACGTTGCGGCTTTTCGTCGTGTCGGGCCTATGCGCGATCGTTACGGCGCTCGTGCTTGCGACGCTGCGCGCGCTGCCGATCAAGGCGTGCGGGGCGTTCGTGATCGCCGTCGTCGAATATCACCGCAACGTGCCCATGCTCGTGCAGATCCTCGTCTGGTACTTCGGTGTGCCGCCGTTGCTGCCCGCGCCGTTGTACCACTGGGTGAATGCGGGGAACACCGAGTTTTTCTTCGCGACCGTGGCGCTGGCGCTCAATTACGGCGCCTTCATGTCTGAAGATCTACGCTCCGGTTTGCGCACCATCCCGTACACGCAGCAAGAGGCGGCATGGTCGATCGGCCTCACGTATCTGCAGACGTTGCGCTACGTGACTCTGCCGCAAGGTATGCGCGTGGCGTTGCCCGGCCTGCTGAACCAGGCGCTGCGACTATTCAAGGACAGCTCGCTCGCGATGGCGATCGGCGTGCACGAGTTGCTCTACAGCACGCGCCAGATCGACAACTTGACGTTCCGTACGTTCGACGTGTTCTTTGTCGCGACGCTTCTTTATCTGATCGGCACGCTGGCTTTGATGGCGCTGTCGGATCGCTTCGCGAAACGCCGTAGCGCGCCGCTCGGAACCTGAAGCCATGTTCGCCATCCTGCACGACTATCTTGCGCTGTTTCTCGTCGGCAACTGGCCCCATGGGCCGCTGGGCGGCGTAGCGATCACACTCGTCATTTCGGCGCTGGGCCTGACGGTGTCGTTTCCGATCGCGGTGGCGATCGGTCTTTGTCTCGTATCGCCTTGCCGGGCGTTGCGCCGCACGGCCGGCGGCTGGACGCGCCTGATTCGCGGCGTGCCTTTGCTGATGCTGATCTTTTGGGCCTATTTCGCGGTGCCGCTCGTGGTGGGCGCTCAAGTGTCGGCCGTGACGACGGCCGTATGCGCGATCATCGTCTACGAAAGCGCGTTCCTCGCGCAGATCGTGCGCGCCGGCCTCGAAGGGCTGCCGCGCGGCCAGATGGAAGCGGCGCGCTCGAACGGCTTGTCGTGGCTGCAAAGCATGCGCTATGTGCAACTGCCTCAGGCGCTCGCCAACATGCTGCCCTCGATGGTCAACCAATTCGTGTCGATCATCAAGGCGACGTCGCTCGCCTATGTGATCGGCGTACCGGAGCTCACGTATTCGGCGGCGCAGGTGAACACGATCACGCTCACCAAGCCGCTGCAGACCTTTCTCGTGCTCGCCGCCTTCTATTTCGTTCTGTGCTTCGCCATCTCGCGCTTCGCGGGTCATTTGGAGCGTCGTATCGCTCGCCGGCGCGCGGGCCTCGCTTAAATTTTGCTGGAGCAACGAGACTATGACCATGCTCGCCTTCGAGAAGGTGCACAAGTACTACGGAGAGCACCATGTGCTCAAGGGCATCGACGCCGTGATCGATCGCGGCGAGGTCGTTGTCGTATGCGGCCCGTCGGGGTCGGGAAAGTCGACGCTGATCCGCACCGTCACGCGGCTGGAAGCCATTCAGCAAGGGCGTATCTTGTTCGAGACGCGCGACGTCCACGCCCGCGACGTTCGGCTCAACCAACTGCGCGCGCGCATCGGCTTCGTTTTTCAAAGCTTCAACTTGTTCCAAAACTTGTCGGTGCGGCAAAACTTGATCCTCGGCCCGACCAAGGTGCTCGGGCTGTCGCGCGACGAGGCGCTCGCCCGCGCCGAAACGCTGCTGGCCAAGGTGGGCCTCGCGCATAAGATCGACGCGATGCCGGCCAACTTGTCGGGCGGCCAGCAGCAGCGGGTGGCGATCGCGCGGGCGCTCGCGATGAAGCCGCCGCTGATGCTGTTCGACGAGCCGACGAGCGCCCTCGACCCCGAAATGGTGCAGGAGGTGCTTCACGTCATGCGCAGCCTGGCCGACGAAGGCCTGACGATGATCATCGTCACGCACGAGATGGGGTTTGCGCGCGAGGTCTCGAGCCGCGTCTGGTTCATGGACCAGGGCCAATTGCTCGAAGATGCGCCGCCCGCTCGGTTCTTCAGCCGGCCCGCGCACGAACGCGCCCAGCGTTTCCTGCAAGACGTGCTGCGCCCGTCGTCCCGCGAGCTCGCCGCTGCGCATAGCGCCGCCTAAAGCGTCGCCCGATCGCGCATCGTCACCATTGCCCATCGTCATCGTATCCATCCCTTTCGATTCGGAGATTCGTTCAACATGTCCACGTCACCCCTGTCCGCACAACGTGAAGCCGTCGTCGCCGATGCGATCGCCGCGATGAAGGCCAGCCTCGCGCCGGCGGGCGAAACGCGCACCGCGCTCGCCGCCGTGCTCGAGCAAGTGAAGACGCTCGCGGCGCGCCGCGAGCTGTGGCAGCAGGCGGACTACCCCGCGCCGGCCGAGGGCGAGCTGCAGGCGCGCTACCTCATCCACGAAGAGGCCGACCAGACCTACGCGCTGTATCTGAACGTCATGCGTCCGGGCAAGAAGACCACGCCGCACAACCATACGACGTGGGCTTGCATCGCCGCGGTCGACGGCGTCGAGCACAACTACCTGTATCGGCGCACAGACGACGGCACGACGCCGGGCGTGGGATCGGTCGAAGTTGCGCAGACGATCGTCGTCGAACCGGGCCACGGGATCGCGCTTGCGTCAGAGGACATTCACGCTGTCGAGATCAAGGGCGACATGCCGATCCGGCATCTCCACATGTACGGCCGTGCGCTCGAGACGCTGACCGAGCGCATCACGTTCGACGTTGAAAAGGGCACGTATCAGGTGATGGGCATCGGCGTGAAGACCCGCCGCTAACGTCCCAGACGCCGCCGACGCCGCTTCGGCCCCTGGCCTACACGGCGCCATGGCGGCGCCGTGTCCTCTATCGGTTCGCGCGAGCGCGCGCGACCTGGGCGTCGTATTGCCTGGCGCAATCGACGAGGCTCCGTGCAACCTACGTACCGGCAACGCTACGACATGACTTCACTTTCACTTTCACTTTCACTTTCAACGGTCGATGCGCCCACGCTCAAAGGGTGGCTGCGCGACGGCGCGGAGATCGCGCTGATCGACGTTCGCGAGCACGGCCAATATGGCGAAGCCCATCTCTTTCATGGTGTGCCGCTTCCTTATAGCCGGCTCGAACTCGAAATAGGGCGGCTGGTCCCGCGTCTGTCCGTACGCGTGGTGCTCTACGACGCCGATGGAGCGGTGTCGCGCGACGCCGCGGCCCGTCTCGTCGAATTGGGCTATACGAACGTGCACGTTCTCGAAGAGGGGGTACAGGGGTGGCGACGCGCGGGCTATACCCTGTTCGCCGGTGTGAACGTGCCGTCGAAGACGTTCGGGGAACTGGTCGAACACGCCTACGGTACGCCCCGCATCACGGCGCGCGAACTCGCGGCGAAACGCGAGCGCGGCGAGCCCGTGGTGATTCTGGACGGACGGCCCCTTGCCGAATACCGGAAGATGACGATTCCGTCGTCGATCTGTTGCCCGAACGGCGAACTCGGCTATCGCATTCGCGAGCTCGTGCCCGACGACGCCACGCCCATCGTGATCAACTGCGCGGGCCGCACGCGCAGCATCATCGGCGCGCAGACGCTGATCAACCTTGGCATTCCGAACCCCGTGATGGCGCTCGCGAACGGCACGCAGGGATGGTTTCTCGAAGACTTGCCGCTCGAGCACGGCAGTACGCGCCGCTATCCGGATGCGGTCGCGCCGACGGCCCACGCACCGATGCTCGACGCGAGCCGTATATTGGCCGAGCGTTTCGACGTGCCTGAAGTCGACCCGGCCACCTTTGTTCAATGGGCGAACGATCCGACACGCACGCTCTATCTGTGCGATGTGCGCACGCTCGAGGAATACGCCGAAGGCTCGTTGCCGGGCGCGCAGCATACGCCGGGCGGACAATTGATCCAAGCGACCGATCAATACATCGCGGTTCGCCATGCACGCATCGTGCTGTTCGACAGCGACGGCGTTCGCGCGCCGATCGTCGCGAGTTGGCTGCGGCAACTGGGACACGATGCAACGGTGTTGCGCGGCGGCCTCGCAAGCGGCGCGTCGCTTCCGGCCTTGCTAACGGCAGAGAGCGCGCAGGTCGATCTCGGCGAAATCGGGGCTGCCGAACTGGTCGATGCTTTGGCGCACGGGCGCGCGCAGGTGATCGACCTGCGGCCCAGCATGAGCTACCGCGCCTCGCACGTGCCCGGATCGCGGTGGGCGATCCGTCCGCGCTTGCCCCAGTTGCCGCCAGGCAAGGACATCGTGCTCGTCGCCGACGAACGCGGAATTGCCGAACTGTTCGCGCGCGATTGGCGGCGCCGCCGGCCTGACGACACATGCGGCTTGAAGTGGCTCGCGGGCGGGTTCGCCGCGTGGACGGCTGCGGGGCTGCCGGTGAACAGCACGCCGTCGGCGCCGCCCGACGAAGCGTGCATCGATTATCTCTTCTTCGTGCATGATCGTCATGACGGCAACAAGGCGGCGGCGCGCCAGTATCTAGCATGGGAAACCGGCCTGCTGGCGCAACTCGACGACGATGAACGCAGCACGTTCCGCATCTGCGAGCTGGCCGGCCGGAAGTGACGCGCCGACGCCGCAGGCGACACTCGCTTGCACCGCTGCCCCTGGTCCAACCGCCGGCGCGCCGCGCCCGCTTTTAGTCTTGCATTCCTATGCCCCGAGATTCGTCTTCCGCCCGCCTTGCCACCCGGCTCGTCAAAACCGGCGCCTCTGCGTCGACGGCCGTCGACGGCGGCCGGGCCGTCAACCCGCCGGTCGTGCGCGCTTCGACCGTGCTGTTCGATACGATGGACGAGCTGAACGATGCGCGTCGCCGGCGTGGCAGCGAGCGACTTTTCACCTACGGCGCGCGCGGCAACCCCACCGCATTCGCGCTCGAGGACGTCGTGACCGAACTCGAAGGCGGTTATCGCACGCGGCTCTTTCCGACGGGGCTCGCCGCCATGTCGATGGTCTTCCTCTCATATCTGCGGCCCGGCGATCACGTGCTCATCGCCGATTGCGTCTATCAACCGCTGCGCCATTTCGTCAGTACCTTCCTCGAGCCTTGGGGCGTGAGCGTCAGCTATTTCCGCTCGGACGGCTCGGATGCCGAGCGCCTCGTGACGCCGCGCACGCGGCTCATTTACGCCGAATGCCCCGGGTCGCTCGTCTACGAGCTTTGCGATCTGCCGGCGCTCGCCGCGCTCGCTCACCGCCACGACGCGCTGCTGGCGGCGGACAACACCTGGGGCGCGGGCGTGCTGTATCGGCCCTTGACGCTCGGCGCCGACATTTCGATCACGGCCGCCACCAAGTATTTGAGCGGCCATTCCGACGTCATGATGGGCACGGTGACGACGACCGAGGCGGCCTGGCGGCGCCTCTCGACGATGAGCGACGCGCAGGGCGTCGCGGTCAGCCCCGACGATGCCTACCTCGTGCTGCGCGGTGCGCGCACGTTGAGCGCCCGGCTGGCGATGCACGAGAAGCATGGGCTCGAAATCGCGCACTGGCTCGCCGCGCAGAGCGCCGTTGCACGTGTCTTTTGTCCCGCGCTGCCCGACCATCCGGGGCATGCGCTCTGGCGCCGCGATTGCACGGGCACCAACGGCCTAGTGTCGTTCGAATTCTCGAAGGCGTCGGAACAGGCGGCGGCGCGTTTCGTCGACGGATTGTCGCTGTTCGGCATCGGAGCGTCTTGGGGCGGGTTCGAATCGCTCGCGCTCGTCGCCAATGTCGCAGGCACGCGAACGTGCGAGGACTGGCGAAGCGCGGGGCCGATCGTGCGTTTGCACGTCGGCTTGGAGGATCCGCGGGATTTGATCGACGATCTCGCGCACGGGTTGGATGCGCTCGCAACGTAGCGGCGGTCGTACCGCGCGGCCATCGCCCATTGCGGCGTGAGCGAGGGGTGGGGCGGGGAAGGGTAAACGGCGATGCGGGCGGGCAACTCCGGTAAACTTACGCCTTTCGCCGTATTTTCCCTTTGCCACGCGCCTCATGACCCAAGACGAACTCAAACGATTGGTCGGCCAAGCCGCCGCCGACTATGTGAACTCCCGCGTTGCCGAAGGCGCCGTCATCGGCGTCGGCACCGGATCGACGGCAAATTGCTTCATCGATGCGATCGCGGCCGACAAGCACCGCTATCGCGGCGCCGTCTCGAGTTCCGTCGCCACGACGGCGCGCCTGAAACAGCACGGGATCAAGGTGTTCGACCTCAACGAGGTCGAGTCGCTGCCCGTGTATGTCGACGGCGCCGACGAAATCGACCCCAAAGGCGCGATGATCAAGGGCGGCGGCGGCGCGCTCACGCGCGAAAAGATCGTCGCGTCGGTGTCCGATGTGTTCGTTTGCATCGCCGATGCCTCGAAGCGCGTACCGGTGCTGGGCGCTTTCCCGTTGCCCGTCGAAGTCGTGCCGATGGCCCGCACGGCCATCGGGCGCCGCCTGACGGCGCTGGGCGGCGTGCCGGTATTGCGCGTCACGCAAGATGGTGCGCCTTACATCACCGACAACGGCAACGAGATTCTCGACGTCAAGCAGTTGCACATCCACGATCCGGTTGCCCTCGAGGCCGAGATCAACGCCTGGCCCGGGGTCGTCACCGTGGGCCTCTTCGCGAGCCGCGGCGCCGATTTTTGCTTGCTCGGCACGGATAAGGGCGTCGAAACGATCGAATACTGACTGGCCCGCTAAAGCCGGAGCCGTTTTTTGCCGTATTACGGGTGTTACCCGTACTCGGCATCCGGCCCCGCGCTCAGCGATTCAGGGTCTGCAAGGGGCGGCGATTCGGTCGGGATCGGGTTTGATCGGCGTTCGACCCCTGCGCGCATACGAGCGCACGCGGCGGCGCGCTCCATGTTTTGAGGAATGAAGCAATCATGCAATGCGAACTTCGGCAGGCCCTCGATACGGCCTATTCGCGGCTGACGGCCGAGCAAGCGGAACCGACCGCATTCGCGAGCAACTATGCGCTGGGCCTGGGCATTGTCGTCGGAGGCCAAGCCTGCGGCGGGATGAGCGAGCAGGAAGCCGCCGACGAGCGCGCCCACTTGGGCATGCTCGCCACACTCTACGAAGTGCAGACGCGCATCCGGAACGACTCCGACGCGCGTTGAGCATCGATTAGGAGTCCCAACTAATAACGGGGCTCGCCGCTTCACCCATAGCATCCGCCGTTCAGTTCACCGAGTTCGTCTGATGCAGACTTGGCAGCAGCCGGTCGAATTCGCGCTTCACGAGCCCATAGCACTCGCACGCGCGCGCTTCCAGGCCTTTGCGGTCGAGCACCTTGATATGCCCGCGGCTGTGATGAATCAAGCCCTGATCGTGCAGCTTGCCCGCGGCTTCCGTAATCCCTTCGCGGCGCACGCCGAGCATATCGGCAATCAGCTGTTGGGTGACGGCCAACTCGTTCGTCGCGGCGCGGTCGATTTCGATCAGCAGCCAACGGCACAACTGCTTGCTCAGAGAATGATGGCGGTTGCACGCGGCCGTTTGCGCGACTTGCGTCAGCAGCGCTTGCATATAGAGCAGCATGAGCCGGCGCAGTAAGTCCGAGCGCGCGATTTCCTGCTTGAGCTGTTGCGCGCTCATACGGTAGGCGAAACCCGAGCATTGCACTTGGACGCGGCTCGGCATCGTCTCGCCGCCCGTGAGCACCTGGACGCCGGTCATGCCTTCGCGGCCGACGGCGGCAAGCTCGACGGAGCCCCCGTCTTCCATCATCGAGAGGATCGAGATGATGGCCGTCGTCGGAAAATACACATGATGAATCTTGTGGCCGCAATCGCAGAGCAGCTGCTCCGTGCGCAGGTGGACCAATTCAAGGTGAGGCGTCAGCGCCTGCCATTCGTGCGAGGGCAATGCGCCGAGAAGGTGATTGCCGTGGAGGTCGGATTGTAGCGTCAACATGATCGGTCCTCGTTTCCTTGCCGCGTCGTGCGCCGCGCGCACGTGCTTTTGCGGCTTCTCGTTAGTGGGCCGGCGATTCGCCTGCATCGGAGGGCGACGATATTTCGTCTGCTCGATGCGGGCGCTCCGGCGTGGTGTTGGCCTTTCTCCCTGGCCGTTGCGCCCTGTGTGCGGCAGCGCTCGGTTTGCGGGCCCCATTCAGCGAGGATCATGCCAAGCCCTGTTGTATCGACGCTTGACGGGCAGCCGAGGATGCTGCATTGCGTTCGAGACGGGGCACCCCGCCTTTTTGTTTCAAATCTGCACAATCGTCTGGGCTCTCCCACTCCTTTCGAAGCACTTTCAGATCGCACCGGTAAGTGCTTGATCGGCTTGATGTTCGGCAGCGCGAGCCCCTCGGCGGCGCGCGCTCGTGCAGGCAGCGCGTCGTCGTTCGCGCGCGCATCGCACGAACGCGAATTGATTCAGATGTGTTGCATGACGCATGTGCGTTGCTGCAACGCCTTCTTTCGTCGGACCTGGCTCACGCCTAATGGGCGAGGGGGTGGGCATCGACCCGGTTGAAGCGACCTGCGCCGACGCGCCGCACAGGGCGTCGCCGGCGCGAACAAGACGCTGTGCGAGCGTGCACGTCCTTGCAAAAACGAACGTGTCGGAAATGACTCATTGTTGAGACATGCTCGCGCGACGGCTGTCGCTGCGTAATTACCCCAATGGCGGACGAACTCTTCGATCTGAGTGCGATGGCGAACGGTAGTGCCGTTGCGCACGACGTACCGTGCATCCATAGCGATTCGTCGTACGTTGCTTCGGACAACGAAACGATCCGCTCGTGGTCGAAGTGGGACGAGAAATCAGAACGGCAGGAAGGACGAGGCGCGAGAGGCGGATGGGCCGTATCGGCGCATGAAACACTCGCGAAATTATGTAGGCGTCCGAAATAAATCGAGCGCGTTGGCTCGGCGGCTGCCGGTGCGGCATGCACCGCTTTCGTCAGAGGGATAACCCTGTTCAGGCGTTTCCCAATGGCGCGCCGGCGAGTAACGAAGCACCGTATCGTTTACCGGTCCCGGTATGGCGGGAGGTGCGCAATGGAACAGGCAAAGAAGCGTCGGACGGCGCATCGGGGGAGTTATGGAGCAGGGCAAAGACCGTTCGCTGGTGAGCAAGGTCATGGACGGGCTTGTTAGCGGCATCGTCGAAGAGAAATACGGCGCTATTCTGCCGCCTCAGGACGTGCTGTCCAAGGAGTTCGACGTGAGCCGCACGGTCATGCGCGAGGCGCTGTCGATGCTGCTCGCGCGCGATATGCTCGATGTCCGGCCAAAGGTGGGTACGCGCATCCGCCCGATGCGCGATTGGCGCATGATCGATGAGGATGTCGTCAGTTGGCGTTTTCGCGCCAAGCCCGATCCTCAGTTCATGCGTGACGTCATCGAGTTTCGCATGCTGATCGAGCCGCGCGCGGCGGCGCAGGCGGCTTCGCGCGCCAGCGTGTCCGAGGTGGCGGCTATTCGCGAGGCTTTTGAAGTGTTTAAAACGCTCGCGCCCGGCGATGCCGGCTACCAGCCGGCAGACGAACTGTTGCATACGCGCATCGTGCACGCGAGCGGCAATCAGTTTTTTCAGCAGATGGCGGCCATTATTCGCGGTGCGCTTTCCGCCACGCATCCCATGCTGAGCCAAAAGCCCGGCGCATGGGAAATCTCGGTGCGCACGCACGAGCGGCTTGTCGAAGCGATCGAGCGTCGCGATCCGAAAGAGGCCGAAGCGGCGGCGCTCGCCGTCATCGACTTCGCCGCCGACGAGATCAGCCGCGAGTTCTCGGTGGAAATGCCCAATCGCAGATAGCAAATGGATCGTGCGTAGTATGCAAGACCGGCGGCCTCACCGCGCCGGTCTTTTCTTTTGATGAAATGACGTATCGATCATTTCATTCGATGAGCATGGCGGCGTGCTTGTCTTGCCTTGCATTCATCCGGCGAAAGGAGAACGTATCGCCGAGCGTCGCGTCATATCATGGCAAGTTCGAGTCACTGCCGATGCACAGGTCGCATCGGCGTGGCTTCCCATG
This sequence comes from Trinickia sp., assembly GCA_035492395.1. Lineage (GTDB taxonomy): Bacteria > Pseudomonadota > Gammaproteobacteria > Burkholderiales > Burkholderiaceae > Trinickia. The sequence goes on along the minus strand of DATJJH010000241.1, from coordinate 2,705 downwards.
CAATGAGAAAAGGATGCGGCAATGAATCAAGTCAAAACGATCAACTGGGGCATCGTGGGCGCGGGGCATATCGCCCAGCGCTTCGCCCAAGGGCTTGCACATGTGCGCGAGGCGCGCATCGGGCGCGTGTGGTCGCGTCGTGCGCAAAGCGTGGACGCCTTCGTTGCGCGCTTCGGCGGCCAACCGTGCGCGCGCGTCGACGACGTGCTCGCGAGCGATATCGACGCCGTTTATATCGCAACGCTCAACGACAGCCATGCCGAGTACGCGCGCGCCGCGCTGTCGGCCGGCAAGCACGTGCTCTGCGAAAAACCCGCGACGCTGAACCTGCGCCAACTCGAAGGGGTGCTTGAAACGGCGCGCGCTTCGCGGCGGCTTTTCATGGAAGCGATGAAGCCGCCGTTCTTTCCGCTCTATCGCAAGCTGCGCGAGCATCTGCGCACGGCGCCGATCGGGCCCGTCGGGCTCGTGCGCGCCGGCTGCTCGGTTGCGAACGTGCCCGCCGATCATCCGTCGTTTTCGTTGGCCGAAGGCGGCGGCGCGCTGCTCGACATCGGCATCTACGAAATGTTTCTCGCCGTCGACTGGCTTGGCGCGCCGCTCGACGTGCAGACCTTCGGGCGCCTCGGGCCGACCGGGGTCGACACGTTTGCAAGCGTGCACAGCCGGCACGAAGGCGGATACGCGCAGCTTTTTTGCGGGCTCGACACGATCGGGAAGGGCGACGCGCTGCTGGCCGGGCCGCTCGGTCACGTCACGATTCACGAGAAGTGGTGGAATCCCGTGCGAGCGACGATCAGCTACGTCGACGGCCGCTTGGTCGAACTGCACGAGCCGTTCGAAGGCGGCGGACTCAACTATGAAACGGAGCATTTCTGCGAATTGATTCGCGAGGGCGCTCTGGAGAGCCCCCTGATGACCCATGCGAAATCGCGGCAAATGATATCGATGACCGATGCGGCGCGGGCTTCGCTCGGCTTGCGGTTCCCGGGGGAATAGCGGCGAGAGTGCTACGATGCGGCGTTGCGAGCGCCGTATAGGCCCGTCTTAAAGGCGGGCGCCGTGTGCGACGGCTATGTTCGCTTCGTTTTCACTGCGTTCGGTTTGCTCAAGATAGCCCAATGAGGAGCGGCTCGTATGTCCAAGTATCTCGCCAGTCTGTGGCGCTCGAACAAGAATCTCGTCGCCTTTCTGTTCCTGATGGTGCTCTTTCGCAGCGCCATTGCCGATTGGAACGTCGTACCGTCCGGTTCGATGCTGCCGACCATCCGCATCGGCGATCGCATCTTCGTCGACAAGATGGCTTACGACCTGCGCGTGCCGCTGACCCATATCGCCATCGTTCATTTCGGCGATCCGCAGCGCGGCGACATCGTAACGATCGATTCGGCCGCGGCGCATGAACTGCTCGTCAAGCGCGTGATCGGCGTACCCGGCGATCAGGTCGCGCTGCGCGAGAACGTCCTCTACGTGAACGGCGTGCGTGCCGACTATCAGCCGCTGGCGACGCCGCCGATGCACGATGCCGTGCCGGGCGACGCGCGGTACCTGACCGAACGATTCGACGGCGTATCGCACGTGGTGCGCCTTTCGGAAACCGCGCCGAGCCCCGTCAGCTCGTTCGGTCCAGTCACGGTGCCCGCGGGCGAGTACCTCATGCTCGGCGATAACCGCGACGACAGCGCCGATTCCCGCTATATCGGCTTCGTTCCGCGCAAGGAGGTGATGGGACGCGCGCGCAACGTAGCGTATTCGCTTAACCCGGGCCGCTATTATTTGCCGCGCCTGGGCCGGTTCGGCGCCGCGCTGGATCAGCCGCTCGCGGCGAACTAGGCCTAGGCGCGACGAGAATAGCCGGGCGCTTCAACCGTCCGGCGTCGTCCGGCAACCGCCGGAAGCGGGCGCGCGCCGCTCAATGGCGCGTGGGCAACGCGAGGCGGCGCTCGTAACGGTGCTGCGCCCATTCGAGCACCTGGCAGAGCACCCAATACACAGCCGCCGCCGCTAGGTAAAGCGGCAGCGGCTGATACGTCGAGGCGATGATTTCTTGCGCGCTGCGCAGCAGTTCGGTCACGGTGATCACCGACACGAGCGACGTATCCTTGATGAGACTGATCAGGCTGTTCGACAAACTGGGCACGGCGATACGCAGCGCTTGCGGCCCGATCACATAACGCAGCGTTTGCCGGCGCGACAGCCCCAGACTGTAAGCCGCGAGCCATTGGCCGCGATGAATGCCGTTGATCGCGCCGCGCATGCTTTCGGACAGATAGGCCGCCACGTTGGCTGAGAGCGCGAGCACGCCGGCCGGCGTCGGATCGAGCGAAATCCCGATGCTTGGCAGTCCGTAATAAATGACGAAGATCTGCACGAGCAGCGGCGTACCGCGCATCAAGCTCACGTACGCGCGCGCGATCCAATTGAGCGGCTTGCTGTGGCTGATGCCCATCAGCGCGAGCATGACGGCGGCAACGAGCCCGAAGATCATCGAGAGGACGGCGAACTTGACCGTCAGGACGGCGCCCTGCGCGAGCACGGGCATCGATTGAACGAGCAGGGTGGTGGTGGACATGTCGTGTTGTAGTGAGTCGGGCGCGCGAATGAGTCTGCCGCGGGGTCTAGGTGCGGGAGCGCACATGATATACGCGACGAAAACCGCGCGTGAAGTTCGTGGTCAGGGAGAGACACAAACGAGCCCGAAACCC
>DATJJH010000240.1:0-18967 GCA_035492395.1 Trinickia sp. | reverse complement strand
GGCAGGCCAACCCGCTCGATGGGGAACAGACGATCAGACCGCCGTGATGCTGAGGCGCGATCGCCCGTCGGCAAGCCGGGTTTTGAACTTTATTAGCGCGGGTCAGCCGCCCCGGGCTGTGGTTGGTGACGATTCAGGCGCCGACAACGTTTTGCGTTGCGATCCGCCGTCGGCGACCAATCGTGAGGCGTATTTGAAGATTTCTGCGTCACTCCGGACAACAGGTGCCCGGGGTGACGCGGAACTCATCGATCGCGCGCTGTCGAAATCGGACGGTAATTCTACGGCTACGCCAGTGCCAACGAGGTCGAACGGTGGGACACACGCCGCAACCGCACCAATCCAAAATGGATCCGAAACCCACTTCCCAAACCACGCACGCCTGATCTATTCCGCCCCGGTCTCGCCGGAACTTAGCCGAACATTCGGCCCCGGATGGACGCGTCTCACGATCACTCGGCCCGACGGCACGACGCTGCCGATCGTCCCCGACGAGGCACTCACTGCCGATGGCGGCGTTATCTTCTCAGCCGCTGGCTCCAACGCGCGTTCGCACGACGGTCGCTATTTCGTGCTCGATCTCACGCGAAACGGAGTGACCGAAACCGAGGACGGAAAGCCCACGGTGGCGAGTCGCGAATTCTGCCCAATCCTCGACACTCAAACCGGATGTGTCGCGCGCGACTACACGGGCGCAGTTTGCGGTGGAAAGTGGGACGAGAAGGACGCGATTTGGCGCAGCCAACTCGATTCGGGCAAAGCGGACTCGCAATCGATGACAACGCTCGACAAACCCACGGCTCAGGCCGTATGGACACAGTTCAGCAAGTCCAACTCCACGGATATCAAACCGTTCTTGCGCGTTGCATTAGGCATTGAAAATCTTCGTGCCTGCGATCCACCCAGCGCGGAAAACGCGGCGTATTACGCGCAAATCAAAACTGCGCTTGGCGCGTATGCGAATGTCGCAAGCACTCCCGCACCCGGCGGCGCGGCGCCAGCGAATGCCGCCGAACCGCCGATATGGACGGTGCAGGCCGACCGATCTTGGCTCTACGAGCGACCTTCAGTGGGCAGTAACCGGCGCGGGTATCTGATTCGCGGCGACCATGTTTCCGTCATCGGCGAAGAGAAGCCGGATTGGGTTCGGATTCGCTACACGCGTGCGGGGAAGGCGCCGCTGGAGGCCTGGATGAAGCGACAGGACATCGTAAGCGCGAATTAACCGCACCGAAAATTGGAGAGCAAGCAAGCATAGGCTTGCATCCCCAACTACAACAATCCCAGCCTCCGAATCCCCCCCAAAATGTGGCACTATCCGCGCACGGCGCCATTCAATAAGAGCACGCGCGCAACAACGCCTACCTGACGGGGACTCGGTATGCCTGTGAAAATCTTGCAATGCGGATATATGTCCGGGGACACCTATGCCGCAGCTGCCTTACTGGCAGCCGACACAACGGCCCGTATCATTCTGGTCAAGGATACGAGGGCCACGGGCCAGTACGCGGATAAAACCGGCCTCATTCAAAAGATCTACGGCGAAAGCGGCGTTATGGGGCGCGTTCATCTGCTCGATATTACGTCGGGCGCGCTGCGCGTGAACGATCTATGGCAAAACTACAAAGACGCATACGCGAACCATATGGTGGCGCCGGTGCGCGGTCCCACCACCTCGAGCAAGCTGTATTACGGCCAGATCCCGAACGGCTGGCCGCGGTCGATCACGGCGGTCACCGGGTTGCTCGCGAAGCAGTGGAAGGACGACCCAGATGGGACGAGCGCCGCTATCGCCACTGCGTGGAAGGTTGGAAAACTGCCCACCGAGCAAAAATTCGCTTTGTATGGGTACATGGGCCGCAAGTTTCAAAAGAACAATTTCGACATCAAGCCCAACATCGTCGTGTTGTGGAGCCGACAAAGCGGCAAGCGCGGCGGTGCGCACCCCGAACTCGATTCGAGCTATGAGGGCATTCGCCAACTTACGCGAGCGTTCCTCAAATGCGGCAAGCCTGTGACGGTGCTGCTGGCCGGCGACGAGCGCAGCGACAAGCTGAACAACTTCGCGAATCTGTCGGGCATGGACAACGTGATCAGCGTATCGGACATGTGGGAAGACCCGGTCTGGAAAGAGCATTTCGGCGACGCCAAATTTCTCGCGCAATTTGCTTTTTATAAGTATCTGGCGGAGGAATACAACGTCATTCACATCGGCATGCGCAGCGGGATGCTCGAATCGATGGCGCTGCTCGGCATGAAGACTTTTTATCTCGAAGGCGCCAGTTCCGGCTCGTCGGGCCGGATGGTGGGGTTCACCACTGCAGGCATTACCTATTCCCGAATCGTCATTGGCAATGCGCCCGGCATCACGGGCCGGATTTCCGAGCAACGCAAGCTCTATACAACAGAAGTCCTGAATCAGCGGATCGAGGAGCGAGCCCTCGTCCATTGGAATCGCGGTGGCTTCTGGGACCTGTTCGGTGATTCGGATTGGTCGAGTTGGGCGGCAACCAGTTATGGCAAAGCCGATCTGCTCAAGCAGCCACTTCGAGATTCCTCGTATTACGATACAGATCAATGGTCTGCATTGTCGGAGGATATGGCTAGCCTGCGCGGCTTTACCGCCCAAGACATCATCAACATTTTCGACGCTGTTGGACCGCAGCTTAAAGACGCTTGAGGCTGCGTTTCGATATCCGGTGAGGCAGCGCGGCAGCCGGGCCACGCTGCCTCGGCGTACTCGCCGGTCGTCGGGCCATGTCAGCCGACGAGCAGTATGTTTGGATCAATCTTGAGATGCTACGCAGCATTTATGCTGCGTAGCATAACACACTCTTTTTCGTGTATCAACGGTCAGCGTGGCGTCAGATCGGGAATCCAGTCTTGATTTCAGGCGAAGTCTTCTGTATGCTACGCAGCACAAGTGCTGCGTAGCACCGAAATAACTAGTCCAGAAAGCCAAAGTTTAGGAATGAGCCTGCAGCACGCCTATGAATCGGTCACGAATTCAGATCGCGAAAGCGGACATCGTCAAATGCTTCGATGCACTTCCCGAGCCCGTCCTCAAGCTCAAAGAAATCCGGGCGATTCTCGCTAACCATCGCGCCTTTTGGCGTCTCACGCGAAGCACGACCGCAGAACATCTCATCGATTTTCTGAAAGCCCACGCTAAGCTTCGCGAGATTGAATTCCCGTTTCCGCAGCGTACGGAGCGATGCTACGTCTGGGGCGACGTTCCGTTGCTCAGCATCCTCCTGTCCCTCAGGGACAACCTCTACCTGAGTCACTACAGCGCGATGCAGCTGCATGGATTGACCGAGCAGTCGCCCACGACGATTTACATGACTGAAGAGCGCAGCAGCGGCAGCACTCATCGACACTCGCGAGTCAAGCTTGATCAGTCCGAGATCGATCAAGCATTCCATCGAACTCCCAGGATTTCGCACAACTGGGTCGAGCACAGGGGGAAAAAGATCTACTTGCTGAACGGTTCGTACACCGACCATCTGGGTGTCGTCACCGAGCGTGTTGCCGATACCGGCGGCCGGGAAGTCCTCGTGCGCACCACTGATTTGGAGCGCACCCTCATCGATATCACGGTGAGACCGATCTACGCCGGCGGCGTCTTCGAGGTCGCCAAAGCCTTCGAGTTAGCAAAAAGTCGCGTTTCAATCAACAAGCTAGTCGCGATGCTGCGCAAACTCGACTTCGCCTATCCGTATCACCAGGCGATCGGATACTACTTGGAGCGAGCAGGGTACAAGCCAAGCCAGCTTGCCTTGGTCCGACGCGTACCCATCGAACAGAATTTCTATCTTGCTCATGAGATGCGCGACACCCGCTACATCGAAGCGTGGCGCCTATTTGTCCCAAGTGGGTTTTAGGCGATCGACGAGATCGAGGACATAGTTGAAGTAGAAATCAAATTCCTTGAGATCGAAATCTGGAGAGACCGTGTCGGCCACGCTGGAGAAGCCGGCTCGATGAAACTCGTAGGAACGACGGATCTGCCCAAGGAGCGCTAGCGGTACTTTCTTGACGTCGAACATCGCTGTCAGCGTTCGCTGCATGTGTTCGCCTGTGAGATCCAGATCGAGCGCTTTCGTGAGCACCAGGATATCCACGAAGTCCTTGGGGCGTGCAGTACCCGCCCGATCCCGTTTGATGATCGGGCCATATTCCGGCATCTGCTGACAGATGGCGCGCAGCTTTTCGCAGACGATCATAAGCGGCGAGTAAACGTAGATGACGGTGCCCTCGAACTCGACGTCCTGCTTGTCTTCAATGTACTCGAAGCGGCTGATGTCCATGAGAAATTTTGTGCCCTGCCCGAGGTTGATCGCAAGCCTGCGTAGTTTTTCAAGGTCGTCGGAGTGCGCAACGTAAACTTGCGCCGTTGCTAGCTTGAACTCGACGGCATAACCACCCCAGAAATCCTTCATGTCGGCGGTGATGGCTTTGGGTCTCTCCATCATCCTCAAGTCGAAAACCTCGAAGCCGTTGGCGCGGAATGTGTCAGAAAGCGTTTTCTCGATACGCGTCCGCACGCTTTCCAGTTCGTCGTCGAAATCCTGCTTTAACGAGAAATCGAGGTCGACCGATGCCCTGGCGCTGATCTGATGAACGAGTGTCATTGCATTGCCGCCCTTCAACACGAGTAGTTCCAGAAGGTCGTCGTCGGAGAACATGGCTAGGACTGCCAGAACCTTGATCCTGCTTAAAAGATTCGAGTCGTGCGCAGCTGCTTTGGGTTTGTGCATTCCGTGCGAACAAGTCCTTAGTGGTGGCTGGCGCGCCACGGTAGCACGGAGTACAAAGCGACACGGTGACGGGCGCTCAAGGCCCGTGAAATGGGGGGATGGTGCGACGAAATGTATGGGCACAATTTCGGGATGTTAGTGTAGCCCGCCCGCCTATAATCGGTACCGTGCATCCACCCCGCACCTCATCCGCCCCCATGCCCCAGCGCTCCCCTCCCTCGGTTCCCTCTCACCCCGACAGCCCCACCGTCCCCGTCGAACTAGGCGGTTCGCTGTGGCTACGCGCGGGACAAGAAACCCTCGGCGGCGCATCGCGCATCGCGCTCTTAGCCGCGATCCGCGACACAGGCTCCATCACCTCGGCCGCGAAGTCGGTCGGCATCAGCTACAAAGCCGCATGGGACGCCGTCGACGCGATGAACAACTTAGCCGGCGAGGCGCTCGTCATGCGATCGGTGGGCGGCAAGGGCGGCGGCGGCACCACAGTGACGCCGCGCGGGCGGCGCCTGATCGAAACATTCCACGCGGTCGAACGCGAGCATCGCAAGTTCATCGAACGCGCGAGCGCGGCCATCGAGCATTTCGCGGGCGACTGGGCTTTGATTGGGAGAATCGGCATGAAAACGAGCGCGCGTAACCAGCTCTATGGAACGGTATCGGCCGTGACGCGAGGCAGCGTCAACGACGAAGTGTCGCTTGCGCTGCCGGGCGGGCAGACGATCGTCGCGGTGGTGACGCACGAAAGCACTGAAACGCTGGGACTCGTGGTCGGGTCACCGGCATTTGCGCTAGTGAAGGCATCCTGGGTGATGCTCATGGCCGACGAGGCCGACGCCGGGCAGCCGCTGCGCCTTTCCGCCCGCAATCAATTGCGCGGTGTGGTTTCGCAGGTGACACGGGGCGCTGTCAACGCCGAGGTGTCGATGACGCTCGATGGCGCGACGTCCGGCGTGCCCGACCCGAACGCAACGGTGGTCACGGCAATCGTCACGAATGAAAGCGTGGATGGGCTGGGGCTTGCCGCCGGCAAGCGAGCGATCGCTGTGTTCAAGGCATCGAGCGTGATACTGGGCACGGCCGATTAAACAGCGCGTAAGTAACAACGGCCTTGCACCGGCATCGACCTTCCATCGATGAACCATCAACGCGACGCGTTTCGCGCCGAGAGCCCTTCATAGCGTTCGCCTTCCTGCACGCTGCCTTGATCGAGCTGGACAACTTGATCGCCGAACACCGCCACGTCCGCTTCATCGTGCGTGATGAGAACCATCGGGATATCGAGCCGCGCCAGCAGATCGGATAATTCGCGCCGCATCCGCTCGCGCATGCCGGCATCGAGCGCGGCGAACGGTTCGTCCAGCAGCAAGATCCGCGGCTCGGACACCAGCGCACGCGCAAGTGCGACGCGCTGTTTCTGCCCGCCCGAGAGCTGCGCCGGGTAGTTGCCGGCGACCGACGTCAAATCGAACGCATCGAGCCAGTAATCGACCTCTCGAGCAACTTCACGAGCGCGTGGATTCATCCACCGTCGTCTCAGCGCAAAGCCGGCGTTTTGCCGCACGTTCAAGTGCGGAAACAGCGCATAGTCCTGAAACAAGTAGCCCGCCCGGCGCTCGCGCGCCGGCACGTCAATGCCGCGCGATGCGTCGAACAGCGGTTCGCCGCCAAGCGTAATCGCACCGGCATCAGGCTTGAGCAGCCCGGCCACTGCTTGCAGCGTCAATGTCTTGCCCGCCCCGGACGGTCCGAACAACACGATGCGCTGGCAACTGCCGGTAAACGCAACGCTGAGTTCGAAGCGGCGTTCGCGCGTGACGAGCGTCTTGCGAATATCGACGGTCAGCGTCATGGCCGGCTCCTCATCCTCATCTACCGCGATGTCAGCAGCGAGTGCTGCGGCACGAGCCGCCCGGCCACGAGCAGCACGACGACGCAGACGACGGACGTGACGATCACGAGCAAATTGGCCGTGTGATCGTCGCCCGCTTGCACGGCCGAGTACACCGCAACCGATAGCGTCTGCGTGCGCCCCGGCAAATTGCCGGCGATCATCAGCGTGGCGCCGAATTCACCCAGCGCGCGAGCGAACGCGAGCAGGGCGCCGGCCACGATGCCGCGCATCGCGAGCGGCAGCGTCACGCGAAAAAAGACGGCAGCCTCACCCATGCCGAGCGTACGAGCCGCATGCTCGAACTGCGGATCGACCGATTCGAATGCGGAGCGCGCTGATTTGAGGACGAGCGGAAACGCCGCGATCATCGCCGCGATGACGGCGCCTTGCCAGGTAAATACAAGGCGAACGCCGAACGTATCGAGCCAAGCGCCGATCGGCCCACGTCGCCCGAGCAGGACGAGCAGGTAGTACCCAAGGACAGTCGGCGGCATGACGAGCGGCAGCGTGAGCAGGGCGTCGACGACATCGCGCAAGCTCGATCGCCACCGCGCGAGCGCGAGCGCCGCCGCCACACCCAGAACGATGTCGAGCGCGGTCGCCCAGCCGGCGACTTTCAGCGAGAGTGCGAGAGGAATCCAGGCGTCTTGCAAGGCGTGTCCGATCGGTCAGTCGCTATTCGATGGTCGATAGTCGATGGGTCAATGTTCCGCCGGCGGCCTGAAGCCGTACTTGGCGAGGATCGCCTGGCCGTCCGGCGAGCGGACGAAGTCCGCGAACGCAGCCGCCTCGGTCGCGTGCGAGCTGCCTTTCACCAGCGCGATCGGATAGGTGACGGGCGTGGGCGTGGGGACGATGGCCGCGACCTTGACCGCCTTCGGCATGAGGGCGGCATCGGTGCCGAAGACGAAGCCCGCTTCGGCCTCGCCGCGTGCGACGTAGTCGAGGCTTTCGCGCACATTGCTCGCGAGCACGGCCTTCCCGTCGACGATATCCCATGCGCCTTCGCGCTCGAGCGCAGCCTTGGCGTATCGGCCGGCGGGCACCGAGGCGGGATTGCCGAGCGCCACGTGCTTCACTTGCGGCTTAGCGAGCGTCTCGCGGACCGACGGCCCGGTCAGCGTGCTGTCGGCCGGCACGATCATGACGAGCGAGTTGGCGGCGAAATCGTGGCGCGTGTCGGGTACGACGGCCTTGGCTTCGACTGCTTTGTCCATGGCGGCCTCGTCGGCCGAGGCGAAGACGTCGGCCGGCGCGCCGTTGACGATTTGTCGCAGCAGCACGTCGGACGCGCCGAAATTGAGCACGATTTTGGTGTTCGGGTGTGCTTTCTCGAAAGCCGTCGCTACGCCGCGGAACGCGTTCGTTAGGCTGGCAGCGGCCGACACGACGAGCTCGTCGGCGCGCGCGGCGCTTTGCACGGAGAAGGCGGCGACCGCGGATGCGCACAGCGCGAGCGTGCGGATATGGCGGCGGGCAGCGAGCATTCGAGGGGTCATGGACGGAGCAGCAGGGTCAAAGACCACATCGTAATATACCCAAGGTAATAGCGCATCACCCAATAAGGACCATATCGCCGCGCCTATAGGGCGGCCGAGCCGTGTCTAACCGCCTTGGGTGACAGGAAAGCCGGGAGATCGGCGCAGATCGCCGCCGTTGGGGAAAATGCGATTAGGCGAAGGCAGAGGGCAGCGCCGCGCTGCGGCCGGAAGGGGCGACAGGCACCCGATGGGGCGCGTCGTGCCCCACGCGCCAGCGCGCCCGGATGAAGGGGCGGTCACGGCCCGACAAATGCAAGGCAATGTGCGTGACCCAGTATTGCGTGGGCACGCGCACGTCGTGCAACGCGACGGCCAGCATGAGCAGGCTGACAGCCACGGGCACCACCGACAATTTGCCCGGCTTCGTGTCCCACGCCCGCCAGACGAACAGAACGGCCGCTAGCGCACCCACCACGCAGCCCGCCACGGCTTCCGAGGGCGAATGCGCGCTGAGTACGACGCGCGACAAGCCGACAGCCAAGCCCGCGGCTAGCCCACACGCCACGCCCGCGATACGCACTGTCGGGCGTGCGGGAAGTAGGGCCAGGAAGAATGCGACCGGATACACGGCCGTGGAAAGCATGGCGTGGCCGCTCACGCCGGTGAAGTCCCACTCCCGCACGCCGATGCCCCAGCCGAGGAAGGCGATCTTCGTGAGGGTGACGATGCCCGCGGCCGCGCCGACGATGGCCAGCCAGCCGGCGGCCAGACGCCACGAGTAGCCGAGCGCGAGCCACAACGCAATCGCGACGGCGAGCGGCAACGTCAAGCCCGCGCCGCCCAGGCGCGTAATCGAGAACCAGAGGTGAAGAGGTAAATCGTGCATGTCTGACGTCGCCGGGCGGAACCACCGCGCGGCTCCTATCTGTGTAACGCGTGAGTCGTCCCAAATGACGACACGCTAGAAGGGAACGGACAGTATAACCAGGCGCGGCGGATGCCGCCGCCCCCTCGGGTGCGTTGACGGACGAAGCCGGCGCGCCACATGCTGGAACCGGCTCCCGAGCGCCACTGACCGAAGAGGGTATATTGTGCATTGCGTCATAAATCTGTGTCGCACTGTAGATTTGTCCCTTTTAGCGAGCCACGTCCGATGACCAAAAGCCTGACGAAATTCTGGCTGCAGGGCCTCAAACGCTGGATGACGACCATACCCGTCGGACAAGCCCAGGACCTGCCGCAAACGAAGAAAAAGCGCCGCACCCGAAAGGCCGGCGCCAGCACCGGTGCGACCCGGCGCGCGCCCGAGCGCGATGCGCGCGGCGCCCGCGAGACACGGGAGTCTCGCGTTCGTCCGCGCGCGGGCGCCTGGACCAAAGGGGACTGGACACGCTCCTATCACTCGGCGCCGCCGTTGCCGGGGCGCCTCGTCAATCATTTGTCGTACGGTTTGTACATCCCGCCGACGGCCAAACCCGGGCCGATGCCACTCGTCGTCATGCTGCACGGCTGCAAGCAGACGATCGACGAGTTCGCGCTGGGTACGCGCATGAATCTGGTGGCCGATGCGAACGGGTTTGCCGTGGTCTACCCGGAGCAGTCGAAGCATGCGCACGCCCATCGATGTTGGCATTGGTACGACGATCGAGAAACGGCTGGGCTGGGCGAGGCGCGCGCGGTCGTCTCGCTCGTCGATTCGCTGATCGCCCATCACGGCATCGATCCCGAGCGGATTTACTTGGCGGGGCTCTCGGCGGGCGCGGGCTTGGCCTCTTTGCTCGCACTGCACTACCCGGATCGATTCGCGGCCCTGGCACTGCATTCGGCGCCGGCCATAGGCGAGGCGCATTCAGGAATGACCGCGATGGATGTGATGCGCCGAGGCGCCCGGCGCGATCCGATCGCGCTCGTCGACGCGACGGTCGATGCCGCCGCCTACCCGGGGATGCCGGCGATCATCGTCCATGGCGACGCCGACCACGTCGTGGCCCCGAAAAACGCCGAGCAATTGAGCCTCGCGTTTTTGCGGCTCAACGGCTTGATCGATCGCGACGGCGGGTGGGTCGAAGGCTCGGTGCAAGAGAGCCGAGAGGGCGCGGCCGAGATTCACGACTATTTGGTCGGAAACCGGCGCGTAGTCCGGCTATGCCGGGTGTCCGACCTCGGCCACGCCTGGGCGGGCGGCGACGAGGCGGTTCCTTTCCACGCTGCGCATGGGCCGGATGCGAGCAGCATGATCTGGGGGTTCATGCGCGAGCACCGCCGCCGTTTGCGGGCAGCGTCGCGCCGCGCCGCAGCGCACTAGGGCTTCCGCCACGGCCACTGCCGTCACGGCACGGCGGACAGCTTTGATGCGGAAAAGCGACATCCGAAGAATGCACTAGCGCATCCCTAGGGTTTTCCCTATAATTCGGGTTATCGCTTAGGTATTAACACCTATCACCGCACGAGGCCACATCATGTTCCTGCTTAGCCGCCTGTTCCTTCTCTTGACCGAAACCGCCGAAGCCCGCCAAAAGGCCCGCCAAGACGCCTATCTGTCCGAAGCCACCGATCTGTACGATCTCGAATTCCGTATGCGCAAGCTCGACCGCGAAGCCGCGGTCGTGCAACCGTCCTGGCAAGTGGCGCGCTAAGCGTCCAGCCAACCGGGCCAAGCCCGGTATCGATCAGACGCTCGGCTTGTCCTGCGCATCGGCGCCGTTAGGCGCTTGCATACCGTAGCAGCCTCGATACGTGGCGTAGAACGAGCAGTACAGCATCGTGGTCAACGTCATCGATGCCGGAAACAGTACGGTATACGCATACTGGCGTGCGTCGAGCGCGTCCATCAATAGCGAGAGCGCCGTCGATACGACGATTGCCGTGGCGATCCACAGCACGCCGTAGACGATGAACGCGCCGCGATTGCGCCAGCACGTCACCAGGCTGAAGAACATTGCCTTGATGGGCGGCACGTCGTGCCATGCCGCGAGCACGGGCGCGAACCAAAACAGCATCGCCACGGGCACGTAGCAGGCAAACGCCACGAGCCCCGCCATCAGCAGCGACCCGCCCGGCAGTGCGTCGGGCGAAACAGGCTGATTGCCCATCATCAGCTTGAACAGCACCCCGCCGTCGGCCAGCGCCGAGCCGGCGAAGACGAGCGCGACCGCCGCTACGTACATCCCACCCAGTTCAAGCAGGCGTACGGCCGCCGTCGCGCCGTACGATCGAAAGCCGTCCACCAGCATGGTCGGAAACACGAGCTTGCCGGCTACCGTATCGCGGCATGCCGCCATGAACCCCGCAGCCACGCCCGGAATCAACACGAGCGGCAGCACGGCGCCGATCAGCGGAATCATCGAAAGTGCGAACATCGCCAGCAAATACGTGACGAAGATCGCCAGAAAGCCGAGCGGGTTGCGACGGAACAGCCAAATGCCTTGCCGGTACCAGACGTAGCCGGTCTTAGCGGAAACTTCAGTTAGTTGCATGAACTTGACGCACTCAAAGGCGCGACGCCGGTCTGGCGCTCGCGCAAGATGCGTTCGAAATGAGTAGGGTCATGCGGCTTGAGCATCTCAGCCGCGCGGGGCAAGTAAAAGTCGTACAGGCGCGATACCCAGAAACGATAGGCGCCCGCACGCAGCATGTCGGGCCAATGGCGCAGTTCCTCGGGCGTGAAGGGGCGCACGGTTTGATAGGCGCGAAGCAATGCGTCGGCGCGCGATGCGTCGAGTTTGCCCGTGGCGAGATCGACGCACCAGTCGTTGACGGTCACGGCCACGTCGAACAGCCACTTGTCGCAACCGGCGAAATAGAAATCGAAGAAGCCGCCCAGGCGCACAGTATGGCCCGTGCCGGGCTCCGCCGGCGCGAACAGCACGTTGTCGCGGAAAAGATCGCAGTGGCAGGGGCCGCTCGGCAACGCCGCGTAGTCGCTCGAAGCGAAGAACGCGGTTTGATGCGCCAGCTCGGACGTGAGCAGTACGCGTTGCGGCTCGGTCAAGAACGGCAATACCTGGGGCACCGTCTCCTGCCACCACGCCAAGCTGCGCAGATTCGGCAGATACGGGCCGAAGTCGCGCCCGGCTAGGTGCATGCGCGCCAGCATTTGACCCACCTCGGCGCAGTGCTCGGAGCCGGGGGCGAGCTCGGCCGCGCCGGGCAGCTTGGTCACGATGGCGGCGGGCTTGCCGTGCAGGAGGCCGAACAGGGCGCCGTCATCGCGCCGGACGGGGTCGGGCACGGGCACCCGATGCTGCGCGAGATGGCGCATCAGTTCGAGATAGAACGGCAACTGCTCGGCCGTCAGTTTCTCGAAGATCGTGAGCACATAGGCGCCGCGCGTCGTCGTCAGGAAGAAGTTGCTGTTTTCGATACCCGAGGGGATGCCACGGAAATCGACGACTTCGCCGAGGTCGTAATGGCGCATCCACTGCGCGAGATCGGTTTCGTTGACGACGGTAAAGACGGCCATGCGTGCGAGGGGCTTCGGGTGCGATTGTGATGGAGAACCGGCATGCGCGACACGGGCGCATACTTCGCCGCCGCGACGCCGATCCATGGATCGACGGATGCGTACGGCGGCCGAGCGAGGCGAATCGGGCGCTTTGCTGATATCGACGTCGGGATTGGTATCGGATCAGTAGTGCAGGTTGATCGATGGCAGGCGCGTGCTTGGCTGGCCGCTGCTGTGGACCTTCGGCGAGATATCGGGCGACGCGCTCATTTGGTAGTGCGTGCCGAAGTTCGAGCGAACGTCGATCTCGACCGGCTTGCCGCGATCGCGGAATTCGGTGATCTCGGTGCCGTTGGCGCTTTTCTCGTAGAAGCTCGGCTTGCGCGGGACGTCGTTGATGTCCACCTTCGACGAGACTTCCGCCGCCGGACGGTTGATCTGGGTGAGATCGGGCAGGCCCGCGGCTTCGTTGGCGGCGCGCTGTGCTGCGCGCGCCTGCGCGTCGTCGGCCGGTGCGGCCGCCAGCGCGAGACGCGGCGCAGCGGCGAGACTCGCGACGGCTAGCGCCGCGCTGAGGACGGCGGAAATGTACGGCTTCATGGTGGCTCTCCGGAGAATCCCTCAATTCTAGCAAATGCCACCCGCGAGGCGGTGCGCAACGCGCCGCGCGCGAGCGTGCGGCGGGGCGCATGCGAGCGCGTTCGCTCGAGGGCCGGGTGACGATGCTTCGTGGTAATGTCGTTGCAATGAACGAGGCAAAACGAAGATGAAAAACGACCTGACGCAGCATGCGCGCGCCATGCACCCGACCGATTTTCCCACCGAGGCGTTCACGGATGCCGCCGATGCCGTCGTGCGTCTGTCGGAAATCTACGAAACCAACGCCGCCTTTCTGCGCGATGCGTTCGCGCGCTATCGTCGCAACGAGCCGTTCCACGAACGCGTGCGGGCCTGCTATCCGTTCGTGCGTCTGCGCACCGAGGTCAACACCCACGTCGATTCGCGTCGCTCTTACGGCTTCGTCGCGGGGCCGGGCGTATTCGAGACCACGGTGACGCGTCCCGATCTATTCGGCAACTACTATCGCGAACAACTACGCCTGCTCGCGAAGAATCATCATGTCGGCATCGAGGTGGGCGTCTCGCAACAGCCGATCCCGATTCACTTTGCTTTCGCCGAAGGCATTCATCTCGAGGGCGACCTGGGGCGCGACCGCTTGATGGCAATGCGCGATGTATTCGACACGCCGGATCTGGCGGCGCTCGACGACCGCATCGTCAACGGCACTTATGAGCCACTCCCGGGCGAGCCGCTTCCGCTTGCGCTGTTCACCGCGCCGCGCGTCGATTTTTCGCTGCATCGTCTCAAGCACTACACGGCGACCTCGCCCACGCATTTCCAGAACTACGTGCTTTATACGAACTATCAGTTCTATATCGACGAGTTCACGAAGCTCGGCCGCCAACTGATGTCGCATACGGACGACGAGGAGTTGCGCGCTTATCGCAGCGAATACACGTCGTTCGTCGAGCCGGGCGATGTCGTGACCTACAACGCCAATCTCGGCGAGCAGCCCGACGAGGGCACGGCGCCCGCGCGGCTTCCGCAAATGCCCGCATATCACTTGAAGCGCGCCGACGGCAGCGGCATCACGATGATCAATATCGGCGTGGGCCCGTCGAACGCGAAGACGATCACCGACCACATCGCCGTGCTGCGCCCGCACGCGTGGGTCATGCTCGGCCACTGCGCGGGGCTGCGCAATACGCAGCGGCTAGGCGATTACGTGCTGGCGCACGGCTATGTCCGCGAAGATCACGTGCTCGACGCCGATCTGCCGCTCTGGGTGCCGATTCCGGCGCTGGCCGAGGTGCAAGTGGCGCTGGAACGGGCGGTAGCGCAAGTAACGCGGCTCGAAGGCGCGGAACTGAAGCGCGTCATGCGCACGGGCACGGTGGCGAGCGTCGACAATCGCAACTGGGAACTGCGCGATCACCGGGAGCCGGTGCAGCGGCTCTCGCAAAGCCGAGCTATTGCGCTCGACATGGAAAGCGCGACGATCGCCGCGAACGGCTTTCGTTTTCGCGTGCCCTACGGGACGCTCCTGTGCGTGTCGGACAAGCCGCTGCACGGGGAGCTCAAGCTGCCGGGCATGGCCGACCAGTTCTATCGCGCGCAGGTCGATCAGCATCTGCAGATCGGCGTGAAGGCGATGGAGCTTCTGCGCATGAACGGGCTCGACCGGTTGCATAGCCGCAAGCTGCGCAGCTTTGCCGAAGTGGCGTTCCAGTAGAGGAAGCACTCGCGCCGCCGGTGACGTCGGGGTATTTTTTTTCCAATTTTTTTCGGATTCGTCTGATTGTAAGCTGTTCGTAATGCGTAGCGCCTGCCTTTGAAAGGAAGGCGGCCGCATTCGAACTGACTTTTGCAGGAGGACGTTGATGAATCACGCGAAGCGCCTGTTGCTTGCCAATCGTGCATGGTCGCAAGAGGTATCGGCACGCGACCCGGGCTTTTTCGAGCGGCTTTCACGCGGACAGCAGCCTCGTATCCTTTGGATCGGGTGTTCCGATAGCCGCGTGCCCGCCG
This sequence comes from Trinickia sp., assembly GCA_035492395.1. Lineage (GTDB taxonomy): Bacteria > Pseudomonadota > Gammaproteobacteria > Burkholderiales > Burkholderiaceae > Trinickia. Next base: position 3,802 of record DATJJH010000240.1, on the reverse strand, counting down.
AGCGCATCACGAACGCGCAGCCGGGCGAGCTGTTCGTTCATCGGAACATCGCCAATCTCTACACATCGGATGACGGTAATACGTCGAGCGTCATCGAATATGCGCTGCACGCGCTGCACGTCGAGCACATCGTGATCTGCGGGCACCACCATTGCGGCGGGGTGCGCGCCGCGCTCTGCGAGCCTTCCGATGCGCTGCCCGCGGTCAATCGGCGGATCGCTGGCCTGCGCGATCTCGCGCATCGACACCGCGCAGCGTTGGACGCCATCGAAGATCTCGACGCACGTGTCGATCGATTGGTCGAACTGAACATCATCGAGCAGGTTCGGCTGCTGCGGGAATCGCCGATCGTGCGCGCGGCGCGGCATCGCCCCACCGTGCATGGCTGGGTATTCGGCCTTCGCGAAGGGCTGCTGACCTCGCTGACCGATTTCGAAGAAAGCGGCGCGCGTTCCCGCTCGCCTACGCCCTTGCGCAACGCGGCTTAGGCCGCTGCATCGTCATCCCCTTACGATTCTTCGTCGTCCGCGCGTGGCGCGGTCGGCGCCTCGTTTTTCATCGTTCGTCTCCCCAAGGCCATGGATATCCCTTCGGATTCACGTTTTTCGACGTTGCGCAGCGACGTGCTCGCCGGCATCGTCGTGTTCTTGGTTGCATTGCCGTTGTGCCTCGGGATCGCCACGGCGTCGGGTGTCGATCCGTTCGCGGGCCTCGTGTCGGGCATCGTCGGCGGGCTCGTCGTCGCGTTGCTGAGCGGTTCGCACCTGAGCGTGAGCGGCCCGGCGGCCGGGCTTGTCGTCATCGTCGTATCGGCCATCGCCTCGCTCGGCAGCTTCTCCGCCTTCCTCGCGGCTGTGCTGATCGCCGGTGCGCTGCAAGTCGGATTCGGGCTGCTGCGCGCGGGACGCGTGGCGAGCTTCGTGCCGGCCGCCGTGATCAAAGGCATGCTCGCATCGATCGGGTTGATCCTGATCTTCAAGCAGATCCCGCTCGGAGCGGGGCTGATCGCCGGGGGCGACGCCAAGCTCGCCCATACCGCCGCGATCTCGACGCCCTTCGGCGATCTTTTGCCGACCTCGCTCGTCTTGTGCGCGGTATCGGTGGCGATGTTGTTCGCGTGGGAAACGCCGCGAGCCAAGCGTCTTGCCTTCGTGCGCGCGGTGCCGGGGCCGCTGGCCGCCGTGGCGCTCGGTATTGGGGCGACATTGCTGCTCGATTGGCTCGCGCCGTCGCTGGCGACGCCCGCCGAGCATCGGGTATCGCTCGCCTCGCTCGATTCGTTCGGCGCGCTCATCGGCGCCATCTCGATGCCCGACTTCACGCAACTCGTCGATCCGGACGTCTGGCGCGTGGGGATGACGCTTGCGATCGTGGCCAGTTTGGAGACGCTGTTGAGCCTCGAAGCGCTCGAACAAATCGATCCGAAGCGGCGACGCGTGTCGCCCGATCGCGAGCTGAAGGCGCAAGGCGCGGGCAACGTGGTTGCGGCGCTGCTTGGCGGGCTGCCGCTGACGGCCGTCATCGTGCGCAGCTCGGCGAACGTGCATGCGGGCGCGCAGACGCGAATGTCGGCCGTGATTCACGGCATGTTGCTGCTCGCGAGCATTTTCGTGCTGACGGCGGTGCTGAATCTGATTCCGCTCGCCAGCCTGGCGGCGATTCTGATCCAGACTGGCTACAAGCTGGCCAAGCCCAAATTGTTCATCGAACTGGCGCGCGAAGGCGCGGATCGGTTCGTGCCGTTCGTGGCGACGATCGCCGGCGTGCTGGCTACCGATCTGTTGATCGGCATCGGCATCGGGATCGTGACGAGCGCCCTTTTCGCCATGCGGGGAAGTTTGTCGCGCACGTTCACGCTGACGCGTCACGACGACTACTTCCTGCTGGCGCTGCGCAAAGACGCGACGTTTTTCTCAAAGCCGTCGCTCGTGCGCTGCCTGGCGCAAATTCCCGAGCGATCGACGGTGCTGATCGACGCCGAGCGCGCCGATTTCATCGACGGCGACGTGCGCGAGGCGATCGATGCCTTCGTACGCGAAGCGCCGCGCAGGCATATCACGGTGGAGCGGCTGCGCTGGCCTGAACCTTCGGCGGCCCTGCTGCCCATGGCATCGCTCGCGAAGTAAAAGTAAGGCAAATTTTCGCCGCGGCCGGTCGGTTGATACGCGCATTCCCGCGTTTCGCCGCCGGCTTGTCCGCTCGACCGGCTATCATGTGCGCAATTCCAAAATCAACGAACCCTTGCGCCTGATCGGCTGGAGAGATTTATGGCTTCCCCTCAAGATAGCGTCAGCATGGCGCTGTTCTGCGACTTCGAGAACGTCGCGCTAGGCGTGCGCGATGCGAAGTTCGAGAAGTTCGATATCAAGCCCGTGCTCGAGCGGCTCTTGCTCAAAGGCAGCATCGTCGTCAAGAAGGCCTATTGCGACTGGGATCGCTACAAGGGATTCAAGGCGTCGATGCACGAGGCGAGCTTCGAACTCATCGAAATCCCGCACGTGCGGCAATCGGGCAAGAACTCGGCGGACATTCGGCTTGTCGTCGATGCGCTCGATCTTTGCTACACGAAGTCGCACGTCGACACGTTCGTCATCATCAGCGGCGATTCCGATTTTTCCCCGCTCGTCTCCAAGCTGCGCGAGAACGCGAAGAAGGTAATCGGCGTCGGTGTGAAGAACTCGACGTCCGACCTGCTTGTCGCCAATTGCGACGAATTCATTTTCTACGACGACCTGGTGCGCGAGCAGCAGCGTGCAGCCGCCAAGCGCGAAGCGAGCGCGCCGACGAAACGCGCGTCCGACGAAGATAAGCAGCCGAAGGCGGAGATGGAATCGCGCAAGGCGAAGGCCATCGCCATCGCTGTCGAAACGTTCGAAGCGCTCGCCTCGGAACGCGGCGAAAGCGGCAAGATCTGGGCCTCGGTGCTCAAGAGCGCCATCAAGCGGCGCAAACCCGATTTCAGCGAGTCGTACTACGGTTTCCGCGCGTTCGGAAATTTGCTCGATGAAGCGCAAGCGCGGGGCCTCTTGGAGGTGGGGCGCGACGACAAGTCGGGCGCGTTCGTCTATCGACCCAGCTCTCATGCGGCGTCGGACTTGCCCAAGCACGCCGGGCCAATTCCGGCGGCCCACGCGCCGGCCGCCGAGAATGGCGGGTCGGCCGAAACGGCTGCGGTCAAAGGCCGCAAGAAGAGCAAGGGGGCACGCAAGCAAGGGCGCGACCAAGCGCCAGGCGCGGCGATCGATGATGCGATGGAGCTGGCCCCGGGTGTTGAAACCCCTGACGTCGACCCCGCAGTGTCGACCAAGGCCGTGGGCGTAGGCGCAGGCGGGGAACCGGTGGGCGAGCCGCTCGGGCAAGCCGCCGAGCCGGCGCCCGGCAATGCACCCAAGCCGCGCCGCGCACGCAAAACCACCGCGAGGAAACCGGAATCGGCGCGCGGTCAGGCCACCGAAGCGGCCGCGGAAACGCCCGCGCCGGCTCAGCCGGCCGCCGAGCAGGCGCCCGACCCGACAACGGCATCGAAGCGCGCCAAAGCGCCGCGCAAGTCGCCTGCACGCGCGGGCCGTACACGCAAGGCCGCGCCGCAAGATACCGGCGGACGATAATCGATTGAACGAGCAGTAGGAGAATGACTGTGTTTACCTGTAGAAATCAAAGTTGCCAAGCGCAGTGGCAGCCGTCCGACGTCGTCATCAAGAACGAAGGCCAGGGCCTGTTGTTCCGTTGTCCGATGTGCGGCGCGCGCAATTACGTTGAAAAGTTCGAAGCCGAAGACGGCACGGTCGTCTACGAACAAGTA
>DATJJH010000239.1:0-6015 GCA_035492395.1 Trinickia sp. | reverse complement strand
GCGAGTTCGCCGACGATCCCTTTGTCCCAAGGCCGCACGATGCCGCCCGTGACCAGCACCTCGCATTCGGGATAGCCGCTCATCATGTTGGCGACGTTCAAGTTGTTCGTGATGACGCGCAGGCCGCGGTGGCGGTTGAGCGCGCGAGCGACTTCCTCGGTGGTGGTGCCGAGGTTGATGAACAACGAAGCTTGGTCCGGAATGTGCGTCGCGACGAGCGCCGCGATGCGCCGCTTTTCGTCGTGAAACATGCGCTGGCGTGCGGTGTACGAGACGTTTTCCGAACTCGTCGGCAAGCTCGCCCCGCCGTGGTAGCGGCGCAGCAGGTTCATATCGGCGAGCCAGTTCACGTCGCGGCGTATCGTCTGCGGCGTGACGGCAAAGTGCGCAGCCAAATCGTCGACCGTCACGAAACCGTCGCGCTGCACCCAATCGAGCAACTCCTGTTGGCGGGCGTTCAGGGTGAGGCGTGGGTCTCGGCTCATGGCTGGCGGCGGCGGGGCTGTCAAAGTGAGACTATTGTAAAACCTTCGCGTATTCGCCTTTTGGCGAAAGAAACGTTTTCAGAGCGAGAATGCGACACATGGATCGTTTCGATTGGCATAACCCGTATCCCACGCCCCGTCTGCCCGTGTTCGCGCGCAACGTCGTGTCGACCTCGCATCCGCTCGCGGCGCAGGCCGGCTTGCGCGCGCTATGGCAGGGCGGCAACGCCGTCGATGCGGCGATCGCGGCGGCCGCCGCCTTGACCGTGGTCGAGCCGGTATCGTGCGGCTTGGGCGGAGATGCGTTCGCCCTCGTTTGGGACGGGGCCAAGCTGCATGGCCTGAACGCGTCGGGCGTGGCGCCGGCGGCGTGGAACGTCGGCTACTTCAAGCGCCGCTATGGCGAAGCCGGCGGCGTGGCTATCCAGCCCAAGCGAGGCTGGGACACGGTCACGGTGCCGGGCGTGGTGGCGGGCTGGGAAGCGCTGCATGCCCGATTCGGCTCGTTGCCGTTCGGCGATTTGTTGGCGAGCGCGATAGAAATCGCCGAGCGCGGCCACGCCGTGGCCAGCATCGTGGCGCATAAATGGGCGGCCGCCGTGCCCGACTTGAAGGACCAGCCCGGCTTTGCCGCTACGTTCATGCCGAATGGGCGGGCGCCGCGCGTGAGCGAGCGCCTGCGCCTGCCCGATCATGCGCGCACGCTGCGACTGTTGGCGGCGAGGGGGCCGCGCGCCTTTTACGAAGGCGAGCCTGCCGAGCGGATCGCCGCGTTCGCACTGGAAGGCGGGGGCGCGATGACGAAGGCCGACTTGCGCGATTACCGGCCGATTTGGGTGGAGCCGATCGGGAAAGACTACCGGGGCTACACCGTCCACGAAATTCCGCCGAACGGCCAGGGCATTGCCGCGCTGATCGCGCTCGGCATTCTCGAGCGGTTCAACCTGCGCGACTTGCCACGGGACGGCATCGATTCCCAGCATCTACAGATCGAGGCGATGAAACTCGCGTTCGCCGATGTCTACCGTTACGTGGCCGATCCGCTGGCGATGGATGTGACGCCCGAGCAGATGTTGGACGATGCCTACCTTGCTTCGCGCGCCGCGCTAATCGATCGTGAGCGGGCCACCCATTTCGCTTACGGCATGCCCCCGGCGGGCGGCACGATCTATCTCAGCGCAGCCGACGAGCGCGGGATGATGGTGAGCTTTATCCAATCGAACTACATGGGGTTCGGTTCGGGCGTCGTCGTGCCGGGCGCGGGCATCGCACTGCAGAACCGCGGGTGCGGATTTTCGATGGACGAGCGCTCGCCCAATGCGGTCGCGGGCGGCAAGCGGCCGTTTCACACGATCATCCCGGCCTTCGTGACCGAGCGCGTCGATGGGCGGCAGATGCCGGTGATGAGCTTCGGTGTGATGGGGGGCGACATGCAGCCGCAAGGGCACCTGCAGTCGATCGTGCGCATGCTCGATTACGGCCAGCAGCCGCAGGCTGCTTGCGATGCGCCGCGGTGGAAGGTCAATCGGGATTTCACGCTCGATATCGAGTCGACGTTCGACCGCGGCGTCGCGCAAGCATTGCAAGCGCGTGGGCATACGATCAAGGCGATAGACGATCCGTATATGGATTTCGGCTCGGGCCAATATATTTGGAAGCTGTCGCACGACGATCCGGAACGCGGGTATGTGGCGGCGAGCGATTCGCGACGCGATGGGCTGGCGGCGGGATTTTGAGATCGGGAGCGGTTTGCCGTCGCCGGCGGGTATAACGCCCCTCCGCCAATCGACGCGCAAGCACGAAAGCTAAGACTTTGTCTCAATTCGGCGCGATTCGAACCCGCCGTCTAATAGTTCGTAATACGGTTCTTCCCCGGCACAGGGCCGAATTCGGAACCGCACTTCGGGCCCGACGGTCTGTGCAACTGTGAAAGCAGTTTCTCGGAACTCCGGCTAAGATCCGGAGGTATAAGGTTTAACGACATTTCACCGGTACCGCGTTTCGATCTTCGCAACAGTTTTTTGCGCGCTGGGGTGCGTCGCGCAATGCGGATCGAGACCCGCGGTCTTGGGAGCGCAACCTCATGATCATCGATTCCACTCATGTGATGCCCTGGCGCATCGAGGACATCGACCTCACCCGCATCGACCGCCAGCGCGCGGCGGCCAATGAAGATCTGCTGCTGCTGCTGTGCGCGGCGTCGTTCATCGAAAGCGGCACCGATCTGTACACGAGCAACCTCACCGAGTACTTCGACGGCGATCCGGAGGTCTCCGCCTGGCTCAACCGCGAATGGGAGCCCGAGGAGCTGCAGCACGGGCGCGCCCTGAAGGCCTACATCGCCCATGTGTGGCCCGAGTTCGATTGGGACACGGCTTTTCGCCATTTCTTCGACGAATACTCCAAAACGTGTTCGCTCGAGGAATTCGAAAAAACCCGCGCGCTCGAAATGGTCGCGCGCTGTGTCGTCGAAACAGGCACGGCCACGCTTTACCGCGCCATCAACGAATGTTCCGACGAACCCGTGCTCAAGGAGATTACCGATCACATCCGCACGGACGAGGTGCGTCACTACAAGCACTTCTTCAAATACTTCAAAAAGTACAACCGCATCGAGGGCAATGGCCGGCTGGCCGTGCTCGGCGCGTTGATGCGCCGTGTGATGGAAATCAAGAGCGAGGATTCGGAGATCGCATTGCGGCACGTCTTTGCGATTCGCTACCCCGAGCGGGTGCACGATACGGAGTACAACCGCGAGCGCGCGGCGCGCATCAGCTCGCTCGTGCGGCGCAATTTGTCCGCGGATATGTGCGTGAAGATGCTGCTCAAGCCGCTCGATATTCCGGCGCGTATCCAGCCGGGCGTGCATTATCCGCTCGCGAAAGTGGCGCAGCATGTCTTCTTCCGCTGAGCCCGGCGCCGCGCGCGCGCTGGCGCAGCGGGCATTCGACGAGTGGCCGCCTGCGGTGCGCGCACTATTGGACGGCGCCTCGCTCGCGTCCAAAGTCGGCTTCACCGCATCGTTGATTACCTGCGATGCGCTCGGGCATCTGCGCACGTCGCTGCTCGGCATCGGCGAGCTCTACGCGCCGAACGCGCGTTGCCTCGCGCTCGCGCTTTGGCCGAGCTCTCGGGCCGCCCGTACGTTGTCCTCGCGCGCGTCATCATCCCCCGGGCAACCGGCGTCCCCGATCAAGCCGCATGGCGACCATCGTCGCGCTCGGGCGGCGCTGACGTTCGTTCATGACGGCGCGTTCTACCAGGTGCAATTGACGATCGAGCCGCTAGGCGATGCCGGGGGAGACGTTGGGGCGGGAAACGCACTCGCGCATTTCATGGCGTCGATCGATGCGGGGGAGGTGCAGCAGGTGGACTACGCGCGCCTCACGGGTGGGATTGCGTTCGAACTTGCCGACGACCTGTCGGCGCGCAACGCCGTGATCGAGCGCTGGGAAGGGCAAGTCGAAGCGTTGCGGCAAGCCGCTCATGCCTGGCTTGCCGCCGGTTCTGAAACGGGCGATCCGTCCCGCTGATCCGAAGTTGGCTTGGCCGTGGCGACCTGCTCTGTCGCGTGCCATAAGGGGCTCGCCGCGCCGCCCATCGGAAGCCAACCTGCGCGATGCGCGGCCGGACGAAACCGGCCGCGCAGGCAATCAGCGACGATGCGCGTCGCGTCCGGGCGCGCCCGTGCGCGACTTGCCGCCGAGCAGCGCGCCCGGATCGTTCTGCCGGCGCGAGCGATCGCCTTGATTTTGATTCGCCCCCGCGCCTGAACGCGGCGCATCGCCCGCTCCACGCGGCTGTCCGTCGGCCTTGCGTTGGCCGCCCTGCGTTTGGCCTTGTCCCTGACCTTGCGGCTTGCGCTGGCCGTGTTCCTGGCCGCCGCGCGCCGGCGACCGGCCTTGAGGCTGGGACGGTTTGGCTTGACCCTGCTGCTTGCCTTGCGCCGGCTTGGCCTGCTGCGGTTTTTGCGGCTTTGCCGCGCGCTCCGCCTGGCCGCTGCCCGAGCCGGCTTGATTCTCGCGGCGCGGCGCGGGGGCGCGCGAGGCCGGCTGCGCACTTTGCCCGCGCGCGGCGTGCTTGGCCGGCTCACCGCGTGGCTGACGCCCCGCGTTGCCTTGGCCGCGCCGCTGCTGGATCGGCTCGGGCTTCGCGTTCGGGTCGGGTTCGAAGCCCGGAATCACTTCCTGCTCGATCGAACGCTTGATCAGCTTTTCGATGTCCTTGAGCAACTGCCGTTCGTCGACGCAGACGAGCGAGATGGCTTCGCCGCTCGAGCCGGCGCGCCCCGTACGGCCGATTCGGTGAACGTAGTCCTCCGGCACGTTCGGCAAATCGAAGTTGACGACGTGGGGCAACTGGTCGATGTCGATTCCGCGCGCGGCGATGTCGGTCGCGACGAGCACTTGCAGCGTGCCGTCCTTGAATTCGGCCAGCGCGCGCGTGCGCGCCGATTGGCTCTTGTTGCCGTGGATCGCGAGCGCGCTGATGCCGTCCTTCGTGAGCTGCTCGGCGAGGCGGTTCGCCCCATGCTTCGTGCGCGTGAACACGAGCACTTGGAACCACGCATGCTGGCGAATCAAATGCGTGAGCAGTTCGCGCTTGCGGTCGCGATCGACCGGGTAAATCTTCTGCGAAACGAGTTCGGCGGTGGTGTTGCGGCGGGCGACTTCGATCAGCGCCGGCGTATCGAGCAGGCTGTCGGCGAGCGCCTTGATTTCGTCGGCGAACGTTGCAGAGAACAGCAAGTTTTGCCGCTTCTCGGGCAAGCGGGCGAGTACGCGCTTGATGTCGTGGATGAAGCCCATGTCGAGCATGCGGTCGGCTTCGTCCAGCACCAGCACTTCGACCTGATTGAGGCTGAGCGCGCGCTGGTTGACCAGATCGAGGAGCCGGCCGGGCGTCGCCACCAGCACTTCGACACCGCGCGCGAGCGAGCGGACCTGCTTGTTGATCGGCACGCCGCCGATCGCCAGCGCAGTTTCGAGCGGGCGGATGTGCCGGCCGTAGGCGCGAAAGCTGTCGGCGATCTGGCCGGACAGTTCGCGCGTCGGGGACAGCACCAGCACGCGGGCCGATTTCGGCGCCGGGCGCAGCCGTTTGCTCAACAGGTGATGCAGAATCGGCAGGGCGAAGGCCGCGGTCTTGCCGGTGCCGGTTTGCGCGATGCCGATGACATCGCGGCCGGAAAGGACGAGGGGGACGGTCTGGGCCTGGATCGGGGTGGGGGTTTCGTATTTCTCTTCGGCGAGGGCGCGAAGGATCGGCGCTGCGAGGCCGAAGTCGTTAAAAGAAGTCAAAAGGTCTCTTTCTTATAGGGCGAAGCGGCCGGCTTGCTCATGCAAGCGGCGGAATCGCGGGGTTCAAAGACATCCCGCGTGGCCAGGGTTGTCGTTAGTTAGGAGAAACGGAGGAGGCGGGGCGAAAATCGTTTGAGGAGTTTTCGTGCACGCAGCCCGCAAACCCGAGGTCGGGTTCTTCGTCCGTTGCGGTGCATATGACAGCTACTGATGGTCTTTTCAAGGCACCG
>DATJJH010000238.1:0-5421 GCA_035492395.1 Trinickia sp. | reverse complement strand
CAAATGGTCGATGACACCGTCGAGCGGCGCGCGAACGACGAACGGATCTTTCGCCGTGACCTCGGCGGGCGCGAGCACCGTCAGCGGCACCGGCACGACGAGCGCACAGGCGAGCGCCACGAGCACGCGACGCCGGTACTTGCCGACGCTCAACGCCAGTTTGGCGCGCTGCATCCACGAAGCCCGAGGAGAAAACGCCGCGAGCGCATGCGACCAGACGCGCGCGAGTTCGGCCAGAAGCGCTTCGTCCACGTGCGTCCAAGGTTCCTCGCGCGCGAAGACCACGCCACCGAACGAGCGGTTTGTCCGATCGACGAGCGGCACCCACAGCGCGTGCGTCGGCCACCAGGCGTCCCATTCGGCCGCGAGCGTATCGGGCAGGCTATCGGCCGTAAACGCATGCGGCCAGGTAGGCGGCCGGGAGTCGGCGCTTTGCGCCGGCGCGTCCGCGGCTACGTTGAGCGTGGCTTCGCCGCTCGCACCCGTCGCGGGCTCGCTCTGCGAGGCGGGCCCCGCCGTCGACGCAGCGTGCGCACGACGTTCCATCACGCGGCACACTTCGCCGAGCCATTGCACGTACGGTGCGCCCGGATCGCTCTGGGGCAGGCCCGACACCGCGGCCACCGCGCCGGGCACGGGGGCCGGTGCACGCCACCAGGCCGCCTGACGGTACGGCACGAGCGAAAGCGATTCGTTGACGATGACGAAGCCGAGCGTTTCCTCGCTCGGCGCTTCGCGTGCACGTGCGGACAACTGCCATAGAAGGGCGAGCGCGCTCGCCTCGATCCGCAGCGGGGCGTTCATCGTCCGGCTACCGTCTAATGGCCGGCGGCGGCGAAACGCGCCCAGCCGCTCATGCCGGGCAACAGCTCGGGCGTGTGGGCGGACAGCGCGGCCGTCACGTCTACCGTCTGGGTGACGGGATCGACGCGCGCGCCGATGCGGGCCACCGTGGCCGGGTAGCTCTTGCCGACTTCATCGACGCTGACCGTCAGCGCGTGGCCGGGCTTGAGCCAGGCGAGCCACTTCGACGGCACGATCATCTTCAGTTCGAGCCGGCTCGTGTCGACGATCGTCAGCAGCGGCTTGCCCGGTTCGGCAAACTGCTGCGCCGAGGCGCTGCGCTTGACGACGCGTCCGTCGAACGGCGCGGCAATGCCGCACTTTCGCACCGTCGCCTGCATGTAGGCGACCTCGGCCGCACTGGCTTTCGCCTTTGCATTGGCCTCCTGCACTTCGATCTCGCCGATCGAATGCAATTGAGAAAGACGATCGTTCACGCGCTTGAGCTGCACGGCGGCGTCGGCCTCGGCTTGCGCCTTGTGCAATTGCGCGGCGTAGAGCGAGCAATCGAGCGAGACGAGGGTCTGCCCAGTGTGGAAGGCGTCGCCGTCGCGAAACGGCATCGAGGCGATCTTCGCGCTGATTTCGCTCGAGACGTCCACTTGATCGCGTGCGACCAGCTGAACGCGGATGCGACCGTCGTCATCGGCGCGGGCGGCCGAGGAAACGCCGGGCGCCGCCGGCGTCATCGACGCATTCGGCAGCGCGGGCGCCCCAGGTGAAACACGGGGAGCCGGCGCCGTGGCGGGGGCTTGCGGCCCCGCGGCTTGCGCACTACCGGCTAAACAGCTGAAACCCACTACCATCAAGGCCGCACTGCGCAGCCCTGTCCTGCACCATCGGTTCATTGCGTTTTTGCTCCATCCGCGTGGCCGAATTGGGCCCAGCGCGTTTGCTCCTGGTCGATCGATTGCTCGATCGACTTCAAATCGCCCTTGCCGGCTTCGGCCGGCAGCGGGTCGAGCCCGAGCGTCGCCAGCATCTGACCGTAAGCGCTTTCCAGCTCACCGTAGCTTTGATACAGGCGCAGCTCCGACATCATCGCAGAAGTCGCCGCGCGAATCTCCTCGAGCTTGCCTTGCGCGTTGGCGATCGTGGCGTTGTGCGTGTGCTGCAGGATTTGCCCGTCGACGTCGTTGATCTGCTTGAACAGATCGAACTGGCGCTGCTTGGCGCTCAACTCCGCCCGCGCGACGTGCACTTGCGTGAGCACCGCCATCGACAGCGCGAGCTGCTGCGCGCGTGCAACTTCGTGCTGAGCGTCTGCCATGCCGCGAATGTTCTTGGCGTTGAGCAAGTTGAGCAAGTTCCAGCTCACGTTGATGCCGGCCGCGCGCCATGCGTGATACGCCAGGAAGCTATTGCTGTCGTAATGCGCGCCCAGTTGGAATTCGATGCCGGGCAGCAGCTTGGCGATCGCCTTATGCGTCTCGTTGATGCTGATGCGCTCGTTGTAGCCTGCTTCGACAAGCTCCGGTCGGCGTTCGAGCGCCGTCTCTTCCATGCGGTCCATCGGCATGTCGAAGGTCGGGACCGAGAAACCGTCGGGCGGCGCGAGCATGATATCGGTGCCGGGAGCGATGTTCATGAGCGAGGCTAGCCGCGGCTTCGCTTCGTCGAGCTGGTCGCGCACCGCTTCGAGCTGACGCATGATGTCGAGCAGTGCGTGCTGGTAAGCGAGCGTGTCGAGCGGCGAGCGCAAGCCCTCCTGCTGCGACTTGCGCGAATCCTCGAGCGCTTGCCTCGCCTGAGCGAGCAGCGGGCCGACGTTTTTCTCGAGACGCTGCGCGCCCACTGCTTGCCAGTAGGCCTCGCGCACCTGCTGCATCATCAGCTGCACGACCTTGCGTCGGCGCTGCTCGACGACGAGTACGCGGTCCGCTTGCTCTTTGGCTTCGAAATAGCTGACGCCGAAGTCGAGCACGTTCCACGAGAACGTCAGATCGGCCGTGCGGTCGTTCTGATCGGTCGAGTACGACGGCTCCAACGATACTTGCCTCGTCTGCAGCGAAATCGACTCCGACGCGAGCGGGTGATTTCGATTGGTGTACCCGGCCGCCGTGGTCAGGCGCGGCAGCATGTCGAAGTTCGCCACGTCGAGCTGCTTCTGCGCGAGCGCCTCTTCCATCATTTTCAGACGATGGTCGAGATTGAAGCGAACCGCGCGCGCCATGGCCTCTTCGAGCGTCACGGGCCCGGTGATCGGCGGCTGATCGGCGAACATGGCGGTGCGCTGGGCTTGCGCGTTTTGCGCACGCTCGGCGTCGGTAAAGGGCGTCGGTTTGATCGCGCAGCCCGACAGCCACAGAGCGGCCACCGAGATCGCGATCAGCGTCGGACGCATCGCGCGTTTGGAACGTGTGTCGCCCGAGGCGTTTGCGGCAGGCGCCACCGCGGGCGCAGGCATCATTTCGGCAACTGACGGTTGTAGTCTCATTGGTCTAGAAGGATGACGGGAATTCATACGCGACGCGCAGCGCCGCCCGGGTTCGTCACGTGCAGCGCGGCGCGCGCCCGCGCGAACTGCTGATCGAGCGAAGGCTTGCCGACGGGGCGCGCCGCGCGCGCAACGGTCGGCTCGACGAGCGCCGCGTGGCCGGGCGCCTTCGGATGGGCGACGCCGTGCGATGCGCCGTGCTGGCCGTGTTTATCGTGCGGTGCGAGCACGACTTCGCGGCGCGTTTCGTGGCCGGAAGCATCGCGCGTCTGAACGACGATATGCACGTCCTCGACGCCCGGCGGCAGCTTGCCGCGCAGCACGCCGTTCGCCGCGTCGTAGTGAATCCAACCGGGCAAGGAGCGGCCGTTGGCGAGCTGGACCGTGACGTCGGAGCCGCCGTGCATTGCTTCGGACGGCGGCAGCAGCGTCGCGACATCGATCGAGAACGGGTCGTTCGGCGCCATCGTGAACGAAACATCGGGCAAGCCGAGCGGCGCGTCGACGGGCGAAACCGAAATCGCGGCATCGAGCGCCGTCATATCGAAGCGCGGCACCGACGCGTGATCGAGCGAACGCATGTTCGCCGGCGCGTTCGGATCGGTAAACGTCATCGTCGTGACGACGGGCACCGAACCGATCGGCAACGGGTGATCGAACTCGTCGAGCACGTCGGGCGGCGCGGTGTTGTCGTTGCCCGTGAACAGCGAGGTATGCGACGCGCCTGGCGTGTCGATGATCGTCGGTGGCGGAGAAGGCAGAATCGGCGGGAACGAGGGCGCATTCGTAATCGCTATCGTGTTGGTCGCCACCGCGCTCGATTTGACGCCGTCGTTGACGGTGAAAGTCAACGTGCGGCTGCTGCCGGCGTTTTGCGCTTGATCCGAGTATGTGACCGCTTGAAGCGCTGCGGTCCATTGCGCAATCGTCGCCGTGCCGCCGGCCGAGGTCAGCGTGAGCACGCCCGTGGCGGCGTTGTAGCTCGCCGTGATGTTGCCGGTCGCCCCACTGCCGATAAAGGCGAGCGTATCGTGAGCCGAATCGAACCCGCCCATGATCGACACTTGCGCCGACGCCAGCGTGGTGCTGTCGAGATCGCTGATCGTCACTTGCGGGGCCACCGACACCGGCGTCGATCCGATGCCTCGCGCCGTGAACGACACGTTGCCGCCGACGGTCAGGACCGGCGTTTGATCGGTATCGGTCACCGTGATCGTCCGCGTCGCCGTCGCGCTCGTATTGTTCGCGCCGTCGGTGGCTTGGAAGCTCACCGTGCGTGTCGTGCGGTCGGGCGTCAGTGCCGTATCGTCATAGGTCACCGACCGCAGCGCGCTCTGCCATTGCGCGAGCGTTGCCGTGCCGCCAGCGGAAGTCAGCGTCAGCACGCCCGTCGCCGCGTTGTACGACGCACCGATGTTGCCCATCGTCGCGCCGTCGTTCGTGAATGCCAGCACGTCCTCGCCGCTGTGCAACCCGCTCGAGATGGTCATCGTGACCGAACTCAAGGTGCCGCTGCTGCCGTCGGATATCGTCAAACCCGAATCGACGGCGATGGGCGTGGACGCCGTGCCGTCGCCGGCCGTGAAAGCGGCCGATCCGACGTCGGTGACAATGACCGGCGGGGCGATGTGGACCGTATCGGATGCGACGGCGCTCGTCTTCGTCCCGTCACTCGTCGCGAACGAGAGCGTGCGGTCGCCCGAGGTCGTGTTCGCGCCGGTCGCGAATGTCACGGCGGATAGTGCATTCGCCCATTGTGCACCGGTGGCCGTCGCTCCCGCGGAGGTCAGCGTGAGGACGCCTGTCGCCGAATTGTAGGAGCCGACGATGTTGCCGAACGTAACCCCGCTTGTGTTGACGAACGTCAGCGTATCGCCGCTGTGGAAGCCGCCCGTTACCGATACCGTGCCAGACGATTGCGTCGCGTTGTCCAGATCGCTGACCGTGATCCCTCCGCTCATCGTCACGCCCGTCGTTCCGGCGACGTAGTTCGTCGCGCTCCCCGTCGTCCCCACGATCGGCGTTTGATCGGTGTCGATCATCGTCACCGTCCGCGTGGCCGTATTGCTCGTCACAGCGCCCGTGTCCACCACCGAGAAGCTGATCGTGCGCGTCGCCGCGTTCGGCGTCACCGCCGTGTC
>DATJJH010000237.1:0-40007 GCA_035492395.1 Trinickia sp. | reverse complement strand
GACGCTGTTCGACTTGGGTGGCTTGCAGGACGAACTGGAATCGCTGTTGGGCATTCACGTCGATCTACTGACTCCGGCGGATTTGCCGCCGAAGTTCAGGGCCAAAGTGCTCGCGGAGGCGCGGCCCGTATGAATGAGAGCCGGTTGGCCGATTACCTCGACCATATGCGGCAGGCCGCGCAGGATTCCTGCATCTTCGTGTCGGGTATGGGAAAACGCGATTTCCTTGAGGATAAGCGCACGCAGCGGGCCGTCATCATGAGCCTCGTCATCATCGGAGAAGTCGCCACGAAAGTGATGGATGGTTATGCCGATTTTGCCGATGCGCATTCCGAAGTGCCGTGGCGCAGCATGCGCGGCATGCGTACTCGGATCGGCTAGCTGACGACAGCACCTAGAATGAGAAACGTCACGCCGGCTGCCGGCGCGCACACTGTCGTCTCTTTCTTGGATCGGCATCCGCCGTGGTCGCTATGAACATCGACTACCTACCTTCCGCTCGCACGGCCTTACGTGCGATGTGTGTCGCATCCCTTGCAACCCTGTCCGCCTGTCACGGGAGTGTCTGCGTGGGTGTCGACGGATGTTTCGACGACGGCGAACCGCCAACGGTTACGTTATCCGGTACGGCCGCGACAGGGCGAGCGATCGCGGGCGCGACCATCCGTGCAGACTGTGCGCAAGGATGGGGTACCACCGTCTCGGACAGCAGCGGAAACTACAGTCTCACGTTCGCCGCTACGCTCCCTTGCGTGATCACAGCCGTGTCGGCGAATACGACGCTGCATTCGCTGGCCTTCGCCGGTGGCACGTTCAATACGACGCCTGAAACCGAGTTGATGATGGTGTATCTCGCTTCGCAACTCGGCACGGATGTCACGCATCTTGTTGGGAATCTCCCAAGCAACGGGCATTTCCAGCAGGTGTTGGGCAATGCGACCGACGTGCTGGCCGCGGAAACGGCCGTCGCCACGAACGTCCAGCAGCGCTATCAAGTCACGTTGACGGTGCCCGCGTTCTTGACGACTCCCTTCGTGGTCGGTCAGCCGGGCGTAGACAGCGACCTTAGGGCGCTGGCGAACGCAGGTGTGATCGATACCAGCGGAATGCCCAGTCAGGCCGCCGTCTCGCTGTTGTCGCAAGCGGGCGCGGCCAAGCCGCTGTAGGCGAGTGCGCCTACTCGCGCGAGGCCCCCGCGCCGGCCGCCTTGAATACAGGTTTGACAATTGCAAATCGCCATGCCGATCATTTGCCCGAGCGATGGGAGGTGATGAAAAAAATCCGTCCGATTCCTCGCGCAGCTGAGGCATCATTGCCTGACCGTCCGGCCCGGCTAGGCTGGCCCGGCTAGAACAATGGGACAGGAGGAGCGCCGATGGACATGGTGGTGAAAAGCGTGCTGTACCGTGCCGGCAAGCGGGTTCGCGACATCGAAATCGACGACATCAGCGAAGTGGTGGGAGAGCCCGACTCGTTCATTTGGGTCGGCCTCCACCATCCCGACGAGGCCTTGCTCAGGCGCGTGCAGCAGGAATTTCATTTGCACGATCTGGCGATCGAGGATGCCTTGAAGGCCCACCAGCGCCCTAAGATCGAAACCTATGGTGCGTCTTTGTTCATCGTGGTCAAGACCGCGCAGCTCATCGAGGGCGAGGTGCAGTACGGCGAGACGCACGTTTTCGTCGGGCACAACTTCCTCGTGACGGTCAGGCACGGCGCCTCGTCAAGCTATACCGAAGTGCGCACGCGCGTCGAACAAAACCCGCATCTGCTCGCCAAGGGCCCCGGTTTCGCGCTCTATTCGGTGCTCGATTTCGTCGTCGACAACTATCAGCCGATCATGAGCAGTTACGAGGCACAGTTCGATCGCATCGAAGGCTGTATGTTCAAGGCCGATTTCGATCTCGAGGTGATTCAAGAGAGTTACGCATTGCGCCGCAGTCTCATCGAACTGCGAAACGCCGCCGTGCCGATGGATGAAATTTGCAATCAGCTCGTCCGGTTTCACGAGGAGATCATCCCGAAGGAGTTGCGCGCCTATTTGCGCGACATTCAGGACCATGCCCACCGTGTCATCGCGGCGACCGACGATCTGCGCGAAATGCTGACGAACGCCATGCACGTGAACCTCGCGCTCGTGTCCATACGGCAGAACGACATCGTCAAGCAACTTGCCGGATGGGGCGCCGTGCTCGCGGTTCCGACCATCGTTTTTAGTCTCTACGGCATGAATTTTCAGAACATGCCGGAACTGAAGTTCGCATGGGGTTATCCGGTGACGCTCGGCGTAACGGTGGCCGCCTGCGCATGGCTCTATCGAAAGCTCAAGAAAACAGGTTGGCTGTGAAAAAGGGATGCCCGCGCGAATTTGCGATAATCGCCGGTCCGAGCTCATGTCTCTAGCCGAACGCGGGCCAACCCGCGAAAGCGATGCGATAAGGAAAGAGGATCCCATGCAGCACGACGACTTGCGCATTTCAAGCGATAAAGCAGCGCTCGACATCGACATGATTCACGCGTTTTTGCGCGACCACGCCTATTGGTCCAAGGGCATTCCGAGAGAAACACTCGAGCGCGCCGTCGACGGATCGATGTGCTTCGGCGCGTACATCGATGGGCGGCAAGTCGCGTTCGCGCGGCTCGTCACCGACAGCGCCACCTTCGCTTATCTGTGCGATGTCTTCGTCCTGCCGGCCTATCGGAAACGCGGCTATGGGCAGGCACTGATGCGGCACATCTTCGATTCGGATCTGCTCAAAGGCCTGCGTCGTATCATGCTGGTCACGAGCGACGCGCACGAACTCTATCGCCCGCATGGGTTTTCCGCACTCGCGAGTCCGGAGCGGCACATGGAAATCGTGCGGCCGGACATCTACGCCGCGAAGGGGTGAGCGCCGTTCATTGTGCTTTGCACAATGCCGTGCCGTAGACGCGCTTTTCGCCTACCGCTTAAATATCGATTTGACTCGCCCGCCCGTTGGGACGAAGCTACGCGTTAGCAACCACTGCGACAATCGGAGTCTCATGAGTTCATCGCTGACTGTTCGCCGTATCGCCGCCGATCAGGGCCCCATGTTGCGCGAATTGCGCGCCGCCGCGTTGCGCGACGCGCCTTATGCCTTCGACGAAACGCTCGAAGAAGCCCTATCCGAACAGGCAGAAACGTTCGATGCCGCCGCGGCGCGTCATGCCGTTTCCGACAGCTCCGCGTCGTTCATTCTGTACACCGAAGGGCACCCCGCCGGTCTCGTCGGCGCGTACTTCGACGAGTCACCCGAGCGCAAGGGCTTCGTCTGCGCCCTGTGGGTCGCGCCGGCCGTGCGTCATCTGCACGGCGGCGAATTGCTCGTGAACTCGGCGGCCGCATGGCTGGCCGAGTGCGGCGCACCCGAGATCTACGCGTGGGTGGCCGACGCCAACCGCAACGCCATGCGCTTTTACGAGGCCCTGGGTTTTGGCCCGACCGGCGAGCACCAAACGATCGCCCGGGCGCCGCAAGAGTGGCAAACGCTGCTCGTTCGGCACGTCAAGCAAGCGTAATTTGCGTTTCTTTCCGGCTAGCCGCATCGCTCGCGTTCGCACACCGTGCGCCCGCGAGGCGTTGCCGCACAATCGGAAAAATGCTGGCTCGGCGCGTAGTCCCCTGTAAAATACGCAAAATTTTTTGCTGCAACGCCCCATGTCGCTGAACAAAACGCCATTCTTCGAACTTCGCAGCGGCTCCGTCGACGCGCTCCAATTCGTCGTCAAAACCACTGACCTCGATGCGCTTAAGAGCGAGCTCACGCGTCGCTTCGAAGCGACGCCCGAGTTCTTTTCGGGCGAAGTGGTGACGATCGACGTGCGCCGTCTGGGCGAAAACGAACGCGCGTCGATCGCCGATATCGCGCAACTGCTCGATGCTGTGCGCATGCGCCCGATCGGCGTCGTCGCGGCGCAAGGGCAGTGCGAATGGGCCGCCGACGGCGGGTTGCCGCTCGTAGAAGCACGCGACCGGCGCGCCGCGGCCGGGGGGAAGACCGAGGCGGTGCAGCCGGGGGGGGGTACGCCGCCCGAGCAACCGGCCGGCGCCGGATCGAATGGCGCCGCGGCAGCGGTCGCCCCGGCGCCCGCGCAGACGCTCGTCATCGACAAGCCGCTGCGCTCGGGGCAGCAGGTTTATGCGAAAGGCGATCTCGTGGTGCTGGGGCTCGTGAGCTACGGCGCCGAGGTCATCGCCGAAGGGAATATTCATATCTATGCGCCGCTGCGTGGGCGGGCGCTCGCGGGGGTGCACGGCAATCACGCCGCGCGGATCTTCTGCACGTGCCTGGAGCCGGAACTGATTTCGATCGCCGGCATCTATCGCACGACGGAGAATCCGTTGCCGGCCGACGTGATCGGCAAGTCGGTGCAAATTCGCCTCGCCGACGAAAAATTGATGATCGAGCCGCTGCGGCTCACGTAAGCCGAGTAGGCCGAGCGCGCCGGACTGAACTGACGGAATTGACGAACACAGGGTAAGGGGAAATGGCAAAAATCGTTGTGGTGACTTCGGGCAAGGGCGGCGTGGGCAAACCGACCACGAGCGCGAGCTTCGCGTCGGGTCTCGCGCTGCGAGGCAACAAAACGGTCGTGATCGACTTCGACGTCGGCCTGCGCAACCTCGATCTCATCATGGGCTGCGAGCGCCGCGTCGTGTATGACTTCATCAACGTGATCCAGGGCGAAGCAAACCTGAATCAGGCGCTCATCAAGGACAAGAAGTGCGAAAACCTGTTCATCCTGCCGGCGTCGCAAACGCGCGATAAGGATGCGCTCACGCTCGAAGGCGTCGAGAAGGTGATGAACGATCTCGCCGGCATGGGTTTCGATTACATCGTCTGCGATTCGCCGGCCGGCATCGAGTCGGGCGCGTTGCTCGCGATGCACTTCGCCGACGAGGCGCTCGTCGTGACGAATCCGGAAGTGTCGTCGGTGCGCGATTCCGATCGTATCCTCGGCATTCTTTCGTCGAAGACCAAGCGCGCGATCGAGAGCAAGGATCCCATCAAGGAGCACCTGCTTATTACGCGCTACAACCCGAAGCGCGTCAGCGAAGGCGAAATGCTCTCGCTATCCGACATCCAAGAAATCCTGCGCATCGATCTGATCGGCGTCGTGCCCGAGTCGGAAGCCGTGCTGCACGCATCGAACCAGGGGCTACCCGCCGTGCATATGGACGGCACCGACGTTGCCGAAGCGTACAAGGACGTGGTCGCGCGCTTTTTGGGCGAGGACAAGGAACTGCGTTTCACCGATTACCAGAAGCCGGGCCTGTTGCAGCGCCTCTTCGGCACTCGCTAAGGAGGACGCACGCTATGTCGATTTTGTCGTTCTTGCTCGGCGAGAAGAAGAAGTCTGCGGCGGTGGCAAAGGAACGCCTGCAGCTCATCATCGCGCACGAGCGAGCGGGCGGCCATCCGCCCGCCGATTACCTGCCCGCGTTGCAACGCGAGCTCGTCGCCGTGATCTCGAAGTACGTCAAGATCTCCGACGACGATATTCGCGTCAGCCTCGAGCGGCAGGACGATCTCGAGGTGCTCGAGGTCAAGATCGAGATCCCGCAGGCGTAGCCGGCGCTGCGCCCATCGTTGATGCAAACCCTTCTAGCCCGCCCACGTTGTGCGGGCTAGAAAATATTCGGTTGCATTTTCGGCCCCTCGGTAATGCGACCGTTGTCGTCGCAATCGCGACCTGGCGCATTATTGGGAGTAACGTCATGACGCGACGTTATTCACCAAGAATCACGAGGTCATCATGAAAACAACCACCCGTTTATTGCTCGCTCAGCTCGTGCTGACCTGCGTCGGCGCGTTTGCCGTCAGCGCGTCGGCATCCGCCGCCGAGGTCGTGCTCGTTGCCCCGAGCGCGCCGCCGCCCGTGCGTTACGAGGCTGTCCCGGCGCCGCGCACGGGCTATGCCTGGGATCGCGGCCATTGGCGCTGGGATCGCGGCCGCTATGTCTGGGTACCCGGCCACTGGCAGCGCGTACGCGTCGGTTACGCTTGGCGCCCCGGCCACTGGGCGCGGCGCGGGCCGAATTGGGTCTGGGTGCCGGGGCACTGGGCGCGCTGAGCCTAACTCGTGCCGGCTAACGCCCGCGCCTGCGGCCGTGGCGATCAACCGCGCGGCGCATTCGGTTGCGCCGCGCGCTCGCCGTCTTCGTCCTTTTCGTCTTCGAACAACGGCTCGAGCGTCTTCGGCGATTCGGGCTGCACGGGCGCAGGCTGTGCAGCAGGCGGGGTCATATAGCGAAGGGCGAGCGCCTCGTAAAGCGGTGGTGCGAACAGCCTCGCCACGCGGCTTGAAATCAGCGCGGTCGCCATGAGCGAGATCACGAGCGCATGCCCGTTGATCATTTCCATGACGATCACGAACGATGTGATCGGCGATTGCGTCACCGCCGCCAGATAGCCGACCATCGCGAGCGCGATGAGCATCGGCAACTGCATGTTGCTGAAAACCATATGCAGCACATTGCCGAAACCCGCGCCGATCGACAGCGACGGCGCGAAGATCCCGCCCGGGATGCCCGGCAGATACGAGCCCACCATCGACGCCATTTTCAGCAACGGGTAGAACAACGACAATTGCTCGCGGCCGTCGAGCAGCCCGCGGGCTTCGGCGTAGCCGCTGCCGAACGTCGTTCCGCCCGAAACAAGGCCGACGACCGCGATCGCGAGGCCGCATAGCGCGCCGAATAAGACAGGCCGTTCGCGATGCATTTGCACGAGCGGCGCCGGCAACCAGCGCGACGTATGCAACAGCAGCCAGCCGAAAATGCCGCCCGCGATGCCGGTCACGAGGGCCGTGAGCACCACGGCGACGGCCAGCAGGTCGGGGAAGTGCGCGCCGATCTCGATCGTGCCGAAGTAGGTGTAGTTGCCGTTCAGCCCGAGCGCGATCACGCCCGCGATGATGATGGCCGTGATCAGCACGCCGCTGGCGCGTGCTTCGAAGCTGCGCGTCAGCTCCTCGATGGCGAAGACGATCCCCGCGAGCGGCGTATTGAACGCTGCCGATAGTCCCGCGGCCGCCCCGGCCAAAACCAGCTGGCGTTCGATCAGCGCATTCGAACGCGGATAAAGCCGCCGTAAGTTGTACATGAGGGCGGCGCCGACCTGGACGGTCGGCCCTTCGCGGCCGATCGTGAAGCCGCCCAGGATAGCGAGCAGCGAAACGAGAATTTTCCCGGCGAGCAGTTTCAGGGAAAGCGTGCGCGGCCCGAGCGTGGCGGTGCCTTCGTGCAGGGCGGCAATGACCTGAGGAATACCGCTGCCCTCGGCGCCGCGGAAGAACCGCCGCGTGAGCCAGACGCATGCAGCGGAGATTGCCGGCGTGACGATCAGCGGCAGCCACGCATGACCTTGCTGCATGACGCGAAACTGGTCGTAGCCCCAGTCGATCAGCTTGGCGTAAAAGACCGCCACGAGGCCGACGGCGATCGCGCCTAGCCAAAACACGCCATACCGGCGCCAGATTTGGCGGGCGCGTCGGACGACGCCGGAAGGTTGGAAAAGCGTAGTCCGGACCATGGTTCTCGGCGGCTAAAGCGACGATTATAAGTGCGCAATGGCCATGCCCTCAAACGCCGACGGTGCGTTCGCTCCGCGCAGCCCACATGCCAAGCGATGCAATTGGATTACGACTCTGTTAAATCTGTCGCGGCGTATTGCGCCTCGAACCGTCGTCGGTCCGCCCGGCGCGGGGCGGACCGACCGAGTGGCTCTCGGTTGTAATAACGGCCGCCCAATGCTTACAAATTGCAACGATGGGCATGCCTGCCGTGCTGTTCAATCGCAATCGTTCGACGTGCTGTCGAACCTATGAACAGCGACGCTAGGAGAGACAAAATGAAACGCTCGACCGGTTTGTTGATTGCAGGTGCATTGATGGCGTTGCTGCTCGGCGGCTGCGTGATCGCGCCCGCGCCGGGCTACTACGGATATTACGGCGGCGGCTACCACCACCATCACGACGGCTACTACTACGAACGTTGACCGTCGGCGATGGGGCGATCAGGTCTAGGAGGGCTCAGGCCAGCAGCGCTTCGACGGCGATGACCGCGCCGAACGCCGCCGCGTTCGCCAAAACGGCGTCAAGTAGGATCGCGGTCCAGGTTTTTGGGCGAAAGCGTACTGCAAGCAACAGCGCGATGAGCAGGGCCAGCGCAAGAATGGCCACGATATCGGCGTTCTCGATGCGGATGTTCATCGTTGTTTCCCCTTGCGATGCTGTGCACAAACTGTCGTTGAAATGTGCATCAAGGGTCAGTATAAGCGCGCGGTTTCCCGGGGCAAGTCCGTGAAAGCCCCAAGCGGCCGAACTCGCAGACCCCAGCCACCTCGCCGCGTGTGATGAAAAGTTTTTGATGCGAGGAATTTTTCGCCGCGCGTGAGAACCAATCGGCGGGGCTGACTAACGACACTGCCGTATGCGTCGGCCGTGGAAAAAGGAGGTGCTTCGGATGGTTTCGTCCAAGGGACGATCGATCGAGGTCGATTTGCTGCGAGGCATCGTGCTGCTCGTCATCGCCATCGATCATATTCCCGTGAGCGTGCTTGCTCATGCGATGCTGCACAACTACGCGTACTGCGACGCGGCCGAGGTATTCGTTTTCCTCGGCGGCTATGCGTCGGCGGCGGGCTACACTGGTATCGCGGCGCGACAAGGCGAGCCGGCCGCGCGGCTGCGTTTTCTCAAACGCACGTGGGAAATCTATCGCGCCTATTTGCTCACGGCCGCGCTGATGCTCGGCTGCGGCGCCGTTCTCGCTTCGTTGCCCGTCGTCTCGCCCCTTGCGGCCGATTCGGGATGGGCCGCGTTCGTCCATCGACCGATGAAAGGTATCGCCGACATCGTTCTGTTGCGCCGCCAGCCGTTTTTATCGGCCGTGCTGCCGATGTACCTGATCTATGCACTGAGCGTTCCGCTCGCGGTGCCGCTTGCTCGGCGCATGCCCGTTGCGTTGTTTGCGCTCAGCTTGGCCATCTGGCTCGGGGCGCCGTGGTTCGCGGCGGTCCTGCCCGGCGTGGCCGATTGGCCGTTCAATCCGTTCGCCTGGCAGTTGCTGTTCATGCTCGGCGTACTGTGCCGTCTTCATCCGGTGCCGCTGCAAATGCAGACGTCGAACATCGGCCATGCATTGACGGGCGCAGCCTTCGCGGTGGCGCTCGCGTTTACGTTCGTGAAGGTGTGTATCGATACGCACCCGACGCCCGGCTTCATGAAGCAGAACCTCGCGAGCGTGCGTGTCGTCAGCTTTTTCGCGCTAGCTTGGCTGTGCGCGCAGGCGGCGCGCGCGGGATGGTTGAAAACGCTGGCCGAACGCTTGCCGCCTGTCGTCACCGTGGGCAGGCAAGGGCTCGTTTGTTTCGTCGGCGGAACGGTCGTGTCGATTGCAATCGATACGGGCGTTCGCCTCGTTCACG
Organism: Trinickia sp.; assembly: GCA_035492395.1. GTDB lineage: Bacteria > Pseudomonadota > Gammaproteobacteria > Burkholderiales > Burkholderiaceae > Trinickia. Next base: position 30,555 of record DATJJH010000237.1, on the reverse strand, counting down.
CCGAAACGAACGCGTTCGTCAGGCTCTTCGGCGATATCGTCGCCGTGACGGCGCTGCTGCTGCTTGCGCGTGTCGCGGCGGCATGGAAGGCGCTGCGCGCCACGCCGCCGGTCTCCGCCGGCGCGGCGCGGCTCGCCCGAGCGACTTCGGACGTGAGGGTGCCGCGCGAGCGCCGCGGGCCGTGATCGATTGCGCTCAGGACAGCGGAACGTCTCGCGTTTCGCGCATGGCGAGCACGGCGATCAGGCTGACGGCGGCTGCCGCCGACACATAGCCGCCCACCCATGCCAAGCCGCCTTGCGTGGCGAGCATTTGGGCGATGTAGGGTGCGACCGAGGCGCCGAGAATGCCGCCAAGGTTGTAGGCGACACCGGCCCCCGTGTAGCGCACCGCGGTGGGAAACAATTCAGGCAGCAGCGCGCCCATCGGTGCGAACGTGATGCCCATCAGGAACAACTCGAGCGTCAAGAAAAGCGTGACAAGCGCGGGCGAACCGCTACCGACGAGCGGCGCCATCGTGAAGCCCGACGCGATGGCCGCGACGATACCCACCATCAGCACGGGCCTGCGGCCGAAGCGATCGCTGGCCCAGGCGGCGAGCGGCGTCGCCAGCGCCATGAACAGCACCGCGAAGCAGAGCATGCCGAGGAAGCTTTGGCGCGAGAAGTGCAGCGTCGACACGCCGTACGACAGCGTGAATACCGTCGAAATATAGAACAGCGTGTAGCAGACCACCATGGCGCACGCGCCCGCGATCGTCGCGCGGCTGTGGTGCGCGATCAACGAAACGAACGGCACGCGCACGCGCTCGGCGCGTTCGATGGCGGCGCGGAACGCCGGCGTTTCCGCGATCTTAAGGCGCACGTACAGGCCAAGCGCGACGAGCACGGCGCTGGCGATGAACGGTACGCGCCATCCCCAAGAACGGAATTGTTCGTCCGAAAGCGTGAGCGCCAACGTGAAGAAGAGGCCGTTGGACGCCAAGAAGCCCACCGACGGCCCGAGCTGCGGAAACATGCCGAACCACCCGCGGCGGCCGGCCGGCGCATTCTCGGTTGCGAGCAGCGCGGCGCCGCCCCATTCGCCGCCGAGGCCGATGCCTTGGCCGAAGCGCAAGACACAGAGCAGCACCGGAGCCAGCGAACCGATGGCGTCATAGCCGGGCAAGAAGCCGATCAGCGTCGTCGAGAGCCCCATGACGAGCAGCGAGGCAACGAGGGTCGATTTGCGACCGATGCGATCCCCGAAGTGACCGAACAGGAACGAGCCGATCGGGCGAGCGACGAAGGCGATGCCGAACGTGACGAACGCGGAGAGCGCCTGCGCCATCGCCGAACCGTGCGGAAAGAACACGGGACCGATGACGAGCGCGGCGGCGGTGGCATAGACGTAGAAATCGTAGAACTCGATCGCCGTGCCGATGAAGCTGGCGAAGACGATGCGCGATCGGCTCGAAGCGTTAGCTGCGTCGGGCGCGGATGTCATGGAAGGCGATGACGGCGAAACGGACATAACGGGTCTCCGGATGGTGGTCGCTGCGAGCTCGCTCGGGGAGCGCCGGCAGGCCAGTAATTGAGCAGGGCTGCGTAATACGTGAAAAAAAGTGAATGAGGCAACGGCAGCGAATGGCCAACTACGCATTTGTCCGAGCGCGCGTGAGAAAGCAAAGCATCCTCACTTGCGCCAGGACAATACGCAAATGCAATTCGACGATTCGACAAGCGTGGCGCGCGTGGCGTGGGGGCAGCGTCGAGTTCGTCGACGCGGGGCCGGATAGGCGACGCGCCGCGAACATGGCCGGAGAGCCGGCGGCGCGGTGGGAAAAATTATAGCGAGCGAGCGCGGCGCACGCCAACGGGCAGCGCCGCGCTGGGGCGCTTCAATCGAAGGTGAGCGCTTGCGGCGCGGCGAGCTCCCGCATCTGGAACCTGCCGTCGTCGTTGAACAGCCAGTCTTCCATGATTTCGACTTGGCCGAGCCGGTTGAGCAACTTGGCCGGCGGCGCGGGCAACGGCGCGGCGCGGCGCAATGAGGCGAGCGCGGTCGCCTCGGCCTCGTCGTCGCCGTTGGTCCTATAGACGGACGAGCGCACGAGTTCGCCGTTGCGGTTGACAGTGAAGGCGACGACGACTAGCGAGCGCAGCATCGCTTGCGGCGCACGATGCGCGACGTAGGACGGGCTACGCTCCGCGATGCGTTGGGCGATCGCTTGCCGATATTGGTCGAGCGTGGCGCTGTTGACTGCAGCGGGCGGGGGAAGGGCGGCCGCGGGGGGACGCGAGGGCGGCGTAATCGTGCACGCCGATGCGAGGAGCAATGCGCCGAGTGCGGCGAAGCGCGCCGGCAAGCGGGCGCGCGATGGGAAATAGCACGCGAGATAACGTTCCATGGCGGTGTTGACGACGTTGTGCTTTGCGCGCTAGGTCGAGCGCGAGGCGATATGCATTCCAGCGTAGTCAATGGCGCGTGCCGGTGCATCCCGATTTGGCCTGCGATCGTGCGTCGGCACACAGCACGGACTTTCGGGGCAACTAGTCGAAGGCATGTCTGCATGCATTGCAGAAATAGGCAGCGGCATAGGCAGCGGATTCTTGGTTGCCGATCAGTAGACGACGAGCGATTCGGCCCATGAGTGCGTGCCCATGTCGCCGGAACCGTAGCGCATCCAGCGGTAGTCGCCGTAGCCTTCGCCTTCTCCGGGCCAAGGATTCATGAAGTAGAGCGTGTTTTGCCGATCGTCATAGCCGTGCACGACGATGAAGTGGCCGCCGCCGCCCCACCACGTCCAGAGAATGACTACGGGGTCGCCGCGATCAACGGCCGCTACGACGCTGCCGAAGGACAGCGGGACGCTGTAGTACCGCGAGTCGTGTCGTCCCAGCGACCAAAGGATCCCGCTGATGCCGGTGGTGCCGGCGATCGTGTTCGGCGAATTGGCCGGATCGTTCCAGTCGAACGGCGCGCTCCGGCAGGCATATCCGATCGAGCCTACCCAATTCGCGATGCCGCACTGCGTGCTCGACACGCCGCGGTAAGCGAGAATCGCTTTCGAGGCAGCTGCCCAGCACCATTCGCTGTGCGTTTGCGTCACCAATGGCAGCTCGATTTGCTGCCCGTTAGCCGCAACGAAGATGGGCGACGCCGCAATCGCCGCGGAAGAAGCGATTCGGGCGCAGGTCTTGATGTTCACGGTGAACGCTCTTCAATGTGCAAATTCGGGATCGCTCAGACCGCGCTCTATGCTTGGCCGCAGCACGTCGCCGAGCGCGGTTTCCGATAGGGTCGATTCGGGCGCCGTTGCCTGGGTGCGCGCGCGGGCGAGCAAGGCTCTCGCGCTGGCTAGCGGTACGTAGACGGGTTCGCTCGCCGGCATGGCCGCGTTAGCCGCCGACACTTCAATGAAGTCGGCGACGGCTTGCGGACTGCGGACGAAACGCAGCTGCGCCGATGGGCTTTGCCGAGCGTACCGGCCCGCGACCGATTCGATTTCGTTCGCCAGCTCGCTCGCGCCGGCTTCGACCATCGACCATTTGCCGTTCATCCGTGCAACGGTAATGAGCCCGACGCCTCTTCCGTTCGCCATGACGACGAACCGCCACTCGCCGCTGCCGTAGAGCGCTTGACGGAGTCGCTTGCCCGACACCAGGGCATGAGGATCGACGAGAAAGGTTTCGAATCCGTCGCCGATCGTCGCATCGCGTAGCGTGCGGTAGTCGTCGACATCGAAAATTCGGTGCGCTCGGCTAGGCGGTGCAACGGCGGGTAAACGCACGGCTAATGACGCCAAGCCGGCCACCGCCGCTTGACGCTGCGGGGTATCCATTGCGGGCGACAGCGCGCTCGGCGTCGAGGCGGCGCGGGTTGGCTGCGCGCTGGCCCCATCTGCTGCATGAGCCGCCGCGCAGACGAGCGAGAAGCATTCACCGGTCGCGAGCGAACAGAGCAACGCGGCCGTCAAACGGTGATTTCGCATAATGCCTCCGTCTTCGGGCAACGACGCCTTATGCGATAAGCGTGAGCAAGCGTTTTGCCTAACCGTGCGGAGCCTTATGCCCGATGCGCGAGATGCGTCAGGAATCGGTGAACGTCATGTCCATCGACCACTGCGTTTGATTCGCAACCGAATACTGCACGGCAGGTGTACGAATAGTATGTTCATCGATCACGTCCATCAAGCCTGATTCAGGGCGATGTCCGATCGTTGTTTGATAGGCGCCTGCTCGCCCGTAGTTGAAGTCTTTTCCGTCCGCGAAAATGACCCCCATGAGTTGCTCGTCGGGCTCGGTATCGGCGCCAAGGCGAATGCTGATCTCGGCCTGCGAACCGGGCGAGAAGCAGCGTGTGCCGTTGGCGGTGCGCCCGTTGATGAGCAGGGCTTGATCGTCCCAGTTTGGATCGCCTGCGATGCAGATCTTTTGGCTGGCGTGATTGCTCACGCGCACGACGGGATCGGTCATGACGTTCTTCTCCTTGGAAGCGACCGCCGCGCTGCGTGATAGGACGATTGATCGATGCCCTCATGCCGGTCGCGGAAATAAGCGCGGAAGGGGATGGTCGCCTGTGAAAGATGTGCGCGGACGAAATGCGATGTGAATTCGGACTGCTTCGCCCCCTCGCAGGGGACTGCCGAACGATCGCGGAAACAGTAATGCGAGATACGTCGCAGCCCGTGTCAGTCCGGTTCGCTCGGGCTCGGTGCGTGAGCGATTCGCTTGGCGTGAGCCAGTGTGCGCACGATGTCGGCGTAGGCACGATCGCGTGTGTCGGAATCGGGGGCGCGCAACGCATAGGACGGGTGCCAGGTTGCGAGCACGGTACGTCCCTCGAGATGGGTGCGTTTGCCGAGATGATCCTGCAGCCGGGCGCGGGAATCTTCGAGCAGCGCCTTGAGCGCGGTCGAGCCGAGCGCGACGACTACCGCGGGCGCAACCTGCGCCAGCTCACGGTCGAGCCAGTAGCGACAGGCATCGACTTCCCGCTGTGCCGGGGTCTTATGCATGCGGCGCTTACCGCGCGGCTCCCATTTGAAGTGCTTAACGGCGTTGGTGACGTACACGGCGCCACGAGCGACGCCGGCTTCGCGTAGGGCATCGTCGAGCAGCCGGCCGGCGGGGCCGACGAACGGCTCGCCCGCACGGTCTTCGCTGTCGCCCGGCTGCTCGCCCACCAGCATGATCGGTGCGTGCGCGGGCCCGGCGCCGGGTACGCCCTGCGTCGCATCGTGCCATAGCGGGCAGAGGCGGCATTCGTCGAGCGTTTGCGGATGCTGATCGAGATCGAATTCGGGCGCGGCGCGCGCCGTCGGCGCGCTGCGGGACGGGGGAGTCATGGAGGCATGTCGGACCGCCGGACGTCCGGCGGCCTAATCGTTCGAAAGGGGGCTACGCTGCGTGCAGCAACCCCCATGCCGAGCGGCCGATTCCCGCTTGATGCGCCGCTTGGACATCTGCGGCGCAAGTCGTTCCTTTAGAACGTGACCGCTGCCTTCAGGCTCGCAACGGCCGACGCGTTCAGACGGATCTGAACCTGCTGCGAGTAGTTGACCGTGTTGCCCCCACCCGAGGCGACCCAGTACGCAGTGCCTCCGGCGACGGCGCCCGCCTTAATCAGACTGCCGGTGTACACGTTGCCGTTGAGCTCGTAGTACGTCCGATACTCGGTGGTCGTCAGATTCGGCCGAGCCGCCGTGGCGACATAGGTCTTCACGCCGTTGATCGTCGACACTGAACCATTGCTGAGCGTGTAGGTTGTACCGTCCGAACTCGACATGATGCCCCCGGCGGTCATCAACGCCGAGATCGTCGTACCCGTCGCAACCGGATTCGGCGTGCTTCCAGTAGTGGCGCCGGTGTAGTCGACGACCGTATAAGTGTCGGCTGCCTGCGTGGCCGTATATTGCAAATAGGCAGCGCCGGACGTCCAGTTTGCTGAAGAGCTCAGGAGCGCCGGATTGAAGTAAAGCAAGCTGAGCCAATGTTGAAGCTCGGTCGGTGCGGATTTCACGAGGCCGCTCAAGGGCACGATTGAGAGATTGCTGCGCAATTTGCTTTCGACGACCGTGCTCCCATCTGCGGAGAGCAAGTCGACTTTAATCGCGGTGCCTTGGTAGCTCACGTTATTGAGCGACAGCGAGCCGACGACGATCGCGCCATTGATCAAATACCGCCCGGGTATCCAAGTCGAGGGTACGCCCAGGGTATTGGCAAGCGAGGTGGGTGTCGTCGCGTTGAGCGCTTGCGTGCCGGCGGTCAAGGGGGAAGCGGCGACCGAAGCGTGCGCCTCGGTCAGGTAGGAGCCCGCGGAGGGTGTGCCAGAAACCGGCAGCGACCAACTTACCTGGTATGCCTGATTGGATCCGAGCGTGAATTGCTCGAACGTTTGCTGATCCGCGCTAAGCGTGGGTTGGCTGCTTTGTGCGGTAGTGCTACTGCTTCCACCTCCGCCGCAGGCCGCCAACAATGCGGACAACCCTAACCCCATCGATAGAGCAACTTGTTTGTAGGTTCTCATTTGCTTGTAATCTATTTGTTATAAAACGAATGGATATCGGTACGTCTCAGCCGAAACCTCGATCTTGGCCCCGATCGGTTAGGCTGCGGCGAACGAGAATCTACAAAAAAAATGCCGTTACGTGAAGTAAAAAACGCGAATGAATTGACGGCGCCCTATTTCTTCTTAGAGAAAAACGTTTGCGCGGAAAACGCCGTGGGAACGAGCGATCGATCGACTGTGCGACTGGTCGGTCGACGTATCGGCTTTAGCCAGCGGTACGCACTTGCGCTAGAAGATTTCGGGCGGCCTGCGATCGACGAGTTCGCGCGGCATCGTTTCAGGTAACGTGAACTCGATATGCGGCAACGTTTCGATCAACCCCTCGAACTTTGCCTCGCCTTCGCTCGTGAACAACCCGTCGAGGTAGTCGAACGTCAGGACAGCGGCGAGCGCGCCAAGGGCGGCTTGTGGATCGCGCTGTGGGCCGGAATCGACGGCGTCGACGTCTAGCGTGATTTGACATGCGCCATCGGGCAGACAAGCGAACTCGCCGATGTCGATGATTTTGCCAGCTGCGTTTTGAGCGAGTACGCGCGAATCGGCTGCGAACAATCGGAATGGTCGGTCGAATTGCGGCAGGGATGTGTCTTCGGTGGTGCCCATCGTCGTTCCTCCGGAAAGCGGCGGGATCGTGCGATGAGGGTTGTTCGAGCGCGATCCGCTTCGAAGGAGGGGTGCAACGTTTGTGCCGGAGGGGTGCGCCAGTCGGGTCGGTGACGCACACACGAATCGCTATGGCGGTTGACGCCATAAGGTCGGCTATGGCATGCTACGCCATATGAGAAAGAAAGCGACGCTGTTGTTCGAAGATCGGACCGTCTATCCGGACGGAGCCATCCTAGAAATGCGCATCTGGCGATTACCGGAGCGCGATGCCGAAAGGCCGCACGGCCTGAAGTACAGCCTGTTTTATGGACGGGGTGGCCGACGGATAATCGGCTACGACAACGAGCGTGGTAAAGGCGATCACCGGCATTATGGCAGCCAGGAAGAACCATACATGTTCTCAACTGCGGAGCAGATGGTGACGGATTTTCTGGATGATGTCGAACGAGAAAGGAGCGTGAAATGAGCAAGTTGACTGCGCACGTGGGTAGCGCCCGGGACATGGGCCGGCGTTTCTCGTCGGCCTTCGAGCGGGCGATGGCCGGCGAGAGTTTCGAAGAACGGCACGTAACGTTTCTTTCGTTGGAAGAGATGATGACGGCGCTGACGCCGAAGCGATTGGAATTGCTTCGCCACCTGCACCGGACAGGTGCGGATAGCGTCAAGGCTTTGGCTCGCGAACTGGAGCGCGATTATAAGCGCGTACACGAAGACGTCGCGATCCTAGAGGGAGCTGGGCTCATTGTCCGCGAAGATGGGCGCTTGACTGCGCCATGGGACGCGCTGACGGCAGAGGTTTCCCTGTAGCTGGGGCAACAGGGCTTAACGCTTGCTGCATCTTCTGGCGGAGGGCGTGGGATTCGAACCCACGAAGGCCGTAAAGCCTTGCCGGTTTTCAAGACCGGTGCATTCAACCGCTCTGCCAGCCCTCCGAGAGGCGCGATTGTAACCCGAAACGCGGCGCCGCCCGCATCACGGGTTTGATCGCTTCGCGGATCAATCGTCCCGTTCGTTCAAGAACAGCGCCTGCAAGTCGTTCAAAAACCGCTGGCCGAGCGGCGTCGGCGCGATTTTCTCGTACGTACGCTCGATCAGAGCGCGCCGCTCCGCCTCCTGCAATGCAGGCTCGATCGATGTCAGCTGCAGCCCCGTCCGTTCGATGAACCGGTGCACGGGAAAGCCTTCGACGAGCCGCAGTGCGTTGAGCATGAATTCGAACGGCAAATCGCGCGTGGAGACTTCGTGCTCTTCCTGTACCGGCGCACCGGCACGCGCCTCTTCGATGAACGTCTGCGGATGCTTGTAGCGCGCCTGCCGAACGATTCGATGGGCGAACGACAACTTCGAATGCGCGCCCGCCCCGATGCCCAGATAATCGCCGAACCGCCAATAGTTCAGATTGTGTTTGCTTTGGCGATGCGGTTTTGCGTATGCCGATACTTCATACCGCTCGTAGCCGGCCGCCGCCGTGCGCTCGTGAATCCATTCCTGCATGTCCGCCGACGCGTCGTCGTCGGGCAGGGCAGGCGGAAACTTCGCGAAGAGCGTGTTCGGTTCGAGTGTCAGATGGTAAAGCGACAAATGCGGCGGCGCGAACGAAAGCGCCGTTTCGATATCGGCACGGCATTCGTCCAACGTTTGCCGCGGCAGCGCAAACATGAGGTCGAGATTGAAATTCTCGAAATGGCGCGCCGCAATTTCGACCGCCCGATGCGCATCGCCCGAATCGTGGATGCGCCCCAGCGCCTTCAAATGCGCTTCGTTGAAGCTCTGAATCCCTACCGACAAACGATTGACGCCGCTCGCGCGAAACTGCGCGAACTTCTCGGCTTCGAACGTGCCCGGATTGGCCTCCATCGTGATTTCGGCATCGGCATCGAGCGGCAGCAAGGCGCGAATATCCGACAGGAGGCGATCGAGCCCACGCGCCGACAGCAGGCTCGGCGTGCCGCCGCCGATAAAGACCGTGTGCACCTGTCGGCCCCAAACCAGCGGCAGCGCTTGTTCAAGATCGGCGCGCAGCGCGCCGAGATAGTCGTCTTCGGGGAATCGCTCGCCTTTCCACTCGTGCGAATTGAAATCGCAATAAGGGCACTTGCGCACGCACCATGGGAAATGCACATAGAGCGCAAGCGGCGGCAAGGATGTGAGATGGATCGCGCCGGGCGCTGTAAACGCCTGCACGACGCCCGCGCGGGTGCCGATCATTTTCGATCCTCCTCGAGCCGCGCCAGCAAGGCCCGCAGTGCGGTCGCGCGGTGGCTGCGCGCATTCTTGACCGCGGGGTCGAGCTCGGCGGCGGTCGCGTTCAATTCAGGCAAGAAAAAGTGCGGGTCGTAGCCGAAGCCATGGGCGCCGCGCGGCGTATCCAAGATCTCGCCGTGCCAGCGGCCCTCGGCGATGAGCGGTTCCGGATCGTCGGCATGGCGCACGAGTACGAGTACGCAGTAGTAGTAGCTTCGCCGGTCCGTCACGCCTTGTAGGCGCGCAACCAAGTGGGCGTTGTTCGCCGCATCGCTCTTTTCTCCGCCCGCGCGTTGCGCATAGCGCGCAGAGTACACGCCCGGTTCGCCGTTGAGCGCGCGCACGCAGAGCCCCGAGTCGTCCGCGAGCGCCGGCAGCCCGGTCAGGCGCGCCGCGTGGCGGGCCTTGGCCAACGCGTTTTCGACGAAAGTCGCATGAGGCTCCTCCGCCTCCGGTACGCCAAGCTCGCCTTGGGCGACGAGCGCGATGCCCGCTTCACCGAGCATCGCCGAAAACTCGCGCAACTTGCCGGCATTGTTCGATGCGACGACGACGCGCTCACTCATCGCGCGTCCCCAATGCCGCCTTTTGCTTGTCGATGAGCGTGCGGATTCCCTGCTGCGCGAGGTCGAGCAGCGCGTTCATTTCGTCGCGGGAGAACGGCGCGCCTTCGGCCGTGCCCTGCACTTCGACGAAACCGCCCGCTCCCGTCATGACGACGTTCATATCGGTGTCGCAGCGCGAGTCTTCGGCGTAGTCGAGGTCGAGCAGGGGCACGCCCTCATAGACGCCGACCGAAATGGCGGCGACATAATCGGTGATCGGCGATTGGGCGATCCGCCCGGCGGCAATGAGCTTGGAGACAGCATCGTGCGCCGCGACGAATGCGCCGGTGATGCTTGCCGTGCGCGTGCCGCCGTCGGCTTGAATCACGTCGCAGTCGATATGGACCGTGCGCGGACCGAGCCGCTCGAGGTCGAACACGGCGCGCAGCGCGCGGCCGATCAGCCGCTGAATTTCCTGCGTGCGGCCCGTTTGCTTGCCGCGAGCCGCCTCGCGATCGCTGCGCGTATGCGTGGCGCGTGGCAGCATGCCGTATTCGGCGGTGAGCCAGCCTTGATTGCGCTCGCGCAAGAACTCGGGCACGCGCTCGACGACGCTCGCCGTGCAGATGACTTTCGTGTCGCCGAATTCGACGAGCACCGAGCCTTCGGCATGCTTCGTGTAGTGGCGCGTGATGCGCACTTCGCGCAGTGCGTCGGCGGTGCGCCCGCTCGGGCGTTGGACGGTATCGGTCATGGTCGGCATGAAAGGCTGGGAAGCGGCGTGCGCCGCGAGGAAAGGGGAGAAACCGCAATTTTACCGTTTCGACGGCGATGCATGCCGCGTGCCGGGTAGGAGCCCGCTACGGCAGGCGTGCCCGACAAAAATGGGATAATGCGCTTTCAACGCTTTCGCGCCGGGTCGACGCGCGAAGCGGCTCGAACAACCGGCCGGCGACGGCCCCAATCGCGAGACGGACGATGATTTACAGCATGACAGGCTACGCGAGCGCAACGCGCGAACTCGCTGCCGCCGGCGGCACCGGCGCCATGAGCGTCTCGGTCGAACTGCGCACCGTGAATTCGCGTTTTCTCGATCTGAACTTTCGCATGCCCGAGGAGGCGCGCACGTGCGAGCCTACGCTGCGCGAAATGCTGATGACAAAGCTCTCGCGCGGCAAGGTCGACATCCGCGTGAATTTCCAGCGCAGTGAACAAACGGCGATGGCCGGCTCGCTCAACCGCGACGCGCTCGATCAACTGGCCACGCTCGAGCGTGCGGTGCTCGAGGCGTTCCCGGGCTGCGAGCGCATGCGCACCGGCGAGATTCTGCGCTGGCCCGGCGTGCTCGCCGAATCGAACGTGTCCCCCGATGCGTTGCGCGACGCGGTGCTCGCGTGCGGCAAGCAAGCGATCGGCGAACTCGTCGACGTTCGCGCGCGCGAGGGCGCGCAGCTTGCGGCCATGCTGCTCGGCAACGTCACGGAAATGGAAGCGATCGTCGCGCGCATCACGCCGCTCGTGCCGGAGCTCATCGCCAAGCATCAGCAGAAGATCGTCGAGCGGCTGCAGGAAGCGCTCGGCCTCGCGGCACCCGATGCGGCCGCGACCATCGTCTCGCGCGAGGAGATCGCCGAGCGCATTCGTCAAGAAGTGACGATGTACGGCATTCGCATCGATATCGCCGAAGAGCTCTCGCGCCTGACGGCGCATTTGAACGAAACGCGGCACGTGATCGAGAAGGGCGGCAAGGTCGGCAAGCGCCTCGACTTCATGATGCAAGAACTCAACCGAGAGGCGAATACCCTCGGTTCGAAGGCGGCGGCCAAGGAACTGGCCGATGCGTCGATGACGCTCAAGCTGCTGATCGAGCAGATGCGCGAGCAAGTGCAAAACCTGGAGTAAGAGCGATCATGATCGAGCCCACGCACGAATCGAGCGCGCCGCGCCAAGCGCCGCGCAATCCCTACGCCGGCGCCTACCCGGGCAATCTCTTCATGGTGGTGGCGCCCTCGGGCGCGGGCAAGTCGACGCTCGTGAATGCGCTGCTCGCGCGCGATCCGGCGATCCGTCTGTCGATTTCGTACACGACCCGCAAGCCGCGTCCGGGCGAACAGGATGGCCAGCACTATCACTTCACCACGGTCGACGATTTCCTCGCGCGCCACGGCAGCGGCGAATTCCTCGAGAGCGCCGAAGTACACGGCAATTACTACGCCACCTCGCGCTTGTGGATCGAAGAGCAGATGAAAAGCGGCCACGACGTGCTGCTCGAAATCGACTGGCAAGGTGCGCAGCAGGTGAAAAAGCAGTTCCGCAACGCGGTGGAAGTCTTCATTCTGCCGCCGTCGCTCACCGCGCTCGAAGAGCGGCTCAAGAAGCGCGGGCAAGACGAGCCGAACGTCATCACGCGCCGGCTGCTCGCGGCCGGCAGCGAGATCGCGCATGCGCCCGAATCGGAGTACGTCATCATCAACGAGCATTTCGAGCGCGCGCTCGAGCAGTTGCAGTGCGTGGTCGACGCGACGCGTCTGCGCTTCGCCTCGCAATACGCACGACATACGGAGCTGTTCGTCGAACTCGGCATTCATTTGCCGCATGCCGACTGAGGGCGCGCGAAGGCGAGTCCTTGCGCACATAAGGTAGAATGAGCAACATATTGAGAAGGAATTTCGAAACATGGCCCGCATTACCGTCGAAGACTGCCTGAAGCAAATCCCGAATCGTTTCGAGCTGGCGCTTGCCGCGACGTATCGTGCACGTCAGCTCGCGCAAGGCCACACGCCGAAGATCGAAAGCCGCGACAAACCCACGGTCGTCGCGCTGCGCGAGATCGCCTCGGGGCAAGTCGGCCTGGAGATGCTGAAGAAGGTCCCCGTCTGAAGCATCAGACACGCTAGGCGCATCGCGTGCCTAGCGTTGTCCTCTGCCATGCCAGCTCGCGCATAGCCCGCATAGCGATCGATACGGAGGCGAAAATGAGCGCTACCCCATCGTCCGCCTCCGCTTCAGCCGATTCCGTGCATCTCGAGCACGAGCAAGACGTCGAAGCGCCCGGCCCGGCGCGCAAGTACATCGACGCGGTTCTCGAACAATCGTTTCGCCACCTGTTCGGGCCGACCGCCACCCCGGAGCAACCCCGCAGGCACGATGTCGTTTCCATTGCGAAACTGACCTCGATGCTGGCTGGCTATCTGAGCCCGGAAGAGATCAAAGAGGTCAAGGCCGCGTTCCACTTCGGCGATGAGGCGCACCTAGGCCAATATCGCCACAGCGGCGAGCCGTACATCACGCACCCTGTCGCCGTCGCCGAAACGTGCGCCGGCTGGAAGCTCGATGCGCAGTCGATCATGGCCGCGCTATTGCATGACGTCATGGAAGACCAGGGCGTCACGAAAACCGAGCTCGCGGAGCGTTTCGGCCCGAAGGTGGCCGAACTCGTCGATGGCCTCTCGAAGCTCGACAAAATGGAGTTTCGCAATCGCGAGGAGGCGCAGGCGGAGAACTTCCGCAAAATGCTGCTCGCGATGGCGCGCGATGTCCGCGTGATCCTGGTCAAGCTGGCGGACCGGCTGCACAACATGCGCACGCTCGGCGCCGTGCCGCCCGAGAAACGCCGGCGCGTCGCGCGCGAGACGCTCGACATCTACGCACCGATCGCGCACCGCCTCGGCTTGAACAACACCTATCGCGAGCTGCAGGATCTAAGCTTTGCGAATTTCAACCCGCACCGCTACGCCACGCTCGAGAAGGCCGTCAAGGCCGCGCGCGGCAACCGGCGCGAGGTAGTCGGCAAGATCTTGGAATCGGTGCAGCGTGCGATTGCCGACGCGCAGCTCGAAGCCGAGGTCACCGGCCGCGAGAAGACCATCTTCAGCATCTACAAGAAGATGCGCGACAAGCAGTTGTCGTTCTCGCAAGTGCTCGATGTCTACGGTTTTCGTGTCGTGGTGGACAGCGCGCTCGAATGCTATACCTGCATCGGCGTGCTGCACGCGCTCTACAAGCCGGTCCCGGGCAAGTTCAAGGACTACATCGCGATCCCGAAGGTCAACGGCTATCAGTCGCTGCATACGACGCTCGTCGGCCCGTTCGGCGCGCCGATCGAGTTTCAGGTGCGCACGCGCAAGATGCACGAGATCGCCGAGGCCGGCGTGGCGGCGCACTGGCTCTACAAGAACGGCGGCGCCGATCTGAACGACGTGCAAAAGCGCGCGCATCAGTGGCTCAAGTCGTTGCTCGACATTCAAAGCGAAGCGGGGGATTCGAGCGAATTCCTCGAGCATGTGAAGATCGACTTGTTCCCCGATGCGGTCTACGTCTTTACGCCGAAGTCGAAGATCATGGCGCTGCCCCGCGGATCGACGGCGCTCGATTTCGCCTATTCGATTCACAGCGATCTCGGCAATCAATGCGTCGCCGTCAAAATCAACAATGAGCTGTTGCCGCTGCGCACCGAGCTCAAGAGCGGCGATATCGTCGAAGTCATTACGGCGCCGTACTCGAAACCGAACCCGGCTTGGCTAGGCTTCGTCCGCACGGGCAAGGCACGTTCGGCCATTCGTCACTATCTGAAGACAATGCGGCTGAACGAGTCGGTTCAGCTGGGCGAGCGCCTCGTCGACCAGAGCTTGAAGGGATACGGCCTGGCGCTGGCCGATGTCGAGCCTGAGGTATGGGACAAGCTCGTGCAATGGACCGGCAACAAAAACCGGCAGGAAATTTTCGCCGACATCGGCCTTGGACGTCGCGTGGCGGCTGTCATGGCCAAGCGGATCGAGGTGCTCATCAGCGGGCGCGATGGCGATGAGGATCATGGCCGCGGCGAGCATGGCAATCATGCCGGCGCGCCGCATGCGCCTCCGGTCGTCATCACGGGCACCGAGGGGATGTCGGTGCAGCTGTCGGCGTGCTGCAGGCCCATTCCGGGCGACGACATCATGGGCTACATCGGCATCGGCCTGGGCATGGCGATTCATACGACGGATTGCCGGGTTGCGCAGCGCATTCACCGGCGCGATCCGGGGCGTTGGATCGACGTGGCATGGGCGCCCCAGCCGGGCCGGTTGTTCGACGTGGCCGTTAAGGTGCTCGTGCGCAACGTGAAGGGCGTATTCGCGCGGGTGGCCGCCGACATCACGTCGGCCGACGCGAACATCGTGCATATTGCAATGGACGAGGACGTGTCCCAAGAGTCGACCGTACTGCGATTCGTTATCCAGGTAAGTGACCGCGTGCATCTGGCGAACGTGATGCGCCGAGTTAGGACGAACCCCGATGTCATGCGGATTGTGCGCGAGCGTCCCAGCGAAGACGGTCATCACCGGCACGATGGCGGCATGCGCATCGAGCGAGAGCGCGGCGACTATTGAGTGAGGGTGAAGGTGCCGGGCCCGTCGCGGTGCGGTGGGCTCGCCAGGCCTTTCCTACGAAGAACGAAAGGGAGGCCGCAAAAACAAAGGGCCTTCCGAATGGAAGGCCCTTTATAGGTGGCGCGGCTGGCAGGATTCGAACCCACGACCCCTTGGTTCGTAGCCAAGTACTCTATCCAACTGAGCTACAGCCGCACGCAGAAGCGAAATTATAGCAAACTTCTGGGAAAAGGGAAGACATCGAGGGCGGTTTGTTGGATGTTTCTTCCCGCGCGTCCGATCGTGTACGCTTGAAGATTGACTCACGTAGTGATCCGCACAATGAACAAGGCATTTGTGAAAGAGTCGAGCGACGCCGACGACGACGATCTCGACATCGGCCAGCCGGAGATGCCCGCCGGCGCAAAGAACTACATGACGCCCGCCGGTCATAAGCGTTTGCGCGACGAATTGCTTCATCTTATCGACGAAGAACGCCCGGAGGTCGTCAAGCTCGTCTCATGGGCGGCTTCGAATGGGGATCGTTCGGAGAATGGCGATTACATTTACGGCAAGCGCCGCCTGCGCGAGATCGACCGGCGTATTCGATTTTTGACCAAACGGCTCGATCTGGCGGAAGTGGTCGACGCCAGCAAGCAAGAGAACATCGATCAAGTGTTTTTCGGCGCAACGGTCGATTACGCGGCGCAGGACGGCGATGTGCGCACGGTCACGATCGTGGGGGTCGACGAGGTGGATCTCGATCGCGGTCACGTAAGCTGGATTTCACCGGTTGCCCGGGCGCTCTTGAAGGCGCGCATCGGCGACACCGTTACGCTGCACACGCCTGCTGGCCCCGAGCAGATCGACGTGATCGATGTCCGCTATCCGCCGGCCGGCTAGGCCGGACTAAGCTTAGGCGGTACGCTCGCGGGCGTCGGCGCCAAGAAAAAAGCGCCGCGTAGAGCGGCGCCTTATCGTGGACCGGCGGCGACACGCCGGAACGCGAGTGCTTAGAATCGATGACGCAGGCCAGCTGTCACGGCGACTTGTTTGTCGGTCGACGACATGTTCAAGCCGTTGATGACGGCGCCAATGCCCGTGCCCTTGTTCACGACGTGCTGGAATTCGCCGACGAGGTAGACGTCGGTCCGTTTGGAAAGCGCATAGTCGGCTTGCAAATTGAACTGATTCCACTTCGGATGCACGCCGCCGATCGTGCTGTCGGTGTACGTGTAGGCGCCGGCGAGGCTCACCGCCGGGGTCAGCGCATAGCGGGCGTTCAGTTCATAGTTGTTGAAGCGTGCGCCGCCGCCGGGCAGGGCCAGCGTCGAGGCAGTGCCGGCGTTGGCCGCGTTCACGCCGAGCGCGTTGTCCAGACGCGTTTGGGTGAAGACGAAGCCGGCCGTGGCCGGACCGAACGTATAGTTCAGGCCGCCGCCCCACGTGCGCTGGCGACTCGCGACGAACGCGGCGTCGCCCGCGACGGCGCCGGGCGATGCCGCGGTTTGCGCCAGGTTGTTGATGTCGTTGTTCAACTGCATATAGGCGGCCGCGACGTTCAGCCCGCTCCATGTGTACGAAGCGCCGACGCTGTAAGCGCGGTTGTTCGAAAACTGGCCGGCCGTGTTCGAGAAGCCGTACATGGCGCCGAGCTTGAAGCCGCCGTAGTCCGCGCTTTGGAAGTGGACCGAATTGTTGACGCGGAACGAGTTGTCGAGGTTGTCGTTGTCGAACGGGTGGGCGAAATACGTACCGCCGTACTGCGTGCCCGTGAGCGCTAGCGGCCCGAGGTACTGGACGACGTCGTCATACTGGCGGCCGAGCGTGACCGTGCCGAATTGGTCGCTTTTCAGGCCGACCCAGGCTTGACGGCCGAATTCGCGGCCGTTTTGCTTGAGCGTGCCGTTGTTGATGCCGAAGCCGTTTTCCAACGTGAAGATGGCTTTCAGGCCGCCGCCCAGGTCCTCGCTGCCGCGCAAGCCCCACCGGCTACCGTTGACCGATCCTGTCGTTTGCTGCCAGGCGCTATGGCCCCCTTGGTTGTTCGTATAAGTGATGCCGGCGTCGATGAGGCCATACAGCGTCACGCTGCTCTGCGCGTGCGCCATCGTCGCGAATGCACCGGTCAGGGCGCCGACTAGAAGGGTCTTTTTCATCTTTCTCTCCAGAATCAGGAAGGTCCTTGGGCTGTCGCGAGAGGCGTCGACCGAAGCGGGACAGTTGCGCTCCCGCTTCGGCGCGACATGCGGAAAATCGATGCAACAGGTCCGTTTCTCCGAACTGGGTCGAGTGTAAGGAGCGCTTCGCTCGAACGCGCCTTTCGAAAACGGCAATAAAGTATTGATTGATCGGAAATGGCAGTGCTTCTTACGTAAGTCATTGATACGTAAGAATTTGTTTCGACTTGATGGGGGCAGAGGCGGAAAGGAAAAACGCCTGTCGTTGCGTTTACGACACGCGAAACTTTATGCTCTAAATCCGGTCGTCGGTGTTATGTATGATTATTGAGTTTTTTGAAAGAGAAGATTGCGGAATGCGAACTTAATACCTTAGTCCGACCTCGCTATACTGCCGGTTCTGCTTGCCCAAGCAGACTTTTCGTCAAGAAAAGACGTCTCCAAACCTTTGTCGACGCGGCCTTTCAGCCGCGTTTTTTTTCGCCTTCGCCTTCCCTTCTCGACTTACTCGACGCGGCGCCGAGCGCGTCCGTGCTTGGCTTCGGACGCGCGCTCCTGCACCTCGTCGTTCTCGAGCGGAAGTGCCCAGTCTTCCATCACGTAATGTCGTGCATCCATGGGCGAAGCCAGCAGGTTCTGCCAGTGGTCGCCGTGCCAGAACGGATCGAATTCAAGTAACGTGGCTGCGCTCTTCGTCTGGCCAATCGATGCCGTCGCGAGATGGGGCACGTGTAGGAGCCAGGAGACGAAGCGCTTGATGGGGGTGGCTCGCATGGCGGTCTCCTGCAAATCGTCTAACTCCGATGATCAGGCCGGCCCGTCTATACAGCAACCCCGGAAAAATACTGACAGTAGAAATATCTTGTTGCAAATAGCGAAAGATTTTCCTGATTGCTTGTTTTTGTTTGTTTGTTGCAGGTAATTATGACGGGAGCTCGGACGTTTGCTCGTGCGAGATGCATATGAAATGCACCGCCGCCCCATTTAATGAAAAATTTCTTGACGAGCACTTAACTGACCATTTATAAAAGCAGCGCCGGAATCACCCAGTGAGCGGCGCCCGCGGGCAGAGAGACCGAGGCGTTGCTCCTCCGAGGCTGGGCTTCAGGCGGAGGGCGCTGCCCGTCTATTAAAATTTCGAGGGAATTTGTACTATGGAAACCGGTGTCGTCAAATGGTTCAACGATGCTAAAGGCTTTGGCTTCATCACGACCGATAAGGGCAACGAGGACGTGTTTGCGCATTTCTCCGAGATTCGAGCTGATGGCTTCAAGTCTCTGAAAGAAAATCAACGCGTTCAGTTTGATGTGAAGACCGGCCCGAAGGGCAAGCAAGCGGCGAACATTCAACCGCTGTAATACGTTTGTCCGGGGTGCGTCGCGCCCGGCCGCCGTCGTCACGACGCAAGCCGGCACGGCACGCATCCTTACAAGGGCGCTCGGGTGGTGCATACTTCGTGCAACGAAGCACCCGAGCGCCCTTATTCATGTCAGATTTACTTCCACCGGTTCCGGCAATCGATACACCCATTGCTTTCGTCGATCTCGAAACCACAGGCGGGTCGGTCGCAGAGCACCGAATCACCGAAATCGGCGTTGTGCAAATCGGGCCATCCGGCGTGTCGCGCTGGAGCACACTCGTCAATCCGCAGCAGCATATTCCCCCTTTTATTCAGTCGCTGACCGGCATTACCGACGACATGGTGCGCGACGCGCCGACGTTCGCCTCCCTTGCCGCCGGCTTGCTCGGCCGCCTCGAGGGCAGCCTGTTCGTGGCGCATAACGCCAGTTTCGACCGCGGCTTCCTGCGCGGCGAGTTCCAGCGCGCCGGGCTGGCGTTCAATCCCGATGTGCTTTGCACGGTCAAACTGTCCCGCGCCTTATGGCCCAACGAGAAGCGGCACGGGCTCGATGCGCTGATCGAGCGCCATGCGCTCGAACCGCTCGCTCGCCACCGTGCGCTGGCGGACGCCGATTTGCTCTGGCAGTTCTGGCGTCGACTGCACGCGGCATGGCCGCTCGACGTGCTGCGCGGTCATATCGACCGCACGGTACGGCGCTATCGGATCGCTGGCGACATCACCGAAGACATGCTCGATTCGGCGCCGGCCGGACATGGGGTCTATGCATTTTTCGGCGAGGCTGACTTGCCGCTCTATGTCGCACGGAGCGTACGCCTGCGGCAGCGCGTTCGAGCGCATTTAACGGGGGAGCGGCGGTCGGCGCGCGAGCTGCGGATCGCCGAGCAGGTGCGGCGCGTGCAATGGCTCGCGACCGGTGGCGAGATCGGTGCGCTGCTGACCGAGGCGCAGTGGGTCGGAACGCTGCGCCCCGCGCACAACCGGCAGCCGCGTTCCGTACGCGGCGAACCGATCGACGCCCCTTGGCCGTTCGAATCGGCGATCGTATTTGAGGAGCAGGGGATTGACGCCGCGTCGCGCGTATTTCATGTCGTCGACCGGTGGTGCTATCTTGGCTCCGCGCCGTCGCTCGAGCAGGCGCGATCGCTCGCCACCGAACGCGTGCGGGTGTTCGAACCCGCAACGTTTCGAATTCTGCAGACGCATCTCGCTCGAGGATTGCGCGTCATACCGTTGGAAAGCGGGGTATTGCCGGCCGAAACCGCCGATGCAGGCTTGGCTTAGCGAGCGAGTGGGCCTTGGCGCTACGGCGTGCTGGAAACGCGCGCCGATAGAGGAACGAGCGGGAAACTAGCCGACGTCGCCCGCGCCGCCGGCCCGGCAGACGTGAGACAGCGCGGTATTGAGCGCGCCGGCATCGACGGCGTCGTAACGCGTCAACATTTTCCAGCTCTTGATTGCGCGCCCGAGCCGTGCGGGACAGTCGGCGGCCTCGCGCCACGGTTGCACTCGGGCGAGCGCGGGAACGAGCGCGGCCGTGAGCCGGTCGAGTTGAGGACGCGTGCTTGTGGCGAGGTCGGGCGCCGGTTCGGACGGCGGCGAGCCACGCCAGCGCTCGAACAGTGCGGACTGCACTTGCTTGCTCGCTTCGATTTGATCCTGAAAGAAGGCGTGCGCGAACGTAGGCTCCACGCCCGCCGCTTCGGCGCGCTTATCGACGTCCGCCAGCAACACGGCTTCGCGCGGTGCATCCGTGATGGGACGATGGTTGGCCCACTTCCATTGGGCGACCGGGACGGCCAACGCCAAGCGCTGCGAAACCAGCGCGATCAGGTTTGTCATGGCGGTTTCGTCGCCGTCGGCGCGTGCGCGGGGCGCAGCGAGCGAGAGCGCAAGGCAGAGCACGAGCGCGGACAGCGCCGCGCCGCGCATACGAACGCTCATGCGATGCAGGCCCGATCGCCCGCCATCGTCACTTTTGCTCGCACGACTTGCGTTGCTCGTCAAAAAACGCGCGCACGTGCTCCGGCAGCTCGGCCGCCAAAAATTCAACGCCTACCGGTTCCGGATCCGGGCTGGACACTTTGTCGGGGGTCGGAATGTGGGTGGGCTTGGCATCCATGATTTATCTCCTAGCACGAAACGATTATCCGACGCGCTCCACTTTCCTTGCCAGCGCCGAATCTTTTTTTAACGCTTTGTTGCATTAACGGCACACTCGCCGGCGCTTTGAAGATCGCGTGAACATCCGTTGACGAAAATCAAAAAAACTCACGCGTATCGAGGCGCTTCGCATCTTGCGCAAGCTTGTGGCGCTTTTCGCCGACTGTCCGTGTCGAGTCGCACGTGTCGGTGCGTGTCGTCTTGCACGAGGCGCTGTTCCGGACCGGGTCAGTGCGCCGTGGGCAGCAACTCGATGCCTTCGAGCTGGGCGGCGCAAGTATCGCGAACGATCGTGACGAAATCATCGAAGTAGGGGCGATGCGCGAAGGCCTGGCCGGCAATGGCGTACAACTCGCTCCACAGTCCTTTGGGTTCCACGCGCTTGGCCAGCACGTAGTCGTGGTCGACGTAGTTCTTCACGCCCCAGTTCGGCAGGGCGGCGATGCCTCGGCGGCTGGCGACGAGCTGCATGATCGCGATCGTCAGTTCCGCCGTACGGCGCTCGAGCTTGATGCCGGCCGGCTCCAACACCTCGCGAATGAGATCGATGCGCGATTCCGGCACGGGATAGGTGATCAGCGTTTCGCCGTCTAGATCGTGCGCACCCACGCGGCGCTTGTTGCGCAAGCGGTGCTCGTTGGCGAGGACGACGAGGATTTCGAAGCGAAAGAGCGGCGCGACGTGCAGGCCGCGCTTGCCGGCCGGCATCGAGCCGATGACGACGTCCGCCTTGCCGTCGCTCAGCAGCCGCAACGGGTCGGCGTGAAAGCCCGCGACCAGATCGACTTCGACCTCGGGCCAGCGCCGGCGGAATTCGTCCATGACGGGCATGAGCCAATCGAAGCATGTATGGCATTCGAGCACGATCCGCAGCTCTCCTGTCATGTCGCCCTTCAGCCGAAGCAGGTCGCGTTCGGCGGCGGCCAGCGCGGCAACCGTCTCGCGGGCGAGCAGCAGCAGCCGTTCGCCGGCGGACGTAAAGCGCAGCCCCTGTTTCGTGCGCTCGAACAGCGAGACCTCGTAATGCGTCTCGATGTCGCGAATTTGGTGCGACAGCGCGGATTGACTGAGGTGAACGCGCTCGGCGGCCGCGACGAGTTTGCCCGATTCGGCGATCGCGATCAGGGAGCGCAGATGGCGAATCTCAAGCATGGAGCCTCAGCGGGTTTGAAAAAATTGAGATATGAGTGGAATTCATACATTGATGAAAACATGTCGCTTGATGAATGATAGCGTGCCTCGCAGACTGGCAGCCATCCCAATTTCCGAGGTGGCTATGGCACGGACTCATATTCTTGGTTTTCCGCGCGTCGGCGCGCAGCGCGAACTGAAATTTGCCCAAGAAGCGTTTTGGCGCTCAGAGGCGGACGAGGCGCATCTGCGCGAGGTGGCGTCGACGTTGCGGGTGCGGCATTGGCAACTGCAGCGCGCCGCTGGGCTCGATTGCGTCGCCGTCGGCGATTTCGCCTACTACGATCAGATGCTCGGCATGAGCGCATTGCTCGGGGCCTTGCCGCATCGCTTCGGCTTCACCCCGGCCACGTTGACGCTCGCTCAGTACTACGAGCTGGCGCGCGGCAATGCAGCGCAGCCGGCGATGGAAATGACGAAGTGGTTCGACACCAACTATCACTATCTGGTGCCTGAACTCGGGCCGGACACCCAGTTCGACGGCGGCGTCGATTGGTTTTTCGACGAGGTCGACGAAGCACTTGCCCTGGGCATGCCAGTCAAGCCCGTGCTGATTGGACCCATCACCTATCTGCGGCTGGCCAAGACGCATGTGGCCGGATTCGACCGCTTGAGCCTGCTGCCGCGGCTCGTCAACCGGTACGTGCGAATCGTCGACGCGTTGAAAGCGCGTGGCGTCGAATGGGTTCAGTTGGACGAGCCCGCGCTTTGCGTGGACCTCGAAGGGGAGTGGCTCGACGCGCTGAGCGCGGCCTACGAGGCGATCGGCGCCTGCGGGGTGAAGGTGCTGCTCGCGACCTACTTCGAAACGGCGGCCGATCACGCCGCACGCGTCGCCAAGCTGCCGATTCAAGGCGTGCATGTGGACCTCGTTCGCGCGCCCGCACAACTCGACGCATGGCGGGCCGTCTTGCCGGAAGGCATGGTGCTGTCGGCCGGCGTCGTCGACGGGCGCAACATCTG
Organism: Trinickia sp.; assembly: GCA_035492395.1. Classification (GTDB taxonomy): domain Bacteria; phylum Pseudomonadota; class Gammaproteobacteria; order Burkholderiales; family Burkholderiaceae; genus Trinickia. Next base: position 7,403 of record DATJJH010000237.1, on the reverse strand, counting down.
GCGCACCGACCTGCGCGCTGTCGTGCAGTCGCTCGCCGCCCTACGCGCCGACCTCGGCGAGCGGCTCTGGATCGCGCCGTCGTGCTCGCTGCTGCATGTGCCGGTCTCGCTCGAAGGCGAGCGCAAGCTCGATGCGCAGCTGAAATCATGGCTGGCCTTCGCCGCGGAAAAGCTCGACGAGGTGCGCACGATCGCGCTAGCGCTCGACGATGCGCAAGCCGCCGAGCCGGCTTTGGCGCAAGCCGATGCCGCGTTGGCCTCGCGCCGGCAATCGGGCGCCGTCGTCAATGCGCTGGTGCAAAAGCGTGTGGCCGCCGTGACCGAGGCGATGGCCAACCGCAAGCAAGGATTCGCCGAGCGTAATCGCCTTCAGCGCGAGGCGTTGCGGCTGCCGCTCTTGCCGACGACTACGATCGGCTCGTTCCCGCAGACGCCGGCCATCCGCCAAGCGCGCGCGGCCTACAAGCGCGGCGAACTGGGCGCACTCGACTATCTCGAGCGCATGCGCGCGGAAATCGAACTGGCCGTGCGCCGCCAAGAGGCGCTGGGCATCGACGTGCTCGTGCATGGCGAAGCCGAGCGCAACGACATGGTCGAATATTTCGGTGAACAACTCTGGGGCTATGCGTTCACGGAGAACGGGTGGGTCCAAAGCTACGGGTCGCGTTGCGTCAAGCCGCCGATCATCTACGGCGATGTCTATCGCCCGGAGCCGATGACGGTCGAGACGGCCAAGTACGCGCAGTCGCTGACGACCCGCCCCGTCAAAGGCATGCTGACGGGCCCCGTGACGATGCTGCAGTGGTCCTTCGTGCGCGACGACCAGCCGCGCGCCACCACCGCGTTGCAGTTGGCGCTGGCCATTAGGGACGAGGTCGTCGACCTGGAAAAGGCCGGTATCCGCATCATCCAGATCGACGAGCCCGCGTTCCGCGAGGGACTTCCGCTACGCCGGGGCGATTGGCCCGCGTACCTCGCCTGGGCAGCTCGTGCGTTCCGCATGTCGGCGGCCGGCGTGGCCGACGAGACGCAGATCCATACGCACATGTGCTATTCGGAGTTCAACGACATTCTGCCGTCGATCGCCGCGATGGACGCCGACGTCATCACGATCGAAACGTCGCGCTCGGCGATGGAGCTGCTCGACGGCTTCGGCGCTTTCTCCTATCCGAACGAGATCGGGCCGGGCGTCTACGACATCCATTCGCCGCGCGTGCCTACCGCGGAGGCGATGGAGCGGCTGCTCGAGCGGGCCTGTGAAGTGGTGCCGGCCGAGCGTCTTTGGGTCAACCCCGACTGCGGGCTGAAGACGCGCGGCTGGCCCGAGACCGAAGCGGCGCTTGCCAATATGGTCCGGGCGGCGAAGACGTTGAGGGCGCGCTTGGCGGCTACGGTCTAGGTTTGCGCGAGTTCGCCCGCGGGGCCTTGGCGCCGGTAACCGCTCGGCGCCAAGTCACTGTTAAGCGTTGGCCTGCGGCGCCGGCACATTGACGGGCCGGTCGTACGCGTCGGGCTTGCTGCGCACGTCCACATGGCCGTGGATGCGCGCCTGGTGACCGTCCTCGAACATGTAGTACGGGAACGGGCGCGCCGGCTCGGATGCGGCGTCCAAGCGGGCGATGAGCGCGGGCTCGAGCGTGAACTCGAGCGCGGCCAGCGAGTCGCGCAACTGCTCGGGCTTCGTCGCGCCGACGATGATGCTCGAGACGCCGCGTTTTCGATGGAGCCAGTTCAGCGCGACTTGCGCCATCGGCCGATCGGCTTCGCGCGCCACCCCTTCGAGTTCGGCGACGATGCGGAAATTGCGCTCGGTCAGCTTGTCGAAGCCCGGCGGCGGTTTCGCGCCGGGATTTTGCGCGAGCACCGTTTCAAGCCGGCCGCTGCCCGTGAAGCTGCCTTGCGATGGCTTGTATTTGCCGGAGAGCACGCCCATGGCGAGCGGGCTCCATGGGACGAGGCCCATGCCCAGTTCGGCGGCCAGATCCGCGAACTCCAGTTCGGCGTTGCGCTCGATCATCGAATACTCGAGCTGCATCGCGGCGACGGGTTCGAAGCCGCGCCACTGCGCGAGCGTTTGGGCGCGCGCCGCGAACCACGCCGGCGTATCCGACAACCCGACGTAGCGAATTTTCCCGGCTCGAACCGCGTCGTCCATCGTGCGCATGACTTCGTCGACGGGCGTCATGCGATCCCACGTGTGCAGGTAGTACAGATCGATGTAGTCGGTGTTCAGGCGCTTGAGCGAGCCCTCGAGCGCCCGCATCAGATTCTTGCGGTGATTGCCGCCCGCATTCGGGTTGCCTGCTTGCGCGTTGTAGCTGTACTTCGTCGCGATGACGACGCGGTCGCGCAGGCCGCGGGCCGCGACGAACTTGCCGACGAAGCGTTCGCTCGTGCCCTCTGTATACAGATCGGCGGTATCGATGAAGTTGCCGCCTTCGTCCACGTAAAGATCGAATAGGCGCTGCGCCGTTGCTTCGTCGGCGCCCCAGCCCCATTCGTCGCCGAACGTCATCGTGCCCAGCGAAATCGGCGAAACGCGCAGGCCCGAGCGGCCTAGCAGGGTGTAGCGGTCCATCGTCATGTCGGTGCTCCTGAGGTCGGAAAGAAATGTCGATGGACGTATCGTGCGCCTTTTGATCTTGTGGAAAAATAGCGTCGAACTGAATGCATTGTGAAGCCATGCTTCATAAAAACCGATCGAAGGAGGGCGCTGTGGACCCCACTCAGTTGCCGGCGCTCGTGGCGTTCGCGAGCGTCGCCCGTCATGGGAGCTTTACGCGCGCCGCGGCGGAGGGCGGCGTATCGGCATCGGCGTTGTCGCAGACCATTCGCGCGCTCGAAGCACAGTTGAATGTGCGATTGTTCAACCGAACCACGCGGCGCGTCGCGTTGACCGAGGCGGGCGGGCAGTTCCTCGAGCGCGTGCGTCCGGCGTTGTCGATGCTCGAGGCGGCGTACGAATCGCTCGACGAAACGCGAGGCGAAGCCGCAGGCACGTTGCGCGTCAACCTTCCTCGCATTGCCAGCGATTTGCTCGTGATGCCGCATCTGGCCGAATTCGCGCAGCGCTATCCGCGCGTCGTGGTAGAGCTCACGCTCGATGAAGGGTTGACCGATTTGATCGCAGAGGGCTTCGATGCGGGCATTCGGTTGGGTGAGCGGCTCGCGCGCGACATGGTGGCGGTGCCGTTGTCCGGGCCGCTGCGGATCGCCGTGGCCGGTTCGCCCGCGTATTTTTCGCGCTACCCCAAACCTAAGACGCCCGACGATTTGATTCGCCATGACTGCCTGCGCTATCGGTTTTCGACGAGCCGCGGCATTTATCGGTGGGAATTCGCCGAATCGGGCGCGGGTGCGGGGACATCGCGCCGCGTATTCGAGGTGGAGCCGAACGGCTCTTTCGTGACGAACGATCTGCGCACGATGGTGATGGCTGCGGAGCAGGGTGTCGGGCTGCTGCACGTCATCGAAGATTATATTCGGCCGCAATTAGCCGACGGACGGCTCGTGCGCGTACTCGACGATTGGGCGCTGACATTCGACGGATTTTCGCTTTATATGCCGAGTCGAACGCAAATGCCATCGAAACTACGAGTGTTCGTGGATTTTTTGAAGGAGAAATGTAGAGCAGGAAGGGCGTGAAAAAGCGGTTCGCAAGGGCAGTGGGGATTCTCCCTCGGTAAATGATACGGCCCGGACATAGCTCGTAGCTCGCCTCTGGCGAGTGCACCCTGAACGCGCGCACAATTGCCTCGGCTCTCCAAGCCTCCTGGCGATAAAGGACGAGAATTTGGCATAAATCGACGACTCCCAATTCGCAAATCGATCCAATAATGGCCGTCCCAACTCAATATTCTGAGGAAACGCTTCGCAAGCATTTATTTGTGCAACCGAATCGATGTGGAGGGACGGATGAGATGCAAGGACGAATGGGGCGCTCGACTCAAGCCCAAGCTCACGGCCATCGCACTAGCCGCGATGTACGGCGTCGCGCCATCGGCGCATGCGGGTGCTCTGCCCGACGGTGGTCATTTCGTGGCCGGGAGCGGTTCGATCGCGGGATCGAGCGGGGCGCTCACGATCAATCAAACCTCGACGCGCGGCGTAATCGATTGGAACGGCTTTTCGATCGGTAGCGGCAACCGCGTCGCGTTCGACAATGGAAACGGTGCAACGCTCAATCGCGTCACGGGCGGCAACACGTCGACGATTCTCGGCACGCTCACGGCGACCGGCAGCGTCTATTTGATCAACCCGCAGGGTGTCGTAGTCGGATCGAGTGGAGTGATCACGACGGGTGGCCGCTTTGTCGCCTCGACGCTCGATACCGACAACGATTCGTTCATGAATGGCGGCCCGTTGACCTTATCGGGCTCGTCTACTCGTCGCGTCGTAAATCTGGGCAAGATTGGCTCGACCAACGGGGACGTCTTCTTGATCTCGGCCGATGAGGTCGACAACACAGGCAGCATCAGTGCGCCCAAGGGCACGGCTGAAATCGGCGCCGGGAAGAAGGTCCTCTTGCAGGATTCGTCGACGGGGCAGCAGGTCTTCGTCGAAACCGGCAGCCACGGCGTCATCAAAAATGCCGGGCCGATCAGCGCCGCGCAAGTGAGTTTGCAGGCCGCCGACGGCAACATTTTTGCGCTGGCTGGGGATCACACCACCGTTCGCGCGACGGGCACCGCGCAGCGCAACGGGCACGTCTGGCTGGTAGCTGATTCGGGAGCGGTGGCGCTGGGCGGTACGATCGAGGCGCGCAATGAAGACGGCGCCGGCGGCACGGTCGATACTGACGGGGCGCAGCTGCAACTGGGCTCCCCCGGCATCACACCGTTGGTCAAGACGGGCCAGTGGAATCTATCGTCGCGGCAGTTCACGGTCGACGGTAGCGCCGCCGCTTCGCTCGATCGAAGTTTGAATGCCGGCACATCGGTCGACCTCGAGACGACCGGCGGCGCGAGCAGCGCCGGTGACATCGACGTTGCTTCCAACCTCAATTGGAACGGCAATGCATCGCTTACGCTGGGCGCTTACCGATCGGTGGGCGTCGATGATGGGGTGCTCATCTCGAACAAGGGCGGCGGCAGCTTGACGCTACGTGCCGACACCACAGGCATCGATAACGGTGGCGGCGTGCACAACAGCGGCGTCATCGATTGGTCGGGAAGTACCGGAATCGCCAGCTTGCTTTTCGACATGAACAGCGCTTACGCCCAAGGGGATCTGATCGCGAATTCGGCGTGGGCGTCGCCGCTCTATAGTGGCCTCGTCACGCAAATCACGGCATATCAGCTCGTCAATTCGGTCGCGGATCTGCAGAACATTCAAACTGACTTGGCCGGCGCCTACGCGCTCGGAAGAGACATCGATGCGAGCGGGGCTGCGTTCAATACGCTGGCCACGTCAGGAACGGCGTTCACGGGCCAGTTCGACGGCATGTGGCATACGATTTCCCACCTGTCGCCGAGCTTCAACGGCGTATTCGGGACAGTCGCCGCGGGCGCCGTCGTGCGGGACGTCAACGTGAACGCCCATACCGGGTTGGGCTCGACCAGCGGTGGGATATTGGTGAACAACAACTACGGCACGATCGTCAACACGTTTACCTCGGGAACGATCGTCGATCCGTACAGCGATGACGGCGCGACGCTGGGAGGGCTCGTCGGTACGAACTACGGATTGATCGCCCGTTCAGGTAGCAGCGCGGCCGTGACCGCGGACAGCGGCGCCGCCGGGCTTGTGGCCGATAACGAAGGAACGATCACGCAGTCGTACGCAACGGGCTCGGTCACGGGGCTCTCGACGCACGGGGCGGCAGGGGGCCTTGTGGTTGGAAACGGACCTGGCGCGACGATTACGCAGTCGTTCGCATCCGGCTACGTTGAAACGCCTAGCTCCTTCCACGGGTGGGGCGGTATATGCGGCGGCTGTACGGGGCTGGGGAGCGACGTGTATTGGAGCCCCGAACTGCAAGGACAGACGACGAGCGGCGATCCGAATCTGCCTGCGGCGAACGCGCTGACCGCTGCCCAAATGCAGAACCCCGCCAGCTTCGTCGGTTGGGACTTCAGCCCGAGTGGCGTCTGGGCGATGCCGGTTGGAGCGACGCATCCCGTGCTTGCTTGGCAGGTCTCGCATCCGTGATGAGTGCCGTATGACCGGCGTTTGACGCTGCTCGTCGCTGACTGGTGCCGTGCTGCGAAGTCGCTTCGCTTGGTGCTCGCGCAAGCGGCGAAAGCTATAGCCGGAAAGCAAAAAGCCGCTTCGATCTTGCGCAACAGGTGGTCCTTCGGCACAAGCATCTCGAGCGTCACCATCTCGAGTTCTTGTTGGGCGGGCGTCGGCTTTTTAAGCATGGCACCTATTAAAGAACAAAGCCCCGGCCGAAGCCAGGGCTTTGTCAGCAGTCTGAGCCGCCTTCGGGCGGCTTTTTCGTTTCTGGCGCGGCATGGGTGAAAGCAAGATGAAGGTGACAGCCTAATGCTGTCACCGCCTGAAACCCCTGCTGGATAAGCATCTCATGCTTTTTGGTGACAGGGTGACAGCCTTTTGAAGAAAAAGACTTGGACGAGTTATAAAGGAAAAATGAAAGAAACATTGCGAATTGCTTTTGTAGCTCGGCCCCTTCTTAGGAAAAGGCTGTCACCCTGTCACCAAAATCCAGAAAACTCAATACTGGCGGGCGTTTACGCGGTGACCGCATCAAAAATGAGGCTGTCACCGACCTTGATCGATTGCCGGTGGCCTCAATCCAAGCCGGTCCGAACGTAGATGATGTCTGCGTGGCTTCGGGGGCGATACCGAGCATGGTAAGTGGCGACTTCCAGATCGAGTTCGTTGAGCAATGACGTGTCTCCTAGCGGTCGTCCATCCTCTAGGTCAAGAATGTCTAGGTCGCCTGGTATGTCCATCGGGGAATTGCGCTGTACGTAGACATGCTGGACGGCGGTGATCCCGATGCGCTCTAAAACCTCGCGCATACAGACGCCCGCGACCAGCACGACTGGTGACTGTAGGCGGGCGCATGCGATGGCGGCTGTGAGGTCGGGCAGGCGTAGAGCGTTGACGAACTCGCCGCGCTCGCACTCTATGTACGGATCGAAATCGATTGCGGGCCACTTGCGATTGACGGCGATGCGGTTCATCAGCGCCGTTTTCCCGGCGGAAGGGCAACCATCGAACGCTATGAGTCCGCCGCCTACTCCGCCAAGGATTGATTCGAGCCGGGATACATCTCTGACTTCGCGCGGGTCGTGTGTTGGCATCGGGAGCGTGCAGATCGGCCTTTGTTGCATAGCAGACTCGTTACTCCCGCCCAAGCATCGCGGCAGCAAGGCGCTTCTTCGCAGCGGACACGGCCTTCTTTGCGTTTTCGGCTTCCCGTTCGGCGCGATCTA
>DATJJH010000236.1:0-4674 GCA_035492395.1 Trinickia sp. | reverse complement strand
GCGGCTCGAAACGGTCATGTGGGACGCCAAGAAGATGTTCCCGAACCTGGACTGGTTCAGCGCCGTGTCGTATCACATGATGGGCGTGCCCACGGCCATGTTCACGCCGCTGTTCGTGATCTCGCGCACCGCGGGCTGGAGCGCGCACATCATCGAGCAACGCGTCGACAACAAGATCATCCGCCCGAGCGCGAACTACACTGGACCGGAGAACCTGAAGTTCTTGCCGATCGGCAAACGCTGATCGCAGACGGGGGCCCATGTCGCGCATGGGCCCGCCATGGCGGTACCGCAGAGGTGGGGAGACACATCATGAGCACAGACATGTACGAAGCAGGCCTTGGCAAGAACGCCGCGAACTTCACGGCGCTCACGCCGTTGATGTTTATCGAACGCGCCGCGAGCGTATACCCTACCCGCCTGGCCGTCGTTCACGGCGACATTCGCCGGACCTGGAAGGAAACGTATGAGCGCACGCGGCGGCTCGCCTCCGCCCTCGCCGCGCGCGGCATCGGCCTAGGCGACACCGTCGCCGTCATGCTGCCGAATACGCCGGCCATGGTGGAAGCGCATTTCGGCATCCCGATGGCCGGCGCCGTGCTCAATACGCTCAATACGCGCCTGGATGCTTCCACCCTGGCCTTCATGCTCAATCACGGCGAAGCCAAGGCGTTGCTCGTCGATCGCGAGTTCGCCGAGCTCATGCGCGCCGTGCTGCCGGCCGTGGAACGGCCGATTCTCGTCATCGACGTCGACGACCCGCTCTTTACCGGCCCTGGCGATCGGATCGGCCAAATCGAGTACGAAGCGTTGCTCGCGAGCGGCGATCCGGAGTTTGCTTGGGCGCCCCCGAGCGACGAGTGGAACGCCATCAGCCTGAATTACACGTCCGGCACCACGGGCAACCCCAAGGGCGTCGTTTATCACCATCGCGGCGCTTACACGGCCGCGATCAGCAACATCCTCGAATGGGACATGCCCAAGCATGCCGTCTATCTATGGACGTTGCCCATGTTCCACTGCAACGGCTGGTGCTTCCCGTGGGCGATTGCCGCGCGTGCCGGCGTCAACGTCTGCCTGCGTAAAGTCGATGCGCAGGCGATCTTCGATCTGATCCGCGCCGAAGGCGTCACGCACTATTGCGGCGCGCCGATCGTGCACAACCTGCTCGTCAACGCGCCCGATGATCTGAAGGCCGGTATCGAGCACCGCGTTCACGCCATGGTGGCTGGGGCCGCGCCGCCCGCGGCGCTGATCGAGAGCCTCGAGCTGCTCGGCTTCGAGCTCACGCACGTTTATGGCCTCACCGAGGTGTACGGCCCGGCGTCGGTTTGCCCCCAGCAAGAAGAATGGGGCACCCTGGATATCGGCGAACGGGCGCGTTTGAATGCGCGTCAAGGCGTGCGTTACCACTTGCAGGAGGGCTGCGCGGTACTCGATCCGGACACCATGACGCCCGTCACCGCCGACGGCGAGACGATCGGCGAAGTCATGTTCCGCGGCAACATCGCCATGAAGGGCTACCTGAAGAATGCGACCGCCACCGAGGAAGCATTCCGCGGCGGCTGGTTCCATACCGGCGATCTCGGCGTGGCCTACCCCGACGGCTACGTCCGCATCAAGGACCGCATCAAGGACATCATCATCTCGGGCGGCGAGAACATTTCGAGCATCGAGATCGAGGACGTGCTGTATCGGCATCCGGCCGTCCTGGCCGCCGCCGTCGTGGCGAAGCCCGATCCGCGCTGGGGCGAAACGCCTTGCGCCTTCGTCGAACTGAAGGCCGGCGCGACGACCACCGCGGCCGAGCTAGTCGCGCATTGCAAGGCGCATCTCGCCGGCTTCAAGGTGCCTCGTGCGATCGAGTTCGTCGAATTGCCGAAAACATCGACAGGCAAGATTCAAAAATTCGAGCTGCGCAAATTGGCCAAGTCCGTTTCCGCGATCGACGTATGACGCTCGTTCGCACTCCTAAATCTGTCGCGCCCTTCAACATCCGCCTTACGCCAAATGAACACTGAATACCGCAAAGCATTGCCCGGCGCCGGGCTCGACTACTTCGACGCGCGCGCCGCCGTCGATGCGATCGAGAAAGGCGCGTACGACACGCTGCCTTACACCTCGCGCGTGCTCGCCGAAAACCTCGTGCGCCGCTGCGAACCGTCGCTGCTGACCGACGCGCTCAAGCAGTTGATCGAACGCAAGCGCGACCTCGATTTCCCGTGGTTTCCGGCGCGCGTGGTCTGCCATGACATTCTCGGCCAAACAGCGTTCGTCGATCTCGCCGGCTTGCGCGACGCCATCGCGGCGCGCGGCGGCGATCCGGCGCTCGTCAATCCGGTGGTGCCGACGCAGCTCGTCGTCGATCACTCGCTCGCCGTCGAATGCGGCGGATACGACAAGGACGCGTTCGCCAAGAACCGCGCGATCGAGGATCGCCGCAACGAAGACCGCTTCCATTTCATCGACTGGACGAAGAAGGCGTTCAAGAACGTCGACGTCATTCCTCCGGGCAACGGCATCCTGCATCAAATCAATCTCGAGCGCATGAGCCCTGTCGTGCAGGTGCACGACGGCGTCGCGTTTCCCGACACGCTGGTCGGCACCGATTCGCATACGCCGATGGTCGACGCGCTCGGCGTGATTGCGGTGGGCGTGGGCGGCCTCGAAGCGGAGAGCGTCATGCTCGGCCGCGCATCGTGGATGCGCTTGCCGGACATCGTCGGCGTCGAACTCACGGGCGAACGCCAACCCGGCATCACGGCCACCGACATCGTGCTGGCATTGACCGAATTCCTGCGTAAGGAAAAGGTCGTCTCGGCGTACTTGGAGTTTTACGGCGACGGCGCCTCGCGCCTCACGCTCGGCGACCGCGCCACGATCGCGAACATGGCGCCGGAGTTCGGCGCGACGGCCGCGATGTTCTACATCGACGAGCAAACGATCCGCTATCTGAAGCTCACGGGCCGCGACGACGCGCTCGTCAAGCTCGTCGAAACGTATGCGAAGGAAGCAGGCCTGTGGGCCGATACGCTCTCGCACGCGCAGTACGAGCGCGTCTTGCGCTTCGATCTCTCGAGCGTCACGCGTAATATCGCGGGCCCCTCGAACCCGCACCGCCGTGTGCCGACGACTGAACTCGCCGCGCGCGGCATCAGCGGAAAAGTCGAGAACGAACCGGGCAAGATGCCCGACGGCGCGGTCATCATCGCCGCGATCACGAGCTGCACGAATACGAACAACCCGCGCAACATGATCGCGGCGGGCCTGCTCGCGCGCAACGCGAACCGCCTCGGGCTGCTGCGCAAACCGTGGGTCAAGACTTCGCTCGCCCCGGGGTCGAAGGCGGTGACGCTCTACCTCGAGGAAGCCGGGCTGCTGCCCGAGCTCGAACAGCTCGGCTTCGGCGTCGTCGCGTATGCCTGCACGTCGTGCAACGGCATGTCGGGCGCGCTCGATCCCGTCATTCAAAAGGAAATCGTCGACCGCGATCTGTACGCCACCGCCGTCCTATCGGGCAATCGCAACTTCGACGGGCGCATCCATCCGTACGCAAAGCAGGCGTTCCTGGCGTCGCCGCCGCTCGTCGTCGCCTATGCGATTGCCGGGACCATTCGGTTCGACATCGAAAAAGACGTACTCGGTCTCGACAGCGCGGGCAAGCCGATCATGTTGAAGGACTTGTGGCCGACGGACGAGGAAATCGACGCCGTCGCGGCATCGAGCGTGAAGCCCGAGCAATTCCGCCGCGTGTACGAACCGATGTTCGCGATCGCGGCGCAGCGCAGCGAAACCGCGCAACCGCTCTATGAGTGGCGGCCGCAAAGCACGTACATCCGCCGCCCGCCGTACTGGGAGGGCGCGCTCGCGGGCGAGCGTACGCTCAAGGACATGCGCGCGCTGGCCGTGCTCGGCGACAACATCACGACCGATCACATCTCCCCTTCAAATGCGATCATGCGCACGAGCGCCGCGGGCGAGTACCTCGAAAAAATGGGGCTGCCCGAGGAAGACTTCAATTCGTACGCGACCCACCGCGGCGACCACCTGACCGCGCTGCGCGCCACGTTCGCCAACCCGACGCTCAAGAACGAAATGGCGATCGAAAACGGCCAGGTCAAGACCGGCTCGCTCGCCCGGATCGAACCCGAAGGCCGTGTCACGCGGATGTGGGAAGCGATCGAAACGTACATGGAACGCAAGCAGCCGCTCATCATCATCGCCGGCGCGGACTACGGACAAGGCTCCTCGCGCGATTGGGCCGCCAAGGGCGTACGCCTGGCCGGCGTCGAAGCGATCGTCGCCGAGGGCTTCGAGCGCATCCACCGCACGAACCTCGTCGGCATGGGCGTGTTGCCGCTGGAATTCAAACCCGGCACGACGCGCACGACGCTCGGCATCGACGGCACCGAGACGTTCGACGTCGTCGGCGCGCGTACGCCGCGCGCAGATCTCACGCTCGTCATCGTGCGCAAGAACGGCGAACGCGTAACCGTTCCCGTCACGTGCCGCCTCGATACGGCCGAAGAGGTGTCGATCTACGAGGCGGGCGGCGTGCTGCAGCGCTTCGCGCAAGACTTTCTCGAATCGTCGATGGCCGCGTAACTTGCGTACCCCAAGGACAATCCACGAATGACGCACTCACCGCAAATCAAGATTCCCGCCGTGTACATG
>DATJJH010000235.1:0-3304 GCA_035492395.1 Trinickia sp. | reverse complement strand
CCGGCGGAGTTGGGTCGCCGCTTCGAGCAACTCGGGTTCAAGGCGATCGCGCGGCACGTGAGCAAGGCGGTGACGTTGTATCGGCAGGGCGCGATGAATTTTCTGATCAACGCCGAACCGGATTCGTTCGCCGCGCGCTACGCGCAGGAGTACGGCATGGGCGTTTGCGCGCTCGGGATGCGCGTGGAGAGCGCCTCGCGTGCGTTCAAGCGGGCGATCGGCTTGGGCGCTTGGCCATTCGAAGGCGAGCGCACCGGCGAATCGGAATTGAAGATACCGGCCATTCAAGGGATTGGCGATTCGCATATCTACTTCGTCGACCGGTGGCGCGGACGCGGCGGCTTGTGCGGCGGCGTGGGCGACATATCGATCTTCGACATCGACTTCAGGCCGATCGACGTCGCGACTGCCCAAGACGATCTCTCGCATGCGGGGACGGGCTTGCGGCGCGTCGACCATATGACGCAGACAGTCGGGGCCGGGCGCATGCAGGAATGGCTCGAGTTTTATCAGGATCTGCTGCACTTCCGTGACATTCATGAGGTGGACCCGGACGGACACGTGTCGCCGGATTCGCGCGTCATGGTTTCGCCGTGCGGGGAAGTGCGCATTCCGCTTTACGAAGAGGGCACGACGCGCACGGAGCGGATGCACGCGTATCTGCCCGATCACCCGGGCGAGGGCGTGCAGCACATCGCGCTCGCCACCGACGACATTTTCACGAGCGTCGATGCGCTCGTCGCCAACGGTGTCGAGTTCGTCGAGCCGCCACGCGCCTATTACGATTCGATCGATGCGCGATTGCCGGGGCATGGCGTCGATATCGACGCACTGCGCGCGCGCCGGATTTTGATCGACGGGGAAATGGGGGCTGACGGTGTGCCGAGGCTGTTCTTTCAAACGTTCGCCAAACGCATGCCCGGGGAGATCTTCTTCGAAGTGGTTCAGCGCAACGGGCACCAGGGCTTCGGCGAGGGCAATCTCGATGCGCTGGCGAGTGCGAGAGCGAGCGCAGCGGGACGCACGGCGCCGTAGGGCGGATCGTTGGGTGGCGGGTGCGCCTACCGATCGACCAGCGAAGACGGTGGAAGCCGCCCCCGCTTGGCGCTACTGTTGTTGAACGAACCGCAGGATCGCATCGACGATCATTTCACGATGCTTCGCACGCAATCGTGGATGCGACGGGTCGCGGCCGAACGCCGTGCCGAACGTCGACCGGTTGGCGACGCGGTGGAAGCAAAACGAACTGATCAATAGATGCAGGTCGATCGGATCGATGTCGTCCCTGAATTCACCCGACGCCACGCCGCGTGCGAGCAAGTCTTCGATCGTGGTGATCACGCTTGCATTACGGCTGCGGAACGTTTTCAGCTGCTCGAGATACTTCGCGCCGTGAATGTTCTCGATCGAGACTAGACGCACGAATTCGCGATGACGGTCGTGATAATCGAACGTGAATTCGACGAGCCTGCGCATGCCTTCCGCAGGCTCGAGTTCGCTTACGTGGAGGTCTTGTTCGAGCGCGCGGATGTCGCCGTATACCTTGTCTAAGACCGCTTCGTACAAGCCTTCCTTGCTGCCGAAGTAGTAGTAGAGCATGCGCTTGGTCGTGTGCGTCCGCTCCGCAATGGAGTCGACGCGCGCGCCGGCCAGCCCCATGGCGGAGAACTCGGCCGTCGCGACTTCGAGAATGTTGCGCTTGGTCTCTTCCGGATCGTACTTGCGCCGAGCGTCGGTTGCGGCGCGACTGCCCGCCGAGGCCGCCGGTCTACCCATGGTGGCTTGAATGGTTTGAAGTGAAGTCAGGGATTTTAGCATGGGGGTGGCCGCGATCAGCCGGCCCTGGGGCGGGGCGTAGTATCTCGAGGTCGCTCGCCGTTAGGCGAAGAAGATAGGAGGCGCTCGTGAAATGGTTGGCCGTGACGGCAGTCCTTTTGAGCCTGGTTGGCGGGCGTGCTTTCGCCGGCGACGTCGGCTTTCAGGAGGTGAAGATACCGAATGGCGCCGAGCCGCCGCTCGTTGCCGGCATTTGGTATCCGACGAGTGCGCCCGCCGCGCGAGGCACGCAGGGTGCTGTCAACGAGACTGTCGAGCCGGACGCGCCGGTGGCAGGCGATCATCTGCCGCTCGTCGTCATGTCGCACGGAGGCGCGGGGTGGTACGACAGTCATCGCGACACGGCGCTCGCTCTGGCTCGAGCGGGCTTCGTCGCGGCAGCGGTCAGCCATGCCGGCGACACGTTCAATGACCAGAGCCATGTCATGCAACTGTGGCGCCGTCCTGCCCAGCTTCGACGGTTGATCGACTACATGCTGGAGGGATGGCACGGTCACGAACGATTGGACGCGGCTCGCATCGGTGCGTTCGGGTTTTCCAACGGCGGCTTCACGGTGCTCGTTGCGGCGGGCGGTGTTCCGGACCTGCTGACAATCGCGCCGTTCTGCGAGGGGCATCCGGATCAAGATCTTTGCCAAACCCTGCGACAGGCACATGTCGACGTGCATGCCGTGGCGAACGTTCCGCCCAGCGCCTGGGTTCACGATTCGCGCATCAAGGCCATCGTCATCGCCGCGCCTGCGTTCGGATTCGCTTTCGGCAAGGCTGGGCTCGCTGATGTTCACACGCCGGTGCAGCTTTGGAGTGCGGGCGACGATCGTCATCAGCCACATCCCGACTATGACGAGCCGGTGCGCGACGACCTGCCCCAAGCACCCGACTATCACGTGGTGGCCAACGCAGGTCACTACGATTTCTTGCCGCCGTGCGATACGCGTCTTGCTCGGATCCGGCCGGAGATATGCAAGAGTTTGCCGGGCTTCGACCGCGCCGCGTTTCATGTGGAATTCAACGCGGAGGTTGTGAGGTTTTTTCAGTCGGCGCTACGGTAGGAAGGAGGCAGTATCCTTTTTTGCAGAACAGCTCCGCGTCGATGGTTATACGGATCGTGGGAGCGACACTTCTTTCGAGGTATCTTGGCCATGCTTACGGCTTTCGGACAGGATTTGTATTTTGCGGATGGGCCAGCGGTATCGTTCCACGGTTTCCCCTATCCGACTCGCATGGCGGTTGTGCGGCTCTCGTCGAATGAAACATGGGTTTGGTCGCCGATCGAGTTGACGGACGATTTGGCCGACGCCGTAGAGGCGGTTGGCCCGGTTGCACATATCGTGTCGCCGAACAAACTGCATCATCTCGCGCTGCCGGCGTGGAAGGCGCGATGGCCGGAAGCGCGTCTTCACGCGCCTCCGGGCCTCGCTGGGAAAATGAAGGCGCTTCGCTTCGACGCGGAACTCGGCGACGAACC
>DATJJH010000234.1:0-11869 GCA_035492395.1 Trinickia sp. | reverse complement strand
AATGATGACGGTCATAATCTAACCTGTCAATATTTTGATGATGAGCGACATCAATGTATACTGGAGCCTTCCTACACATGAACCATCGTGGTCAGAACATGAAGATCACCAAGGCACAGGCACAGGCCAACCGCGAGCATGTTGTCGAGACGGCGTCGCAGCTGTTTCGGGAGCGCGGCTACGATGGCGTCGGCATTGCCGATCTGATGGCCGCCGCCGGCTTTACCCACGGCGGCTTTTACAAACAGTTCCGCTCCAAGGCCGATCTGATGGCGGAATCGGCGGCCTGCGGAATCGCGCAGACCGTGGCGCTGAGCGCGGGTGTGGACGCGCCAGAATTTGTCCGGTACTACCTTTCTCGAGAGCATCGAGACAACCGCGCGGCCGGTTGCACGATGGCCGCACTGGGCGGGGATGCCGCGCGTCAGCCGGAAGCCGTTCGCGCCACCTTCGCGGCCGGCATTGAGCGCCTGCTGACAGTGCTGAATCCCGAGAGCAGTGCGTTGGACGGGGAGGCCGCACGCCTAACGAGAGCCAGATCCCTCGACATACTGGCGCACGCAATCGGCGCCCTTGTCATGTCGCGCGCCTGCCCGGACGATTCACCGCTGGCCGACGAAATCCTTGCGGCTTGCCGCGACGAGATTCTGGCGTCCATGGGCCCGTCGGCGAACGCGGGCGCGCCTGCACGCAATCACGGCGCAGGCACGGCGGCAAGCGCGGAATGACTCCGCTACCGGCGGAAAACCGAATGTCCGAAAGGCGCATGCGAAGGGACGTAAAGCAGGCGGGAGTGGGTATTCCGGCGCAACGTGACCGATTTTCGGGCTTTCCGGAATCCGCGGTCACGATGCCGGAATCGTCGGTCACGATACCGGAACGGTACCGTCCTGCGCCCTTGCCGGCGCAGCGTTACGCGTTGGCCACCTTCAAGACCGTGAAGGCACACATCGACTATCACGTCGAGATCGATCCGCATCGTTACAGCGTGCCGCACGCTTTGGCTACCGTGCCTGTCTGGGTCTGCTCTCCTTAGCCTAGCGGTACGGACGGCCACGCCGGGAAGCGGCCAGCATGTTGGCGCTGCAACTGGGCGGCCCGCTCACTTTTGCTTTCTGGGTTTCGTGTAGGCATTTGCGGGCTGCAGGAATTGACCGGCCCCTCAACAAACCGGGTCACTCGGAAAGCGCCCACGAAACCGGGCAACCCCACTTGCGTTCGCGGTCCCGCGTTCTGCTTCGAAACCAGCGACTCTCGGCGACCCACGTCAAACCACCTGGACACTGATAGCGCCCGATATCGCACCGGTCAGCGCCACCGGCGTGACCGCACCTGGCAAGTTGTTCGCTGTCACTTTCAATGGTTCACCATTTCCCAGCGCAGCATCCTCGCGCACGTCGATGTTCCGATAATAGGTATCGTTTCCCGGGAGGTTGCGTGTCAAGACGAGCCCATTCAAGGATCCATCGACGAACGTATGAGATTGCGCCGGGCGAATCTCGATCAAATGGGCCCCCACATTGACGAAGAGGGTTTCATTTTCGAGCCGATTGATGATCTTAGTGTTTCGAAGGGTTACACGCTGGGGCGTTCTGCCCATATTGTTGAAGGCGGCTGTTCGGATCAAGATCCTGAACTGCCGCTTAAGCGCGTCGGAGACCCTGGTGGTTAATGTTGCCGCATTGATGCCGCCGGCGCCAACCGGCAAGGCTCCCGCGTCTGCACGAAGCGTAATGGCGAATGCATTATCTACAGCACAGATAAAGTTCCTATGAGCGCCAGGGCCCGCCCCCACGCCAACGACGATCCGATTGTTAGCATGCCACGAGAAATGATATGGTGCGTTGATGTCAGTGTAGCCGCCGCGTCTTGATTTCGTGTATAGATCCCGCGCTTGTTGCTGGTTTATGACCGCATCCATGACCCCGATCCTTTAAATAATTGTTAGCCCAGTTTATCAAAGGCGCCCCGCCCTATCTTGTCGACGGAATGCGCGGGCCGTCCCTGTCGAAAAGATTCATTGCGCAATGGATCAGAGCCATGGGCGAGGGTCGGCGCATGCCCTCATGCCGGCGGACCGCGAACTCACTACGCTCGAACCTGCCAGCTTCCTTAATGTTTCACGTCCGTTCGTGGCCAAGGAAATAGAGGCCGGCTGACTGAAGCATCGTATGGTCGGAACACAGCGTCGAATCGCGTACGCGCGTCAAATGCATGACAAGGCAAGTCGCTGCGTTGGACAAGGTGGCGGCAAACGCCCAAGAACTGGGACTAGATTACTGATATGGCCGGTCACGCACGTTGTACGGCTTTGCTCAATGCGTGCGTCCTGTTTCCGATGACGCTTGCCGACTCGCTCGCGAGGCTGGCTACTGCCGGGCATTTAGCCGCGAAATGGATCCCAGCTCGTTGCGGAAGCCAGCGTTCGTCGGGGCCGAGCACAGAAACGAATGCCTTTACGTCGGCTGACTGCTCCGCATTTGCGCGGCGGGAATCCGCACCAGCTTGCCGTCCTGCACCACGACGATAGCCGTATCAGTCTGCACTGCTGTTCGGCGCGCGAGTTTGCTTTTGACCTTTCATCGTGGCGCGCGCCGTGCAATAGCGGGCAGAATCGGGGCGCATGCACTTCGCCGCCAATTCTACTTGATCGGTCCTGTCTCGTTATCGGCGCCCCTTGTCTGCAGCGCCGCTCCCCCACCCCCATGTCGCGATCCAACAAATCCCACGTCGCGATCTCCCAATCGCGCGACCCATTTGCGAGCTATCCTGCCGGTATGCCGTACTGCACTTCCCTCGTCCGCCCACCTCTTCGCGCGCCATGACTGCGAGCGGGCGGCCTTTCGACATGCCGATTCCCCGCCCGCCCATGAACGACGCTCGCATCAAGTCCCTGCTGATTGCCAACCGCTCCGAGATCGCCATTCGCGTGATGCGGGCGGCCGCCGAGATGGACATCCGCACGGTAGCCATCTACTCGAAAGAAGACCGCCTGGCCCTGCATCGCTTCAAAGCAGACGAAAGCTACCTGGTAGGCGAAGGGAAAAAGCCGCTCGCCGCTTATCTCGACATCGACGACGTCCTGCGCATCGCTAGACTCGCGAACGTCGACGCCATCCACCCCGGCTACGGCTTCCTCTCGGAAAACCCCGACTTCGCGCAAGCCGTCATCGACGCCGGAATCCGCTGGATCGGCCCGTCGCCCGACGTCATGCGCATGCTCGGCAACAAAGTCGCTGCCCGCAACGCTGCGATCGCCGCGGGCGTGCCCGTGATGCCCGCCACCGATCCGCTTCCGCTCGATCTGAATGAATGCAAACGCCTCGCGCTCGGTGTCGGCTATCCGCTGATGCTCAAGGCCAGCTGGGGCGGCGGCGGACGCGGGATGCGCGTGCTCGAAGGCGAGCAAGATCTAGAAGGCGCGCTCGCCGCCGCGCGGCGCGAAGCGTTGGCCGCATTCGGCAACGACGAAGTCTACGTAGAAAAGCTCGTGCGCAACGCACGCCACGTCGAAGTCCAAGTGCTCGGCGACACGCACGGCAATCTGGTTCACCTCTACGAGCGCGATTGCACGGTGCAACGCCGCAATCAAAAGGTCGTCGAACGCGCGCCCGCTCCGTATCTCGACGCCGTCAGCCGCGCCGCGCTGTGCGAATCCGCGCTGCGACTCATGCGAGCCGTCGGCTACACGCATGCCGGAACCGTCGAATTCCTCATGGATGCGGACTCCGGCAAGTTCTATTTCATCGAGGTCAATCCGCGTATCCAGGTGGAACACACGGTCACCGAGATGATCACCGGCGTCGACATCGTCAAGGCGCAGATCCGCGTTACAGAAGGCGGCGCGATAGGCCTCACCGAAGATGCGCTCGACGAAAACGGCGCGGTCACGCAACGCGCTGCGGGCGTGCCCGCCCAAGAGGCGATTGCGCTGAACGGGCACGCGCTGCAATGCCGAATCACGACGGAAGATCCCGATAACGGCTTCCTGCCCGACTACGGAAGACTCACCGCCTATCGCAGCGCCGCCGGCTTCGGCGTGCGGCTCGACGCCGGCACCGCTTACGGCGGCGCCGTGATCACGCCGTACTACGATTCGCTTCTCGTGAAGGTCACGACGTGGGCGCCGACCGCCGCTGAATCCATCCGGCGCATGGACCGCGCACTGCGCGAGTTCCGCATTCGCGGCGTGGCATCGAATCTGCAGTTTTTAGAAAACGTCATCAACCATCCGTCCTTTGCGCGCGGCGACGTCACGACCCGCTTCATCGATCTGACGCCCGAACTCCTGGCTTTTACAAAGCGCCGCGACCGCGCGACCAAACTGTTGCGCTATCTCGGCGAAGTGAGCGTCAACGGACACCCGGAACTCGTCGGCCGCTCGCTACCTGCATTACCCTTGCCGAGGCCCGTCACGCCCAAGGTCGACACCGCGAAACCGATAACCGCCGGCACGCGCGATCGCCTGCGCGAGTTAGGGGCCGATGCCTTCTCGCGCTGGATGCTGGAACAAAAGCAAGTGCTGCTGACCGACACGACCATGCGCGACGCGCATCAGTCGCTGTTCGCCACGCGCATGCGCACCGCCGATATGCTGCCGATCGCGCCGTTCTACGCGCGCGAATTGCCGCAGCTGTTTTCCATGGAATGCTGGGGCGGCGCGACGTTCGACGTGGCGCTGCGCTTCCTCAAGGAAGACCCGTGGGAGCGTTTGGCTCAGCTGCGCGAGCGCGTGCCGAACATCCTGTTTCAGATGCTGCTGCGCGGCTCCAATGCGGTGGGCTATACGAATTACGCCGACAACGTCGTCCGCTTCTTCGTGCAACAAGCCGCTCGCAACGGTATCGACTTGTTTCGCGTGTTCGACTCGTTGAACTGGGTCACCAACATGCGCGTGGCGATCGACGCCGTGCGCGAAAGCGGCGCGCTGTGCGAAGGCGCGATCTGCTACACGGGCGACTTATTCGACGCTTCTCGTCCGAAGTACGACCTGAAATATTACGTAGGCATCGCGCGCGAGCTGCAGCGCGCCGGCGTGCACATCCTAGGGATCAAGGACATGGCGGGCATCTGCCGTCCGCAAGCCGCCGCAGCGCTCGTGAAGGCGCTCAAGGAAGAGACGGGGCTGCCCATTCACTTCCATACGCACGACACGAGCGGCATTTCCGCCGCATCGGCGCTTGCCGCGATCAATGCCGGCTGCGACGCTGTCGACGGAGCGCTCGATGCAATGAGCGGCCTCACCTCGCAGCCCAACCTCTCTAGCATCGCCGCCGCGCTGGCCGGAAGCGAACGCGATCCGGGCCTGAGCTTGGATCGCCTGCACGAGGCGTCGATGTACTGGGAAGGCGTGCGTCGCTACTACGCGCCTTTCGAATCGGAAATCCGCGCCGGCACGGCCGATGTCTATCGTCACGAGATGCCCGGCGGCCAGTACACGAACTTGCGCGAGCAGGCGCGCTCGCTCGGCATCGAACATCGCTGGACGGAAGTCTCGCGCGCCTATGCGGACGTCAATAAGATCTTCGGGGATATCGTCAAGGTCACGCCGACGTCGAAAGTGGTCGGCGATTTGGCCTTGATGCTGGTGGCGAACGATCTGAGTGCCGCCGATGTGTGCGATCCGAAGAAGGAGATCGCGTTTCCCGAATCCGTCGTGTCGCTGTTCAAGGGCGAACTGGGTTTCCCGCCGGATGGCTTTCCGGCGGAGTTGTCGCGCAAGGTCTTGCGCTCGGAGCCGCCCGCGCCATACAGGCCCGGCGATCGCATCGCCCCCGTGGATCTGGACGAAGCGCGTTCACGCGGCGAGGCAGCCTGCGAGCATTCGCTCGACGACAGACAGCTCGCCTCCTACCTGATGTATCCGAAGCAGACCGTCGACTTTCATGCGCACCTTCGCGCATATAGCGACACGTCCGTCGTGCCGACGCAGGCATTTCTATATGGCCTGCAACCGCAGGACGAAGTCGCCATTGACATCGACGCGGGCAAGACGCTGCTCGTCTCGCTGCAAGGACAGCACGCGGATGCCGAAGAAGGCATGGTCAAGGTTCAATTCGAGCTGAACGGTCAAACGCGCACCGCGGTGATCGAGAAGCGCGAGACGACATCGACGGGGCCGGCCCGCAAGGGTCGCGCCGTCGCCGATCAGGAAAACCCACTGCACATCGCGGCGCCGATGCCGGGGTCGATCGTCACCGTGCCAGTCAAAGCGGGACAGCATGTGTCGGCCGGCAGCACGCTCGTTGCGCTGGAAGCCATGAAGATGGAAACGCATATCGCGGCCGACCGAGATTGCGAGATCGCCGCGGTTCACGTGCAACCGGGCGACCGGGTCGCCGCGAAAGATCTGCTCATCGAGTTGAAGGCGGCGGAGAAGTGACGACGGGGCGATAGGGGCTGCCGGGTGCGCTCGTTGTTCTTGATCCGCGTCCGACAGTTGCCGGGGCTTTGCGACGGTTGGGGGCAGCCGTGTGGCAAGCCCCGGTCAACCACCCCGCTCCTCTAAAAGGACTCAAGACGATAACCGTCTTCCCATCCACCTGGGTCCGTCTCCGATCCGAACGTTACTACCCATTCGTACCCGCGACTGCGCCCTGTTGACAAACCGTAAGGCGTCGCAGCGGCCTCTCCATTGATGTCCGACAGCTGCCGTTAGTCCTAACTTCCCGCTTGAATCGCTTTCCTCCGAGCTTCTTCCGCATACTCGCCCCGGGCCGTGTTGGATCTATTTTTCGGGCATACGAAAAATATGCGTACTTTCTTTTTTGGGGATACAATAAATCAGATGCGGATTACGTTCGATCGTGCCAAGCGCGACACGACTTGCGACGCCCGGGGACTGGCGTTCGAAGACGATGAGGCAGTCTTCCAAGGTTGCACTCTTGATATGGTCCACGACCGTTTTGACTACGGGGAAGAACGCATGATCAGTGTAGGGCGCTTAGCGGGCCGCATGGTTATCGTGGTATGGACTCAACGTGGCGATGCCCGCCACGTCATATCGATGAGGAAAGCGAATGAACGCGAGGAAAGGCGCTTTGCGCAGCGACTTGAGCAGAGTTGACGCTCGCGGCGTCAAGCCTGCCGACTACGAGGACATCCCCGAACTCGGCGATGATTTTTTTGAACAGGCGGACGAACATCGCGCCGGCGTGCTCGTAAAGCGCGGCAGGGGCCGCCCGCCTGGCGCAAAGAAAGCGCAGATGAACCTCCGCATCGATCTAGATGTCATCCAAGCCTACAAGGCCCAGGGGGAAGGTTGGCAGACTCGAATGAACCAGGCGTTGCGCGAGTGGGCGCAATCTCACGGTATGCTGCCAAGCGCTGTATGACAGCGCCACATTCGGCTATAGGCCCGCTCACCCCTCTATCGCCGCCGTAACCGCCCCGCGCTTCGCTTCTTGCCACTTGGCGAACGAAAGCGTCGTCGGGTCGATGTCAGATAGCGCCAGCGGCGCGAGGCAATAGTACGCGCCCTCCCAATCCGGCACGGGCGCCGACGGCGCCGTCCGCACGTCCGACGCCCCGGGCCGATACGCTTGCGACGGCCAGAACAGCGGCATCATCTCGCGGCGCTCCAGCGCCCGCAGCAGCCAGTCCGGTCCGCCCGCATCCAGCACCGTGTCGCACTGAAACGCCCATTCGTCCTCATCCCACGCGACGAATACGCTTGGGTTGCCCTGCGCATCGAACATCAAGATGACATTCTGATCCGGGCGCCAGTAGTACTCGACGCATCGCCCTTCGGCCAGCCAATCGTCCAGCAGCCGCACGACCCGAGGATCGCAATACGTCGCGCCCACGTCGTGAACGCCGATGCATCCGCGCAGCTTGCAATGCTTCTTCTTGGCGCCGGCCAACACGGCGGCGAGCTTCCCGGGCATCGTCGGATCGCCCTTTCTTAGATAGAAGTCGATCAAGCCCGCGTTGAACGCATTGATCGCTTCGGAATCACCCGCCGCTCCCGTCAGCAGAATTTTCGTGCACGCTGCATCGTTGATCGAGCGAAGAAAGCGAATGCCGTCGATTGCCGGCATCTCATAATCAACGACGACGGCCGCTACATCGTCGAATCTCGCATCGTCAATGAGCGCATCCCTGCCCAACGCATGCGCGCCGCCCCTTTCCACATCCGAATAATCCGATCCGGCAATGCGCGCGCGCGGCACGCCGCGATCGCGAGACAAGATGAAATCGAGCGCCGCGCGCGAATCCGTGAAAAACCGATTCAATTCCCGATCCGATACGGCGCCCCGCAGCCCGTCCAGAAAATCGGCGTTGTCATCGACGAAAACCACGGACGCAGGGTGAAACATCGGCTGCCTGACAAACGAATTCATACCGGCCTCGATCGGAAACGACTTGGTAAACGATGGCAAATGCGCCGCCGCACGCTGTCGGCGCGAACCGCGACGATTATATCCAATGCGCAGGCGTCAACGGCAACACGCTCGCTCGCCCGAAAATTTCGCCCAACCAAGATCAATTTAAAACCCTGAATTCTTGCGATTCGCATAGACGCCGGCGCTACCCAATATGAGCGGTAAGAATCTCGCATTTCCCACCCGCAGGGAAATGCGCCGCTACCGCTCGTAGCGATTTTCTCAGGAGCAGTCGATGTCCACACGTGATTCCATCCCCCATCTGCTTTCCAACGGTGCTGCGCTGCTGACGCCGGAAGCGCTCGAAGTAAAAGCTTGCAAAACATTTCACCACGTCATCGACATCTATCTCAAGGACTCGAACGCCTTCATGAACACTTATTTCGCCCGATACTTCGAATGGCAGGGAATTTGCCGCGAACGCTGGTTTTTCGAATGCATCGACAGCAATCTACTCGGCGCCGGCGGCTCGTTCGTCACCAAACGGGCGCATCAGGAGTATGTGCAGGAAACTTTCCCATTTCAGCGGGTCGACTGTTATCTCAATACGGTGAAAGTCCGGCAATGCTCCGCATACCTGCTGTTTCGCTTCTATGTCAACGGTCAGCCGGTTTCCTTGGGATATCAGCAGATTTTGTTCGCCGGCCCGGACAAGCGCATTCGGCGATTCCCGGCGGGGATCGTCGAACGCGTCATGGAATATCAGTTGAACGACTTGGAAGGCACCCACTAACGGGCTGCACGCCACCGACGCGTTAGCGTCAACTCGCACGCGGCGGATCGCGCGATTCGCGATCCGCCGCCGCCTCGGGCTCCGGCAATCGCAACGTAAAGGTTGTCCGGACGCCCGGCTCGGACTCGCATGAAATGCCGCCGTCGAAGGCTTCGCACACTCGGCGGCAGAACGTCAGCCCGACGCCGGCGCCGCGCCCATGCGCCTTCGTCGAATAGAACGCGTCGAAGATCCGTGTCAGGACGTCTTCTGTCATCCCGGGGCCGGTATCGGCGAATCGCAGTACGCAGAAACCGCCAACGTGGTCGGCGTCGATCTCGATTCGACCGTGGCCGCCGGCGTGGATCGCTTGCAGCGCGTTCTTCAGCAAGTTGAACACGACGAACATGAGCAAAGAATCCGAACCGAAAAATCGTAGCGCCGGATCGATGGGCCCGACGGCGACGAGATCGCGGTCCCCCGGCCGAAACGGAAAGCGTTCGAGCGCCGCTTCGACGCAGCCGCTCAATGAATGCGCGGCGAAATGGCGCTTGTCTATCCCGTTCAGCGTCAGCGACGCCAGCGACATCTCCACGACGACGCTCGTGGTGTCGACATGGCGCCGAATCGCCGATGCCAAGCGCGGTAGCCGCTCGGGCTCGTCGGACAGCAGCAGCGTGTCGTTGCAAAGCCGATGCTGCACGGCTAGCCGGTAACCACGCAGCAACTCGGGCAGCGCACGGCGCAGTTCATCGGCGTGCAGGCCGATGGTCGCGAGCGGCGTGGCGACTTCGTGCGCCACCGTCGCCAGCATCAACTGCGGACCCATGAGGCCGTACCGAACGATCGACACGGCGAGCGTCCCCAGGCTGATCGTGATGAAGACGACGCCCAGCGGGTAAAACTCCATCCCGTAATTGACGGCGTAATCCGAGGCGGCGACGGAATACAAAGCAAGGCTGACGAGACACAAGATCAGCAGTTTTCGAGGCCCGGGGGTTTGAGTCCTGCGCAATGCGCGTAAAAGCAGCCAACCGCTGCGCCCGGCCAGCAAGACAGTCTGCGCCACATGCAAAGGATGCAGGCGCCCCGCCCACGGATAGGCGCCGAAGAAATGGAGGCGGTAGCCGTCCACCACCGTATTGCTCGTCGCCAGCAGTACGGCCAATACGATCGAGAGGCCGTACGAGGCGCGAAGAATCAAACGCTCATCGCGGCTCGAGACGACCTCGGCCACGAAGTGATAAAAGGTGGTCGGCAGGAAAAGAATGAAAAGATAGCCCGCCTTGACGAGCAGCAGCGCAATATTCGAATCGGCGGTTTGGAACAGGAACGCCCAAGCGGCCTGCCACGCAAACGTTAGCGTGCACATCGACGCAAAAGGCATCGAAATGCGCGTGAGGCCCTCCGTGATCAGCACGTATGCACCGAAGCCGAGAAAGAGCGCGGAAACGAATGCAGGCAATAACGAATACATGGATGTGAAATTCTCGTTTTGCATTGACCTGTGTCGAATGCCCAGCTGCGACAGCGCCGCCATATTAACGCAAGGCGGGCGCCAAATCCCATACGTCCCGTATTTCCGGACTGTTGGAGAATTTTAGTGCTTAATTTCTAATCTATCGGCACCCAATGCATAACGTTCTGTCTTTACGAATGAAGGTGCGACGAGCCGCCTATTAATGGCCGCGCCACACTCCAAAACGTCCTAGCGCCTCCCGACTCGTTCCGCGACGGAAACGTCGGTGATATAAATGCCCTCTTCCTACTCATACTCGGCTAGAAGCCCATCGGGAGACAAACCCATGCTCGAACTCAGACCCGGCTGCGAATGCTGCGACAAGAACCTCCCCCCGGACGCCGAAGATGCCCTCATCTGCTCGTTCGAATGTACGTTCTGCGCCGACTGCGTGACAAACGTACTCAAAGGCTCATGTCCGAATTGCGGTGGCGAGCTCGTCGCCAGGCCGCGCCGTCCGGCGAGCAAGCTGGCGAACAATCCGCCGTCCACAAAACGCGTTTTTAATCCCGACTGCGCCTCGCAACACTGACAGCGCCCCAGGGTGCTCGCCCCTGGTGTCTACTTCGCCGGAAGCGGCCCGGCGATTTTCTCGTCGAGCCCGTTGCGCAGAAGCATCGTCCGGATTTGCAATGCGGTGGCCCGCATCAAGGAAGAGCCCGTGGCTGCCGCCCACTTCCGTATGGCGCGCCGTCAACTGCCGCGAGCTTTCGTCGATTCGCGTCGGCCATACGTTGGAGGGCGCCCCCACTGCCCGCGCGCCGGCATCGGGGCTGAAACCCTTGATTTAAATCAGCCGACGATCGGGAGACGACTGCAACAATGCGACAGCTTGCCTCACTCGCTTTCGATCGCGTCATTGCTCCCTTCGGCTAACGCCGGCCGCCGCCCCGGTACTCGAGTGGGCACGGCGCGACGCTAGAACGCCTGCGACGAAATAGCGCGATGCCCTGCGCACGGCCTTAAAACATCTACGGTTGATCGATGTTTCTTGGTCTTTCCGCTGTGCCGAGCTACCAGCAGATCTATTTACATAGATCAAATCAAGCCCCTATGATGGCCGTTAACATGTATTTAAAATGAATGTTAACGACGCTGCAGTTGGATCGTTTAGCGCACGGCAACTCGATCCCTGCACATCACCCTCTAGGAGAGAGGATATGCAATCGACACAACGGTTATGGAGATGGCTGGGCGTAGTCTGCCTGCTGTCGTTCTCCGCCTTGCTCTACCTCGGCAGGGAAATCTATCTGG
>DATJJH010000233.1:0-9920 GCA_035492395.1 Trinickia sp. | reverse complement strand
CTTCTTCTGCTCGGGCGACATGCTGTTGTAAAGCGGCTCGAACGCATCGACGAGTTGCTTCATGTCGTCCGCATGCGCTTGGGCGAGTTCAGCGTACTGCTTCATGTTATCCAGGGCCGATTGCGTCTGCTCGGCCTGCGTGCGCTGGCGGTAGAGCCGGCCCATGTTTTGGCCGTTTGCGCGCATGACGTCCACGAACGCTTTCCATTGCGTCTCTTGCGCGGGCGTGATTTTCAACTGTGTATGCAGATAGGTGATCCGCTCTTCGACGCGCGCTTCATGCTTGGCGGCGCGAGCATCGGCCGGTGCACTGGCCGCAGCGGCGCTTGCCGCTGCGCTCGACGGCGCGCCGGGCGCGGAAGCTTGTGCGAATGCGCCGCTCGTGGCAAGCGCCCCGCCGGTTGCGAGTGCGCACGCGAGAATAATGATTGTCCGTTTCATGGAAGCTCCTGCAGTCGTGTGGACGATACCAAAGCCGGCAAAAGTGCCGCCGGCTCGTTGGACCCGCATGCTTGCCGCATGTTCGTCGGTCCGGCGCTAGTTTTACCACCATGCGGGCCGTTTGAACGGTATGTGAGACATACGCTTACATCTGAAACGGATCTGAAGGGTGGCGCGCGCAGACGGGACGCGGTCATGACTTGCCGTCGCATTTTTGCCGTTTGCATTACAGTGATCGATCGTATGCGTGATGCTTAACTGAACTCAAGGAGCGATGATGCGTATTTTGGTCGTGGGCGCCGGCGCGGTCGGCGGGTATTTCGGCGGGCGCATGGCGCTGGCCGGACAGGACGTGACGTTTCTCGTTCGCGAAGCGCGAGCCAACGAACTCGCCGAAAACGGATTAGTCATTAAGAGCCCCAAAGGCGAAGCGAGACTATCGAACGTAAAGACCGTGCTCAGCGCTCGAATCGACGGCCCGTACGATCTCGTTCTGCTCAGTTGCAAGGCGTACGACCTCGATACCGCGATGGACTCGTTCGCGCCGGCTGTCGGGCCCGCGACGACGATCCTGCCGATGCTCAACGGCATGAAACATCTCGATGTGCTGAGCAAGCGCTTCGGAAGAGAAAACGTCCTTGGCGGCGTTTGCTTGATCGCCGCCACGCTCGATGCGTCGAAGGCGATCGTTCAGATGACCGATATGCATGCGATCGTCTTCGGCGAGCTGGACGGCGCGGCGCGCCCGCGTGTGGATGCCATTGCGGCGGCGCTGCGCACCGGCGGTTTTGACGTGGATGTAACCGACGCCATCGTGCAGCAGATGTGGGAAAAGTGGGTGTTTCTCGCAACCCTGGCCGGCAGTACGTGCCTGTTTCGCGCAAGCGTCGGCGCCATCTTGGGCGCGCCGGGCGGCGAGGCGGCGATGCGCGCGTTGTTCGACGAGTGCGCGGCCGTGGCCGCTTCGCACGGCCATGCCATGCGCGCGCCGTTCGAGCAGCGTTCGCGAACGATGCTTTTCGCGCCAGGTTCCACGCTGACGGCGTCGATGTTGCGCGACATCGAGAACGGCTTGCGCACGGAAGGCGACCACGTGCTGGGCGATCTGCTTGCCAGGCGCGAGAAGGATCGAGCCGCGGAGGCCATGCCGTCCATGCTTGAACTCGCCTATACCCATGTGAAAGCCTACGAGGCTCGGCATGCGCGATAATCCGAGGCTTCTTGCCACCGCATTCGCCGCGAACCGATGAGACCTCCGCGCCTGGACCAGCTCGACGAACTCGACCGCAACCTTCTCGCGCTGCTGCAGGCGAACGCGCGAGAAAGCGTCGCCAACTTGGCGCGCCAGCTGGGCGTGGCGCGCACGACGGTGCTTGCGCGGATTGAACGGCTCGAGCGGACACAGGTCATCGCCGGCTACGGCGTGCGGCTCGGGCAAGATGTCCTCGATGCCAGCCTGAACGCCTATGTCGGCATCATCCTCGCGCCGAAGTTCGGCCCGAGCGCCCTCAAGCGGCTCGAAAAGATGCCCGAAGTGCAATGGCTATGCGCGGTGAGCGGCGAGTACGACTACGTGGCGTGGCTGCGCGCCGCGTCGCCCGATCGGCTCAATGAATTGCTCGATCAGATCGGCGCGCTCGAGGGCGTAGAGCGCACGACGACCTCCATCATCCTTGCACGCAAGATCGACCGGGGCTCGTTCGGCGGCTGATGTGCGGATTGACCGGGTTCGCTTGGACCCATCCGCGGCGGAGCAGCGCCCCATTGCGACCGTTTTCGACAAAATGAACAATGTGTTCGTCATTTCGTCGAAAACTTACGTCGAAACGCAGCATTTTGTGTCTGTTTTCCGTTTCTGCGCGTCTCTACACTGTTTCGAACCCGGCGTGGCGCCACTCGGCCCCGTCACGAGAGTTCGAAACACAAAACAAAGGAGAAGCGCATGAAAGTAGCCATCGTCGGTGCAGGGCTGATCGGCCACACCATCGCCCATATGCTGCGTGAGACCGGCGACTACGAAGTCGTGGCGTTCGATCGCGATACCCATGCGCTCGAAAAGCTGGCCAGAGAGGGCATTGCGACCGAACGCGTCGACTCGGCCGATTCGAACGCGATTCGCGCGGCCGTTCAAGGTTTCGACGCGCTGGTCAATGCGTTGCCGTACTACCTGGCGGTCAATGTGGCGGCTGCCGCCAAAGCCGCGGGCGTCCATTACTTCGACTTGACGGAAGACGTGCGGGCCACGCATGCGATCCGTTCCCTCGCCGAGGGGGCATCGCAAGCCTTCATGCCGCAATGCGGCCTCGCTCCGGGCTTCATCGGCATCGCCGCTCACGAGTTGGCCAATCGCTTCTCCGAAATCCGCGAAGTGAAAATGCGCGTGGGCGCACTGCCGGAATTTCCGACGAATGCGCTCAAGTACAACCTGACTTGGAGCGTCGACGGGCTTATCAACGAATACTGTCAGCCGTGCGAAGCCATTCGCGATACCCGCACGCAATGGGTTCAACCGCTCGAAGGGCTCGAGCACTTTTCCCTCGACGGCACCGAGTACGAAGCATTCAACACGTCGGGTGGACTGGGTACGCTCTGCGAGACGTTGTCGGGCCGCGTCGAATCGCTCGACTACAAGTCGGTCCGCTATCCGGGCCACCGCGACCTCGTCAAATTCCTGCTCGAAGACTTGCGCCTGTCCAGCGATCGCGACACGCTCAAGACAATCATGCGCCGCGCCGTGCCGTCCACGTCGCAAGACGTCGTTCTGATTTTCGTGACGGTGACGGGCATGCGCGATGGGCAACTCGTGCAAGACGTCTTCACGCGCAAGATCTTCGCGAAGACCGTTTGCGGCATGCCGATGAGCGCTATTCAGATTACGACCGCGGGCGCGATGTGCGCGGTGCTCGATCTGTTCCGCGAAGGCAAGCTGCCGCAAAGCGGGTTCGTGCGGCAGGAACAGGTGTCGCTGCGGGATTTCCTGGCTAACCGTTTCGGGCGACTGTACGAAGGCGCAGCGCTCGACGCGATGGCCACCGTCTGACCGCCCACCGGCGCAATGCCGGGTCAAGGGCAGCCTGAGAGAAGCGGCGTCGCACGGCGCGCCGTCGAAAAAGCGGCACGGAGCAGGGCCTCGAGAAAGCCGCCTAAGAAGAGGGCAGCCACGCATGCGGACGAAGCATGCGTGGCCAACCTCCCGCCTGCGTCATTCCTTGGCTTTTACGCCGTATCCTTCTGCAAAATGCCGCTCAGCAACGCATCGAACTCGGCCGTCGTCGGAGCGGTGTTGTCGAACATGATCAGCCCCTCGCGCGACGTGCCGCTTGGCACGAAGCGGCGCTGCCGATATTCGTCCCAGTGTGCGAGTTTGTAGGCGTCGTTGGGGTTGTGGCGCGCAATGATGCGCGCATGCGCCGTTTCCTCCGATGTGTAAACCCAAACGATGCGGATCGTCACGTCGCCGCCGATGCCCAGCCATTGATGGTCGAACAGCTTGCGCTCGCGCACCTCGCGGGAAAGCGGGCCCACGACGATGACGCTCACCCCGAGTTCCAGGTTTTCGCGCGCCGTATCGATGAGCCCCTGATATTCGGGGTCGCGCAGATGTTGCAGGTAGAGCGGACTGTCACGGTCGTTCGGATCGCCCGTGAGCGCGCCCATCGCCGCCGCGCTGTAGCGACCAAACAGCGTGTCTTTGTCGAGCACGCAAAAGGCTTCGCCGGTTTCCCGCATGAGCGGACCGACGAGGCGCTTGGCGATCGTGGTTTTACCCGTGCCGGCATGGCCGCAGAAAATGACGAGGTGAGTCACGAACCGATTCCTTGTAGTAGAGACGCCAGCGAGGGCGCTTGTAAGGGCATCTTAGCAGCGATGCCGTGGGGGCTGGCGAAACGCGGGAGGTTCAGGTAGGCATGTGTCATGCTCAGGCGCTGGCGACGCGCCACTGGTTCGCGCTTGCGGTGCGCTTGACCCTTGACCCTTGAGCTGTCGGGAGGCTGATCGATGCGCATCGCACAAGTCGCTCCGCTGTATGAATCCGTGCCCCCGTATGGCTACGGCGCGACGGAGCGGATCGTTCATTATTTGACCGAGGCGCTCGTCGGGCTCGGGCATCAGGTGACCCTATTCGCGACGGGCGATTCGAGGACGTCCGCCGAACTCGTGCCGATTTGCGAGCGCGGTTTGTGGCGCGATGAGGCAGTGTGGGATACGTTGACTCACCACGTTCGCGAAGTCGAGGCCGTCATGCAGCGCGCGCACGATTTCGACGTCGTGCATTTCCACACCGATCCGCTGTATTTTCCGACGGCCCGCCGCTTGCCGTGCGCGCATGTCACCACCATGCATGGCCGGGTTCTGCCGCACGACCATGGCCCGCTCTTTCGGGAATTTTCGGAGGCGCCGCTCGTGTCGATCTCCGATAGCCAACGCGAACCGCTGGCTTGGGCCAATTGGAAGGCCACCATTCATCACGGGCTGCCCATCGATGCCTTTGAGCTTCACGAAGATTGTGAGGACTACTTATTGTTCATCGGTAGAATGATGCCGGAAAAGCGTCCCGATCTCGCGATCGAGATCGCGCGCCGCGCGGGGTTGAAATTGAAGATGGCCGCAAAGGTTCATCTGGGCGAAAAGCAGTACTTCAGCGAAAACATTGCGCCGCTGATCGAAGCCAATCGCGATTTCGTCGAATATTTGGGAGAAGTCGGTGGCGCGGCGCGCATCGATTTGCTGTCTCGTGCGCGCGCGGTGGTCTTTCCGATTCAATGGCCCGAACCGTTCGGCATGGTCATGATCGAGGCCATGGCGTGCGGTACGCCCACGATTGCGTTTCGACATGGCGCGGTGAGCGAGGTGATGGAGGACGGGGTAAGCGGCTACATCGTCGATGGCGTGGACGCAGCCGTCCATGCTGTCGCGCGCCTTGGCGATGTCGACCGGCGTCGATGCAGAGCCTCGTTCGAGCGACGTTTTACAAGCGACCGAATGGCGCGCGACTATGTGGCGGTCTACGAGGCCCTTTTGTGTAGGCCGTGAAGCGCCTCCCGCTATCGACGCGAGGACGGCGCGAGCGTCAAGCGGTGGACGGGGGGTCCCGGCAGAAGCGGGGTCGCTTCGCCGAGAACCCAGGCGCGATGACCGTTCAAAAACGACGAATTCATCGGATGCCCGCTTTGCCCGCCGGGCATATTGAAAATTCCTCGTTCCTCGCGGCCCGGGGATACGACCATGCGCTCCGATTGCCCGAACGTCGGGGTGGCGACGCGCGGCATGTTGCCGTCGCCCGGCAGTTGATCCGGCGGCGCCGCCAGCCAATGCGAAAGAAAAGGAAAACCGGCAACGAAAGGGTGCGCGATGCGGGCCGCATTTCTTTGGCCCCAGGTGGCGTCCTTCAGTGCGATTGAATGCCGCGTCAAATCGGCAATCGTGTCATCGACCGCGGCCAGTTGCAGATCCCGCCAGCTCTTCCGATTGTGGGGCAGCCAAGCCGGAGGCTGCTGATCGACGAGCCGCGCCAGCACGACGGGCCAGCGCGAATTCGCCTGGGCGACGCTCGCGGAGGGGTCGAGCTTTTGCATGTCCTGATCCGCTTGGCTGAACAGCTCACCATACAGGCTAAATAGAAAGCCTCGGGTCAAACGATACGACACCGAGTCCACACAAGCACATCCGTCCCAGCCGTCCCGCAGCAGCCGCCGGAATTCGCCGCGTTGCGGGTGCTCGACCACGGCTTGGTCGTCCAATACGCGCAGCGCGCGATCTCGCCAGGTCGACATGAAGATTGCTCGATCGTCGAGGCTCGGCGCATAGGCGCTTTTTTCATCGAACATCGGCCGCCCCGCAAGGTCGTCCCGAATCTGACGGGCTCGCGCGCCCAAGTCCGCGCCGCCGTCGCCGATAACGTCATGGCCTAATCCCGCCAATTGCCGCGCGTTAGCCGACCACAGTTGGCCCGACGCCGGATCGAGCAGTGTCGGGTGCGCGTCCGCGCCAAGCAACGAATGCCAGGGTTGGGCCACGATGTCGGAACGTTGAGGAAAGGTGTCCTTCCAGCCGGGGTGTCGATCCGGCATGGCGCCCGCGATCGTCCATCCGATGTGCCCAGCGATATCGCCTGCTACGAGGTTTTGCGCCGGAATCCCAGCGGATCGTGCGATCGTCAGGGCTTGCTCGACATTGGCAGCCGTCTCCATGTGAAGGAGATCGAGATTCACGGCGCCACGGTCATTTGCGACCCAACGGACGGCGTAACGCCTGTCACCGACATTCCACACTGGCCCGAGGTCCGTCTCGCCTATTCGGATCGCTTCCGGGCTGCCGCCGTTCACTTGAAGCACCTCGTCGTGAAAGCGAATCGGTGTCCAGCCATTGGGCGTTCGATACTGGTCGGGGTGATGGGCGTCAAGGCGCAGCTGCACAAGATCGAGGTAGTCGCCGTAGCTGTTCGTCAGCCCCCACGCCACCGAGCCGTTACTGCCGGCGACGACGGCGGGCGTGCCGGGTAGGGTGACGCCGACGACGCGCCGCATTTCGCCCGAGGCAGACGGATACTCGAGCGCTGCGCGATACCAAATGTTCGGCAAACGCAGGTTCAAATGCATGTCGTTCGAGACGATGGCGCTGCCGTTGGCGGTACGCGTGCCGGAAAGCGCCCATGCGTTGCTGCCGACATCGGTGCCGAAAGGCAACTGCGCGAGTGTTTGCGACGATGCCTTGCCGAGCCACTCTGGCGCCGGGCCGCGCAGCGGTTCGTCGTCGCAGGTGACCGATCGTGCATCGAGTGGCGCGTCCCATTCGCTGCATTCCGGGAGGAGCGCTTTCAGCGCCGATGAGTCCGTATGCTCGCGTAGCCATCCTCGGGCAAATTCGCGGTGCAGCACGTTCCCTTGCAGCTCGAAATACATTGACCAGATCACGAGCAAGCTGTCTTGCGCGCGCCAGGCGGCAGGCCTCGCGCGCAGCACGAGATACTCGAAAGGGGGCACGCGTAGCGCTGTGAGGCCTGCGTTGACGCCGGCCGTGTAGCGGTCGAGGAGCGTTCTATCGACAGAAGGAAGACGTGCGAGGGCTTGGTCCGCGAGCGCATCGAATCTATAGATGCGGCGCTGACGATCGACGGGGAGCGCGGCTGGGCCGACCAGCGCCGCGAGCGTACCCGCCGCGGAACGCCGCAGCAAGTCCATTTGGAAGAAGCGCTCCTGCGCATGGACGAAGCCGGTCGCATAGGCGAGGTCTTCACGCGTCGCGCCGGAAAGCGTGGGCACGCCCTGTGCATCGCGCGCAATTTCGACGCTTGCTCGCAACCCTGTACCGCGCTGCGTACCGTCGAGGGCCGGCATGCTGAGGGCGAGCGCGGAAAATGCGGCGATGAATGCGAGGACGCATAGCGTGAGAACCGAGATGGCGCATAGGGCCAAGAGACGGAGAGGGCGGCGGCGTCGAGGGCGTGCTTTCATCAGATTTTGCGCCGAGAGACCTCGGACTTTAGTCCGAGGAGGTAAGGAGCGCCGCCGCAAGGCGGCATTTCCGAGTTAGTATGCGCGGCATGATCAACGCCACGACGAAGATGGCGAAAAGCGTTTACGACGCATCTTGGTCGTTCTTCCGAGACAGGTTCCGCTATCAAGCGATCACGCACGGAGCTCAGTTCGAAGAAGTGAACGAAGCGTTTTCTTCCGTAACCTGTTCTGCGTGCCACGCGCGCAGCGGCCCTGGCGGGCTGAAAGGCTTGCGAATAAGAGGATGGCAGTGCGCTGGTTGCGGTTGTGTACATGATCGCGACAGCAATGCTGCGCTGAACATTCTCCGATGCGGACGTGCATCGCCAGTAGTGGGAATCACCCGCCTTTAGGCGGGTGAGGACGTCAACCGGGGAGCTCCGGTGCGGTCCAGCCGGCTTGAGCTGCTTCGGTGCGGGCGTGCCGACGAATGACATCTGCGTTCAGCCACGAATAGTGTTTCGCCCGTACGTTAATGTCAAACGAAGGCGGCCTGCTCGGTCACGATGTTCGCCCCGATCCTTTGCACCCACGGACGTCACACCGTCGCTTCGGGAAGGGTGACCAGCCGCGCCGCGGGCGAACGCATGATGACGATCGCTTGAATCGCGAATGCGAACACGGCGACGACGAGGCACGGCTTTGCCCCCGCGGCGCCGCCGAGCGTTGCGCCGATCAACGCGCCGAGCGGCCGCGCACCGTACGTTGCGGTACTGATGAGTGCCGAGACGCGCCCCAGCATCGATTCGGGGGTGATCGCTTGGCGCAGTGTGGTCGAGCTGATGACCCACAAGATGGGGCCGACGCCGAGCTGGAAATACGCCGCGGCGGCGAGCCAAGGGGAGGGAAACACGAGCGTTGCGCAGAGCGTCAGCGAGGCCGCCAACCCGCACAGCGGCCCGATGATGATCACCTGGCCGAACCGGAGCGCCGACGAGATCCGTGGCGCCGCTAGCGCCCCGATGATCATGCCCGCGCCGTAGGCGGCCAGCGTTGCGCCGACGCCGGCCGGCGACAACCCGAGATAGCGGCTCGCGTAGGGGACATAGACAGCTTGAATGACGAAGAAGCCGATATTGAAGAAGACCGCTGTCGTCACGATCGCCCGCAACAGTGCATTGCCTGCGACAAACGCGGCGCCCTCGCGCAACTCGTTGACGAATTTCCGCCGCGGCGTTGCTGGGCGTGTCGGTTCGTCGATGCCCGCGAGCAAGAGCGCCGCGCAAGCGGAAAGCGCGGCCGCTACGACGAATGCCGCATAAGCGCCGATCGTTCCGACCAGCAGGCCTCCGAGCGCGGGACCGGCAGAGTACGCCACGCTTCGCGCTAGTTCGATACGTCCGTTCGCGGTGGCCCACGCGTGCCGTTCGACCAATGCTGTGATCAACGAAGGGGCCGCGACGTTGTACGCGACAGTGCCACATGCGCCGATGAACCCGCACGCCGCCAACAAGGGTAGTGACAGCTTGCCGGAAACGAGGGCTGCCAAGACGAAGAGCAGGGCCGCGCAGCGCACGCCCTCGGCGCGCGCCATGAGTCTTTGGCGCGATGTCTGATCGGCCCAGACGCCTAGGAGCACGGAAAAGATCAAAAATGGCAACGTCTGTGCGGTTTGGAGCCACCCGGTTTGCCCGGCGCCCGCGCCGAGCGCGAACACGGCGACGATCGGCGTCGCCGCAAGACCGATCTGTTCAGCCGACTGAGCGGCGAGATTGGACCAAGCCAATCGATGGAACGTCGGCGGCAGGGTGGTCGAGGAAGGTTTGAGTGCGGTATCGACTGGCATCGAGCGTCCCATGGTCGTGAGTGTGTTCCGGCGTAGGGTGGGCCACTCGGTACACGTGGGCGAGCCGAATCTTGCTGTCTCGTTCGGTGTGGGCGCAATGGGCGGGCGACATCGAATCCCGCGAGCATTCGGCTTTATACGCCGTGAACATGGCGCAATATGCCGAATCTGTCGGGCGATCGGTCAAGCGGCTCATC
>DATJJH010000232.1:0-17168 GCA_035492395.1 Trinickia sp. | reverse complement strand
AAGTGTTGGCGCCGGGAAGGCCGCGAGTGTACCAGCCGATGTGCTTGCGCGCAGTACGAACGCCCGTAAACTCCCCGTAAAAAGCATAGTGGTCCTCGAGGTGGGCATTCATGACCTCTCGGATCTCCGCGATGCGCGGCGGCGGCAGCAATTCCCCGTGCTGCAGGAAATGATCGACTTCACGAAAGAGCCACGGACGCCCCTGTGCCGCCCGCCCGATCATGATCGCGTCGGCACCGGTCGCCGCGAGCACGGCCCGCGCCTTCATCGGCGAATCGATGTCGCCGTTGGCGACGACCGGAATGCGTACGGTGGCCTTCACGGCCGCGATCGTCTCGTATTCGGCTTCGCCGTGATAGAGATCGGCGCGCGTGCGGCCGTGTACGGTAAGCATCGCGATGCCCGCGTTTTCGGCGATCCGTGCAATGGTGAGCGCATTCTTGTGCGCGCGATCCCATCCCGTGCGGATTTTCAGCGTGACGGGCACGGCTTCACGCCCCGTACCGACGGCGCCGACGACGGCGTCGAGGATGCGCGCGACAAGCGGCTCGTCCTGCAATAGTGCCGAGCCGGCGGCCACGTTGCATACCTTTTTTGCCGGGCAGCCCATGTTGATGTCGATGATCTGCGCACCGTTCGCGACGTTGTAGCGCGCGGCTTCGGCCATCATCGCCGGATCGGCGCCGGCGATCTGAACGGCGATCGGCTCGACCTCGCCCGCGTGGTTCGCACGCCGCATCGTTTTTTCGCTTTTCCAGAGCTGCGCATTGGACGCAACCATTTCAGATACAGCGTAGCCGGCGCCAAGCCGCTTGCAGAGCTGGCGAAACGGCCGGTCCGTCACGCCCGCCATAGGGGCGACGAACAAGTTGTTGCGCAGTACGTGCGGGCCGAGCGTTGGCATGATGAAATGGCCGTCCGCTCGAGCGAGGCGCGAGCACGGCAGGCAACAAGGGAAACTGGCATTTTACCGTTAACAGGCTTGCCAAGCGCGGCTCGCATCCAGGCGTGAATGCGCGGGCGTAGCGACGTACGCCCGTGGCGGCGGGGCGGCAAGCCTTGCGAGACGTTACTGGCGCTGGCCGAACATCATTTGTCGGGCGAGTGCCGCTTTGGCGGGCGGAACGAATTCGAGCGCCGTCAGCGCGAGCCCGCGCAGCGGTGAAAGGGGGCCCATATCGATCGTGAACAGGCGCGCGAGCGCATCCGTTGCACCGATCGTGAGCCGCCTGTCGAGCGCGCGCGTCCGGGCGAAGCTTTCGAGCGCCTCCCGGGTCGGGCCGAGCCGCGCCAATGCGTCGGCGAGCGCGTGGGCGTCGCGCAGGCCGAGGTTGAGCCCCTGTCCGGCGACCGGGTGCAGCGTCTGCGCGGCATTGCCGATGGCCGCGATGCGGCCGTCGACGAGCTTACGGGCCGCAACGAGGCCAAGCGGGAATGCCGCACGCCCCTTGATCGACAGGAACCGCCCCATGCGCTGCCCGAAAGCGCTGTCGAGCTCGGCGAGCAGGGCGTTGTCGGCGAGCGCGACCCTGCGCCGCGCCTCGTCCGGTGACATACACCAGACGAGCGCGTACTCGGCATGGCGAACGCCGCCCATCGGCAACAGCGCAATCGGTCCTTCGCCCGTGAAGCGCTCCCATGCTGTGTGCGGTTGCGGGACAGACGCGGTCACGGTGCCGACGAGCGCCGTCTGCCCGTAATCGCGCTTTGTGCGCCCCGTGGGCCCCTCGCCGGACGAGCCCTCGCGCTGGATCGCGCGAGTGTCGCCATAGAGGCCGCCTTCGGCGTTCACGACCAAGCGGGCGCGCAGTGTACGCGGTGCCGAACCGCTTTCGATCGGCAGCGTGACCCTGTCGTCGCCGTGTTCGGTATGCGGTGACAGGGCCGTGGCGGACGTGAACCAATGCGCGCGAGTGCCGCGCACCGTCTGCGCGAGCGCCTGAACGATCGAGCCATAGCGTGCGACGTAGCCGAGCGCAGGCAGCGCATGCTCGTCGCGTTCGATCAGCGTGCGTCCGAAACGGCCCCGTTCCGACACGTGGATGCGCGTAATTGGGTGCGCATCGGTGGGCCAGGCGGAAAGCGGTTCGAGCAGCATGCGGCTGCCTTCGGAAACGGCGATTGCGCGCGGGTCGCCGGCTGCATCGCCGGGATCGCGCGCGTCGATGAGCGCCACGTCCAGATGTGCGCTCGCGCTACGCCGTGCGAGCCATGCGGCGAGCGCAAGCCCGACCGGGCCGGCGCCGACGATCGCCACGTCGAACTCGTCTGCCGCGTTGCGCGTTGAGGGGGGCGGGATTTCGCTCATTGCTCGACTTTCACGCATTTGAGGCCATTTTTTGCTGTTCGCTTCGGCAGTCCACCGTTTCGGGCAA
Source organism: Trinickia sp. (assembly GCA_035492395.1). Lineage (GTDB taxonomy): Bacteria > Pseudomonadota > Gammaproteobacteria > Burkholderiales > Burkholderiaceae > Trinickia. The sequence continues at coordinate 14,793 of DATJJH010000232.1, read as the reverse complement.
AGCGCCGACGCATCACAACCCGGTGTGCCCAGCGCGCATCAACGCCTCGATGTCGTCGGCAGCAACGGGCACATCGCGCGTGATCAGTTCGCAACCGTTCTCGGTCACGATCGCGTCATCCTCGATCCGGATGCCGATGTCCCAGTAGCGTTGCGGCACGTCCTCGGCTGCACGAACATAAAGGCCCGGCTCGATCGTGAGCGTCATCGAGGGGCGTAGCGTGCGCCACGGCAGCGTGCCGTTCTCGTCACGTGCCGCGGTGCGCTCGCGGTAGTCGCCGCAATCGTGCACATCCATGCCGAGCCAGTGCCCCGTGCGATGCATGTAAAAGCGGGCATAGGCGCGCTCGGCGATGACGTCGTCGACAGACGAAAAACGGTCGCGCCCGATGATGCCCGTATCGAGCAGACCCTGCGCGAGCACGCGGACGGCGGCTTCATGCGGGGCCTCGAAGTTCACGCCCGCGCGCGTTGCGTCGATCGCGGCCTGCTGGGCCGCGAGCACGATATCGTAGAGCTCGCGCTGCGCCGCAGAAAAGCGGCCGTTAGCGGGGAAGGTGCGCGTGATGTCGGCTGCATAGCCGTCGAGTTCGCAGGCGGCGTCGATCAGCACGAGGTCGCCATCGCGCAAGACGGCATTGCCGGCGGGGTAATGCAAAACGCATGCGTTGGCGCCGGCCGCGACGATCGAACCGTAGGCCGGACATTGCGCGCCGCGGCGGCGGAACGTGTAGATGAGCTCGGCTTCGAGCTCGTACTCGCGCAGGCCTGGCCGGCATGTCGCCATCGCGCGGCGGTGCGCCTCGGCCGAGATGTGTGCGGCGCGCCGCATTAGCGCGAGTTCGTGCTCGTCCTTGAAAAGCCGCATCTCGTCGAGAATCGGCGTCACGTCGACGAGCGATCGCGGCGCCGCGACGCCGCTGCGGCCTCGGGCGCGCACGGCGTCGAGCCAGCGGTGCACCTGCGCGTCGAGCTGTGCCGAGTGCCCGAACGCGTAATGCAGCGCGGGTGCGTCGGCGATCAGGCTCGGCATTTGGGCGTCGAGTTCCTCGATCGGAAACGTTGCGTCGAAGCCGAATGCCTCGCGCGCTGCTTCCGGCCCGTAGTGGAACCCTTCCCACGTCTCGCGCTCGGCGTTCTTCGGGCGGCAAAAGAGGAGGGAGGCCGGTTCGTCGGGCCCCGCATCGGCGTCGAGCACGAGCAGCGCCTGCGGTTCGGCGAAGCCGGTCAGGTAATAAAAATAGCTGTCGTGGCGGTACGGGTAGTCGGTATCGCGGTTGCGCGCGACTTCGGGCGCCGTGGGGATGACGGCGATGCCGCCGCCCGCCGCGCGCAACGCGGCCAAGAAGCGCGCACGGCGCAACCGGTAGACGGCAGTGGCGATGGGGAATTCTGTCGGCTCATTCATGACGCGATTGTATCCAATGGCGCCCGGCACGGGTGTACGGGGACTAGCGGGGCTGTCTTGGCACCCAACGCTACGCCGGCGCGTGCCTTTACCGCCGCGATTTGTTGTGTTCCCCCGACAGCCACTTAGGTGCGCGACGGACCGATAGCATGGCGGGCGTATCCGCCGTTATGATCGTCGGGGACTTATACTCTCGCCAATTCAGAGAAAGCAGATGATGAAACTAATCGGTTCGCTCACGAGCCCCTACGTGCGCAAAGCGCGGATCGTGCTCGCCGAAAAGAAGATCGACTACCAGCTGGTGCTCGAGGATGTCTGGGCGCCCGACACCACCATTTACACATTCAATCCCGTCGGCAAGGTGCCTTGCCTCGTGATGGAGGACGGTGAGCCCGTATTCGATTCGCGTGTCATTTGTGAATACGTCGATACCCTGTCGCCGGTTGGCAAGCTGATCCCGCAGTCGGGGCGCGAGCGCATCGAGGTGCGCTGCTGGGAAGCGCTGGCAGATGGCGTGTTGGACGCAGCGGTGTTGATTCGGTTGGAACTCACGCAGCGCGAAGCAGGCCAGCGCAGCGAGGCCTGGCTCGCGCGGCAGCGGCGCAAGATCGAAGAGGGGCTCGATGCCATGGCGAGTGGGCTCGCCGGTAAGCCTTGGTGCGCGAACAACCACTATTCGCTCGCCGATATCGCGCTCGGCTGCGCGCTCGGCTATCTTGATTTGCGCATCGCTGACCTCAATTGGCGCGACAAGCACCCGAACCTCGAAAAGCACTTCGCCAAGCTAGCGCAACGTCAGTCGTTTATCGATACGGTGCCCGCCTGACGTAATGCAATCCGGCGCGTTTCAACGTGGGCGTGCCGGCCGGATTTCCCTGATTCCTCTTTGCATCATCGGCAGGAGGAGACATGCCTGAAACGACCGACGCGTCGCCTCGCGGCACGCACATCGTGGCACGCGATTCCGGTGCCGAGTCCGGGCGCAGCGGACGTAAGGCTCCGTGGCGGCTCGTGCTCGCTTGGGTCATTGTGTTGTCGTTCGCTGTCCTCTTTGCAATTGGCTGGGAGCTTGCCGCGCGGTATGAGTGGGTCGACCCGTTCTTCGTTTCGCGCCCGTCGGCGATCGTCTATCAGCTCGTCGACTGGTGGCATGGCGGGACGTCGCGCGGGCCACTGCCGGTACATATCCGTTTGACGCTGGGGGAGGCCGCCTTGGGTTTGGTCGCCGGATCGATCGCGGGCGCGCTCTGCGGTGCCACGTTTCGTGTTGGCACGCTTGCTGGTGACGCCTTTCGACTCATTCTGGGTATCTTCAGGCCAGCGCCGCTTGTGGCGCTGGCTGTGGCGATTGTGCTCGGCGTCGGGTCCGGACTCGGCTCACCCGTGGCGGCAAGCAGTGCGTTCGCGGCCGCGATCGTGTTTTGTGTCGCCGCCGGGGACGCGCAAGCGCACCGGCCAGCGATGACCACTTTGCGCCGGCGTTGCGGACTCGCGCTTGCCGGAGCGGTGCTGGCGGAATGTTTTGCCGCGCGATCGGGCGTCGGCTTTCTCATCGCGCGAGCGCTCCATCAATTCAACGCAGGCGGCCTGTACGCCGCATTCGTCTTATTGGCTGCCGTGGCGCTCTGTGTCGACGCGCTCGCGGCGGCAGCCGAGCGTTGGTGGCTACGCGCGCGCGTGCAGGCTTTGCCCGCCGCGCGCCGGTAGCGTGGCGCGCTCATCGATGCGAGCTGCTTCGATGATCCCGCCGCCGAGGCACACGTCACCGTCGTAGAGCACCGCCGACTGCCCCGGCGTGACAGCCCATTGCGGCGCGTCGAACGTCAGCGTGAAAGCGCCGGTTTCGTCAAAGGCGCCGAATTCGCATGGGGCATCGGCTTGCCGGTAACGTGTTTTGGCGCCCAGGCGCGCGCCCGGAAGCGGCGCCGCGCCTGCCACCCAGCTGACATTGCCCGCCGCGAGAGTCGAGGAAAGCAGCCACGGGTGATCGTGGCCTTGCACGACGTAAAGCGTATTCGTGGCCATGTCCTTGCTCGCGACGAACCATGGTTCGCCGCTGCCCGTCTTGCTGCCGCCAAGGCCGATGCCTTTGCGCTGTCCGAACGTATAGAACGCAAGGCCGATATGCTCCCCGACGACCTTGCCGTCGGGCGTTTTCATCGGGCCGGGGCGAGTCGGCAAATAGCGGTTCAGGAACTCGCGAAACGGCCGCTCGCCGATGAAGCAGATGCCCGTCGAATCCTTTTTCCTGGCGTTGGGCAGGCCGATTTGTTCGGCGATTGCGCGCACTTGCGTCTTCGGGATCTCGCCGAGCGGAAAAAGGGTTTTCGAGAGTTGCGCCTGATTGAGCCGGTGCAGGAAATACGACTGATCTTTCGTCGAGTCTTTCGCCTTCAGCAATTCGAAGCGACCGTCGACTTCGCGCACGCGCGCATAGTGGCCCGTTGCGATGGTTTCGGCACCCAGCGACATCGCGTGGTCGAGAAAAGCTTTGAACTTGATCTCGGCATTGCACAGCACATCGGGATTCGGCGTGCGGCCAGCCGAATATTCGCGCAGGAACTCGGCGAAAACGCGGTCCTTGTACTCGGCGGCGAAGTTCACGGCTTCGACGTCGATGCCGATCAGGTCCGCCACGGAGACGACGTCGATCCAGTCCTGCCGCGTCGAGCAGTACTCGCTGTCGTCGTCGTCTTCCCAGTTCTTCATGAAGAGGCCCACGACTTCATAGCCCGCTTCCTTGAGAAGCCATGCGGTTACCGACGAATCGACGCCGCCCGACATTCCCACTACGACTTTTTGTTTGCTCATTGCGTTGTCTGACTTGCAAGCCGATCCCGGCCGGTTTGCGGCCGCCTTCGGCCTGCTATTCTGGCCTTTTATCCCGGCGCCTGGTTTTTGCCGTTTACCGTTGATTCGGGGCTGATTCTGGTCCATTTTGCGCTTATGGCTTTTTGCAGGCCATTCCAATCGACGACCTCCGGCTGCGCCCTTTGCGCGCTCGACGATCGCTGCCGGCAGCGCTACCGAGAGCCGTTGGGCCCGACTGAATGCGCGTGCACGAAATCGAGCGGAAAACGCCGACCCGCGAGGTAGTCCTCGAGCGAACGCAGCACGAGCGGCGTGCGGTGGCGCGCGCGGCACGCACGCAGCTCATCGGCCGTAAGCCACAGGGCGCGGACGATGCCCGCATCGAGCTTGCGTGCGGCATCGTGCGCACCGCTCGTGCCGCAGAACGTGAAGCGCAAGTAGGTCGCGCCGCCGCCTGGCTGCTCGATATAGGTCATGTACGCGCCGACGAGCGCCTCGGGTGCAAACGCGTGCGCCGTTTCCTCGAGTGTCTCGCGCATCGCCGCTTCGACGAGCGTTTCGCCGGGCTCTAAATGTCCGGCCGGCTGGTTGACGCGCAAGCCGTCCGCCGTCTCTTCTTCGACGACGAGAAAACGGCCGTCGCGCTCGACAACGGCCGCCACAGTGACATGAGGCGTCCAGCGTTCCTGTTTCATGGTCGCGTATTCTACCGTTTGCGGATCGAGACTGCCCGATGAGCCGAATGGCGCCCGCAAGGGGTGCGGCAAGCAGTCGCGGCGCTGATCGTGGGCTTGTTGTGCGTGATGGCTTGCTTGGGCATGGCATCTGCCTGCTTCATTGCGCCGCTTAGTCAGCGCTACATTCGATTGCCTGAATGTCATCGCACTGAAAAACGCAATAGTGATCTGTACCGAATTACGACGGTTTGCACGACTTCGGTTAAAGTGACGCTTCGGTGCATTCTGGCGCCGGCCCGTGCCAGGGAGCCAAGGCGCATGATGATGCCCTAATGGACCCAACGGCCGTGTTCGCCACGTATCTCAAAAATAAGCCGGCGAAGAATCGCCGGCCATTGCCCAGCTTTAAATTCATTTTTGCATTCGTTGCATCAACAACGAGAAGGTCAGGAGGATTTCACGATGCATATCGGAGTGCCAGCCGAGACGCGCGCCTATGAAGCGCGTGTGGCAGCGACGCCCGAGACGGTCAAGAAGTACGTCGCGGCAGGGCATCGCGTCACGGTCGAGCGCGGGGCCGGTGCCGCCGCGAGCTTTACTGACGACGCATTCGCGGCCGCCGGTGCGGAGCTCGTCGATGCCGCTACGGCATTCGCCGCCGAACTCGTCCTCAAAGTTCAATCGCCGAGCGAAGGCGAGCTTGCGCTGTTGAAGCGGGGCGCCGTGCTCGTCGGCATGCTCGACCCCTTCAACAAGGACAACGCAGCACGTCTCGCCAGCACGGGCGTGACTGCCTTCGCGCTCGAGGCGGCACCGCGCACAACGCGCGCGCAAAGTCTCGACGTGCTTTCGTCGCAGGCGAACATCGCGGGTTATAAGGCCGTGCTGGTGGCAGCCGATCTCTATCCGAAGTTCATGCCGATGCTGATGACGGCGGCCGGCACCGTGAAAGCGGCGCGCGTGCTGATACTCGGCGCGGGGGTGGCGGGCTTGCAGGCGATCGCGACTGCAAAGCGGCTTGGCGCCGTCATCGAAGCGTCGGACGTGCGTCCGGCCGTAAAGGAGCAGATCGAGTCGCTTGGCGGGAAGTTTGTCGACGTGCCGTTCGAGACGCAGGAAGAGCGCGAGGCTGCGGAAGGCGTCGGCGGCTACGCGCGGCCGATGCCGGCGAGCTGGCTTGCGCGTCAGGCGGTGCAGGTTCACGAGCGCGCGAAGCAAGCGGACATCGTTATTTCGACGGCGCTGATTCCGGGCCGCGACGCACCGACGCTGATTTCAGCCGAAACGGTGCAGGCGATGCGTTGCGGTTCGGTGATCGTCGACTTGGCTGCGGGCCGCGGCGCGGAACTGCCGGGGCAGCCCGGCGTGCGCGGAGGCAACTGCCCGCTGACCGAGGCCGACAAGGTCGTGACGAAGCACGGCGTGACGATCGTCGGCCATACGAATCTGCCGGCGATGGTCGCCTCCGATGCGTCTTCACTTTATGCGCGCAACCTGCTCGACTTCCTGAAGCTCATTGTGACCAAGGAAGCCGCGCTCAATATCGACATGTCCGACGACATCGTCGCGGCGACGCTCTTGGCACGCGACGGCGCCCTTGCGCGCACGGCGTAAGAAGGACAAAGGCTTAGGAGAATCGGTGATGGAAGTCATCAACCATACGGTCATCGACCTGATCATTTTCGTGCTGGCTGTGTACGTCGGCTATCACGTCGTCTGGAATGTCACGCCTGCGCTGCATACGCCGCTCATGGCCGTGACGAATGCCATCTCGGCGATCGTCATCGTCGGTGCGATGCTGGCCACCGGGCTGACTGTTGGCGGCCCTGGCAAGTTCTTCGGCACGTTCGCTGTGCTGCTTGCCGCCGTCAACGTGTTCGGGGGATTCCTCGTCACGCGCCGCATGCTAGAGATGTTCAAAAAGAAAGAGCCTCGGAAGTTGACGAAGGAGGGTGCGTAAATGAGCATGAACGTCGTTACGCTCTTGTATCTGGTGGCCTCGGTCTGTTTCATTCAGGCCTTGAAGGGGCTGTCGAATCCGAAAAGCGCGCGTGCCGGCAACCTCTTCGGCATGGTGGGGATGGCAATCGCGATCCTCACGACGGTGGCGCTCATCGTCAAAGAAGCCGCACTGTTCGGCTCCAACCTTCCGCTCGGGCTCGGGCTGGTGTTGGCAGCGCTGATCGTCGGCGGCTCGGTGGGGGCTTATGTGGCCGCCCGCGTCGAGATGACGAAAATGCCCGAACTCGTCGCGGCGATGCACTCGCTGATCGGTCTTGCCGCTGTTGCGATCGCTTACGGCGTTGTCTCCGAGCCGTCCGCGTTCGGTCTGGTGCCGTCTGACGCGCCGTACGCAGGGTTCCTGCCGTACGGTAACCGGATCGAGCTCTTCATCGGCACGTTCGTCGGGGCCATTACGTTCTCGGGTTCCGTCATCGCGTTCGGCAAGCTGTCGGGCAAGTATAAGTTCCGTTTGTTCCAGGGGGCGCCCGTCGTTTATCCGGGGCAGCATCTGCTGAACCTGCTGCTCGCGATCGCGATGCTCGGCTTTGGCATCATCTTCTTCCTGACGCAATCGTGGCTGCCGTTCATCATCATGACGGCTATCGCGTTCGTCCTGGGCGTGCTCATCATCATCCCGATCGGCGGCGCGGATATGCCCGTGGTTGTGTCGATGCTGAACTCGTACTCGGGCTGGGCCGCTGCCGGCATCGGCTTTTCGCTGAACAACGCGATGCTGATCGTGGCGGGCTCGCTCGTCGGCTCGTCCGGTGCGATTCTTTCGTACATCATGTGCCGTGCGATGAACCGGTCGTTCTTCAGCGTGATCCTGGGCGGCTTTGGCGCCGAGGCGGGTGCAGCGACGCAAGGCGGTAAGGCCGAGCAGCGCCCGGTGAAGTCGGGGTCGGCCGAGGATGCCTCGTTCATGCTTGGCAACGCCGAATCGGTTGTCATCGTGCCGGGTTACGGTTTGGCGGTTGCACGCGCACAGCATGCGCTGAAAGAGCTGACAGACAAGCTCGTGGAGAAGGGTGTCGACGTGCGCTACGCGATCCATCCGGTGGCGGGCCGCATGCCGGGGCACATGAACGTGCTCTTGGCGGAAGCCGAAGTGCCGTATGACCTCGTCTTCGAGATGGAAGACATCAACAACGAGTTCGGGCAGACGGATGTGGTGCTCGTGCTGGGTGCGAACGACGTCGTCAATCCGGCCGCGAAGAACGATCCGAAATCCCCGATCGCGGGCATGCCGATCATCGAGGCGTACAAGGCGCGTACGGTGATCGTCAACAAGCGGTCGATGGCCTCGGGTTACGCGGGGCTCGACAACGAGCTCTTCTACATGGATAAGACGATGATGGTCTTCGGCGACGCCAAGAAGGTGATCGAAGACATGGTGAAATCGGTGGAGTGATCCACCTTGCACCGGCCGCGGCGTTCACGACCGCGGCCGGTTTGCTTGTCGGCGGTCTCGATCGAGCCGCCGCGCCCCGCAGTGGGTTGCGGGCCAACGCGGCCTGCACACGTCAAATTTCGCTTTCTTTTCAGCGACTCCCCTGATCGATAAGTGCCCGGTGCTGTGCTGAAACCGGTATTTCAAATCGGCCGAGGCATGGGTGCCATCTTGAGGGGCAGCGCTGTCCCAAATGGCGCACAAAGGCGAGCCACCTTCGTCCTCGGCACGCGGCCATGGCAACAGCCCGGCGCGCCCCCGGATCGATTGCGCCTAGGCCTTTCGCTCACGCTCCCGTCGCGTCATCGTCGGACTGTCCGGCACGGTTGCCTTTCACGCTGCCGGCGACGAGATCGAAGCGGAACAGCCTGCATTCGAGGGCGCCATTGAAAAGCGGCGTCTTGGTCGACTCACGCAAGCGTAACTGTCCCGGCAGCGTGCGATCGGCCGTGAGGACGAACGCACGCCAGCCTGTGAAGCGCTGTTTCAGTGCATCGCCGAATGCCTGAAAGAACTCGGCATCGGCCGCGTCAGGCTGCGCACGCTGGAAGGCATCGGGCTCGCGCTCACGTTCGCGCACGTCGCCGCGGGGGCCGCGCCCGCGCACGGCAATCCGTTCACCATACGGAGGGTTCGCGAGCACGATGCCGGGCGTGGCAATCGGCGGCGTGATGTTACGTGCGTCCAATTGCTTGAGCACAATGGCCGGCAAGCCCGCCCGCTGCAGGTTCGCGCGCGCCTTCTCGAGCATATCGCCGGAAATGTCACTGCCGAAGATGCCTAGGTCTTCGTGACGCGAGGCACGTGCCGCACGCTTCGCGTCCATCGCAGCGACTTTCAGCGCTTGCCACGCCGAGATGTCGTACTGCTTCAGCTTTTCGAAACCAAAGCGGCGCTCCGCGCCCGGCGCGATGCCGAGCGCCATTTGCGCGGCTTCGGCTAGAAAGGTCCCGCTGCCGCACATCGGATCGTAAAGCGGCGTGCCGGGGGACCAGCTCGCCACGCGCAAGATGCCGGCCGCAAGATTCTCGCGCAACGGCGCAGCACCTTTGTCGAGACGCCACCCACGTTTGAAAAGCGGCTCGCCGGAAGTATCGAGATAGAGCGTGCACGCATTCGCCGTCAGAAAGACGAAGATGCGTACGTCGGGCTGCACCGTGTCGATGCTCGGCCGTGCGCCGCTCACGCTGCGCAGGCGATCGCAGACGGCATCCTTCACGCGTAGCGTCGCAAACTCGAGGCTGCGCAGCGGCGACTTGATGGCCGTCAGATCGACACGCAGCGTTTCATTCGCCGAAAACCACGTTTCCCAGCGCTGCTCGGCGGCGAGTGCGTAAATGTCCTGCTCGTTGCGATAGGGGCGCTCTGCGATCTTGAGCAGCACGCGGCTCGCGATGCGCGAATGCAGGTTGGCTGCCATTCCCGCTGCCCAGCCGCCGCGAAAATGCACGCCGCCGGGCACTTGGGCGCCAGTTGTCAGACGCAGTGCGCCGGCCCCCGTGTCATGACGTACGCCGATTTCGTCAAGCTCGGCAACGAGCGCGGATTCGAGACCGCGAGGGCAGGGGACAAAAAAATCAAACGGCGTTTGGGAGGACATGGAGGCAGTCGATGCTTGCAAAGACGTCATTGTACGCGCGGCGGGTCGGTGGCTTGGACGCACTCGCAGGTGCAGCGACGCTCAGCGTTTGCTCTCGAGACTGACGGACGGCGGATCGTTGCCCGCTGCGCATGCTGCGTTCGCCGCCGAGAGCGCCGTGTCGTTGTGGCCGAGCGTTCGCACCGCTGCCGCGATCTCGTCAGCCATTTTTGCGACTGCCTGCCGATGCCCATCGACGAGCGCCGGGAACCCGGCACCGACGCTCACCTGCGCGAGCGTTCGGCATGTCAGTAGCGCTTGCGACGTCACCGCCCGCACGCTCCATACTGCATCGATCAGCGCATGCGAGCCGGGCCACGATTCGAAGCGTTGCACGTTCACGGACACGCGGTAGACGGGAATCGCGTTGGGATAGGGCGTGCCGTAAACGTCGAAGGTGCCGAGCCGCGCAGCCAAATCGCCCGATAGAGCGCGGCGGATTTCGTCAGCGGGCGGGGACGCCCATCGTTGCTGTTCGAGCACGTCCACGCGCGCGTCGCCGGCTTGCACGACAAACTGAGCGCGCGCCACTTGCGCGGGAACCGCGACGGTCGGCACCTCGATCAGGAAAGCCGGGCTTGCGGTGCTCTGCGTGGTCGAATCGGTCGTCGAGCTACCGGAGCCCAGCGTATAGAAGTGGCTGGGCGGGGACGCACAGGCGGCCAGTGTCGCGATGGCCGCATAAAGCGCTGGGCGAACAAGCGGGCACGATAGAAGCGAAAAGCGCGAGGATCGGGCGGACTTCATGGTTGTCTATCCTTTGCCTTGCCGCGCAACAGCGCTTCGGGGTGCCGCTCGAGGTAATCGGCGAGCGAGTTGAGGGTCTGCAACGTCTGCGTCAGCTGAGTCAGGGCCTGATGCACATCCGACTGCATCGGCGAGTCCTGCTGCAGCGTGGCCTGTGCGGTGGCGAACGTCTGCCGCGCCGCTGCGAGCGTTTCGCGTGCCTGCGGCGCGACCTCCGTATCGAGCTGCTTGAACAGACTGCTCGCATTTTTCAACGTGCCGTTGAGATTCTTGCTGATCTCATCGAACGGCACATTGTCGAGCTTCCTGGCGATGTCGGCCAATTGCAGCTGCAACTCTTCGAGCGTGTTGGGCACCGTCGGCAGCGTGACGGGCGTGCCGTTCGGATTGAACTTCACGGGCGGCGCGTGCGGAAAGATGTCGAGGGCCACGTAGAGCTGGTTCGTGAGCAGGTTGCCGGTGCGTAACTGACCGCGCAGACCGTGCTCGACCAGATCGGCGAGCACTTGCTTGCCCGCTTCGGGGCCGCCGTTCGCGATTGCTTGGCGGAAGTTCTTGCCGAGCCGATCCGGATAAAGCTCCATCGTCACGGGCATCACGAAATTGCGCGCTTTCGGATCGTACTCGATGCCGATTTGCGTCACCGCCCCGAGCTCGATGCCGCGCAGGTCGACGGTGGCACCGGGCGCGAGCCCGCGCACCGATTGAGTGAAGTTCATCACGACGGTGAGAGGCGGGCCGTCAGGCTCGTGCATGGCCACGTCCTCGGTGGCGGCGAGGTGAAACACGGTGTCGTTGCGCGCTTCGGCACCGACGGGCACGCCAGGAGGCGACTGAAAGGCGAGTCCACCGATCACGACTGTCGCGAGTGACTGCGTGTTCAGCTTGAGCCCGCTCGCGTCGATCCGCAGATCGACGCCGCTTGCGTGCCACCAGCGTGAGTTCGTGCCGACGTACTGATCGTAGGGTGCATCGATGAACACCTGGATCGTTACGCCCGTGCCGTCCTTGTCGAGCGAGAACCCGACCACGTGACCCACTTCCAGGCGTCGGTAATAGACGGGCGAGCCGATATCGATGGAGCCGAGCGAGCCGCCTCGCAGCGTGTAACGCCGCCCGCGTTGATCGCCCGTTACCGCCGGCGGCGTGTCCAGCCCGACGAAATCGGACCGGGCGTTGTGCGATCGGCCTGCGTCCACGCCGATGTAGGCGCCCGACAATAGCGTGCCGAGGCCCGAGACGCCAGTCGTACCGATGCGCGGACGAACGACCCAGAACCGTGTGTCCTCGACGGCGAAATCCGCGGCTTCCTTGGTGAGCTGCACTGTCACGATGACGTGGGCATGATCCTTTGAAAGCCGGATGGTTCTCACCGTGCCGATGTCGACATCCTTGTATTTGACCTTGGTCTTGCCCGATTCCAATCCTTCAGCGCTCGAAAAGCTGATCGTGATTTCCGGTCCACGCTCGGAAATCGATTTCACTACCAATGCGATTCCGATGATTGCTGCGACGAGCGGTACGAGCCACACGATCGATGGCAGCCAGCCGCCCCTCGCTGCGCCGACCGGCTTCGGCAGGTCAGGGGGAAGCTCAGGGCCGCCAGGCCCGTTGCCGTTTGCGCCGTCGTTCGGATGGGGAGGCTGTCCATTCGGGCTCGTCATCATGTGGTCCTGATTCGTTTATATCTCTTTTGCCGCTGGGGCTGCCGATGTTGCTGGCATCTCGGGATTGGCCGCCGCGGTGGTCTGCGCTTTTGCCGTGAGCGGCGCTTCGATCGGTGTGCTGTCGGCATCGTCCGGGTCTTCGGCACCGTCCCAGATCAGTCGCGGATCGAACTGCAGTGCCGCGAGCATGGTCAGGACGACGACAGCGGCGAAGGCCAGGGCACCCCAGCCGGCTGTAATGACCGCAAGTGACCCGAAGCGTACGAGTGCGACCGTCAACGCGATGACGAACACATCGAGCATCGACCAGCGGCCGATGCGCTCAACAAGCCGATAGAGTTTTGCCCGCTCGAGCGGGCGCCACTTCGAGCGACGCTGCGTTGTGAAGGCGAGGAGCGCAAGCACCGAGAGTTTGAGCATCGGCACGAGGATACTCGCGACAAAAACGATGACCGCGAGCGGCCAGTCGCCCGATACCCAAAAGTAGACGACCCCGCTCATGATCGTGTCGTCCTGGTTGCCGAAGATCGACGTTGTGTGCAGGATCGGCAAAAGATTGGCCGGAATGTACAGCAGCGTCGCGGCGATCAGTAGTGCCCATGTGCGCACGATGCTATCGGGATAGCGCTGATGCAGCAGGGTGCCGCACCGCGAACAATAGTGCCGCGTGAGCTCGGCGTCCGGCGTTGGCCGGCCGGCATGCTCGCGCGGTTCGACGTTCCCGCACGTATGGCAAACGATGAACCCCGCACGAGCTGCTGTCAGGTACTTCATCGGCGCTCAATGTCCGTTGGCGCTGCCTTCGCGGCTCGTGCGCCGCGCCGGGAAGGCAGCGTGTCGGCGATTTCCCAGAGCGTTCTTGGATCGAACATCACGACGGCTGCGAGCATGAGCGTCAAAGCGCCGAATGCGAACAGTGCCGCCTCTGGAATCACGCGCGCGAGACTTGTCATTTTCACGATCGTTACGATGATGCCAAGCATCAGCACCTCGATCATGCCCCACGGACGGATCAGCCGGATGACGCGCAGCACGAGGTCGAAGCCGGGCGGCACGACGCCCGCGTGAATCGGCATCAGCACATAGAGGAGGGCACCGAGCTCGAGGAGCGGAAAGAGGACAGTCGAGCAGAAGACGGCCGAGGCGACGACTTGCATGCCTTCGTTCCAAAGCGCAATGATTGCCCCCATCAGCGTGGTTTGCGATGTGACGCCGCTCATTTCCAGCTCGACGATGGGAAACGCTTGCGCGATCAGGTACGTGAGCAAAGCCGCGAGCGCTAGCGCCGCGATGCGCTCCACGTGCGCGGCGCTCGAGCGGGCAAGTACGGCGCCGCAACGCGGGCAGCGCCCATTCGTTTCGTCCTGCGTTGGCGGCTTGCGCAGCAGGGCGTCGCATTCATGACAGGCAATCAAATTCAGGCGGTCCATAGTCTGCAATGTCGTCCTGACACGGTAGGCGGTGGGCAGGACGATTCCCCGAACGGCGGGCCTACCGCGAACCGCGTCCATCTTATCAAATGGGCCGTCGAGCGGTCGCGGCGGCTGGGTTTTGGGGCGACATCCGTGGTTTGCACGCTTGCCAGGGCGGCGAGCGTTGGCTGAGACCAGCTTAGCGGTGAGCCGGTCAGACGAGTACATCTACTTCGCTACGATTTCGATAGGCTCTAGTGCGTTTTTACCGCTGCTTTCAGGTCTTGCGGCGTACCTTCGCGGCATAGTTCACTAAGATCTGCCCCCCTTTTCGAGTGCCACGCACGTTGCCGCTTGCGGTAGCATGGCGGCCATAACGTACGAGCTGCTCACGCGCGTTTTCGCTTTTCACGCTCGCGTGTACCGGCGCCGTCGCAATCGTAACGCTGACTAATCGCTGTCACGCCATGCCGACTGGACACCTACCTTTGCGGCGTTCGTTCGCGCCGTCGCACGCTTACACGCGCACTGCCATCACGTTGCATTGGCTGATCGCGGCTTTGATCGTCGCCGGCTTTTCGATCGGCTGGATCATGACGCGCATACCCGGATTCACGCCCGAGAAGCTGCGTTACGTCTCTTGGCACAAGTGGATCGGCGTGACCGTCTTTGCGCTGGCGGCGCTGCGCATCATCTGGCGTTTGACGCACAAGGCGCCGCCACTGCCTGCGCTCATGAGCCGCTGGGAACGTGCGGCAGCGCATACCGTGCACGGGCTCCTCTACGTGCTCATGGTCGCTGTGCCCCTCACCGGCTATCTGTTCAGTTCGGCTTCCAACGTGCCCGTCGTTTATCTCGGCATTGTGCCGCTGCCGCGCCTCATCGCGCCCGATCCCGCGCTCAAAGCGGTGTTGAAGACGGCACATCTCGCGCTAAATTACTGTCTGGCCGTGCTCGTCGTCGTGCACGTGGCCGCAGC
>DATJJH010000231.1:0-59744 GCA_035492395.1 Trinickia sp. | reverse complement strand
TTCTCGACCTGAACGATCAGTTCCTGGCCTTCCTTGAGGGCGTCCTGGATGCGCGCGGAGCGCATGTCGATGCCTTCGCGGAAGTACTGGCGGGCGACTTCCTTGAACGGGAGAAAACCATGGCGGTCTTCGCCGTAGTTGACGAAACAGGCTTCGAGCGACGGCTCGATGCGCGTCACGATCCCCTTGTAGATATTGCCTTTGCGCTGTTCGCGGCCGGCGGTTTCGATGTCGATGTCGATGAGTTTTTGCCCATCGACGATGGCGACGCGCAGTTCTTCCTGCTGCGTCGCATTGAACAGCATGCGTTTCATTGAACGGCTCCAGAGCGGCGTCGCCACGCGTCCGAACCGGATGACCGGCCGAACGACGCGAGGGTGCGCGCCGCGTCCTTATTGTGTTTTCACCAGCACGCTGGAGCGGGAACGATGGCGGGGAGAATTGCCTGAGAGGACTCGCTTGGCCGAACAGGGCCGCGAGCCGCATGGGCGCATGCGAACACGGCTTCAAATAACGGGGTCGCACGGGGCGCGCGCCGAGCGCTCGGGGATCCTCGCTTGGACCCGGCGCGCCATTCTATGCGCGTGCCGGACCGGGGAAAGCCGCGCCGCGTGTGGCGGCGCGAAGCCCGATGCATGCTCGACCGCCGCACGGCGTGTCTCGCCAATTTTTTGACGTCGCCGAAAGTCCCGCTTCACGCGGAACGGACAGGGCGCTCGCCGTAGTTTCGCAATCGGGAGCCCGGTTTCGCTCGACAAACGCGCGATGCCACCGAGGCTCACCAGATGAATTCTTTTTTACCAAAATTCCGTTACCGTCGGCACCGACCGCAACCGAACGCGCCTATGGGCGACGTCCCTGCCGCGATGAATGCCGTGCGTGCAACTCGTTGCTACTCGATTCAGGGCGAGCAACCAGCCCTTGGATACTGCCAAGCAAGTAAAATAACAGGTTCTTGCATCACCCTGGGCAATCCTGACGAACGGCAGCGAAAAAAACGCGCCGTGCACGGATGGCTGGGGCAAATTATATTCAGAATGAACGAGTTAGGCAAAATATCCCAGAAATCGGTCGCAGCTGACCAGGTCTCGATGATACAGGTGGACGATGGGGCCGCCGGGCAGCGCATCGACAATTTCTTGCTGCGCGTCTGCAAAGGGGTGCCGAAAAGTCATATTTATCGAATCCTGCGCAGCGGCGAAGTGCGGGTCAACAAGAAGCGCATCGATGCGAAATACCGCTTGGTAGCGGGCGATGTCGTGCGCGTGCCACCGATTCGCGTCGCGCAATCGGACGTATTGGAGGCCGGCATGGCGGCGATGGCCGCGCCGCCGGCGCATTTCGAGGTCATTTTCGAAGACGAGCACATGCTCGCGATCAACAAGCCCGCGGGTGTGGCCGTTCATGGCGGCAGCGGGATCGCGTTCGGCGTCATCGAGCAGATGCGCGAGGCGCGGCCACTCGGCAAGTTCTTGGAACTCGTGCATCGGCTCGATCGCGAGACGTCCGGCATCTTGATGCTCGCCAAAAAGCGGGCCGCGCTGGTCGGCCTGCACGAGCAGATTCGAGACAGCCGGATGGACAAGCGCTATTACGCCTGCGTCCACGGAGAGTGGGCGAGCGACTGGGGGCGCAGGCGCGCAGTCAAGGAGCCGCTTCACAAATACCTAACGCCCGAGGGCGAGCGTCGCGTGCGCGTGCAGCCGGACGGCCTGCCGTCCCATACCGTGTTCAATCTGGTCGAGCGTTGGCCGGGCTACGCGCTTATCGAAGCGGAACTCAAGACGGGGCGGACCCACCAGATCCGCGTGCATCTGGCCCATTTGGGGCTGCCGATCGTCGGCGACGCTAAATACGGCGACTTCGCGCTGAACAAAGCCCTCGCGCGCTCGGGCGCGCGCCCGTCGTTCAAACGCATGTTCCTGCATGCGTACCGCTTGCGTTTGACGCATCCGATCACGGGCGAGCCGCTCGAACTTAGCGCGCCGTTGCCTGACGAATGCCGGCGGTTCCTCGATCAACTCACCGACTTGCGCAAAGAGGCGCAACCCGATGCCCCGACAGCAATTTGACCTCATCGTCTTCGATTGGGACGGCACGCTGATGGATTCGACGGCGCACATCGCGCGCAGCATCCAGGCCGCTTGCCGCGACCTGGGCCTGCCCGTGCCCGCCGACGACGCCGCGCGCTACGTGATCGGCCTCGGCTTGCGCGATGCGCTGCAGATCGCCGCCCCTTCGCTCGACCCGGCCTACTATCCGCGTCTGGCCGAGCGCTATCGCTTTCACTATCTCGTCAAGGATGCGCAGACCGAACTGTTCGCCGGGGTGCGGGAGCTGCTCGACGAACTGCGCGCGCAAGGCTATTTGCTTGCCGTCGCGACCGGCAAGAGCCGCGTGGGACTGAACCGGGCGCTGGACGAGGTGCGGCTCACGAGCGTGTTCGACGGGACGCGCTGCGCCGACGAGACGTTCTCGAAGCCGCATCCGGCGATGCTGCACGAGCTCACGCGCGAACTTGGGCAGGACCTTCTGCGCACGGTCATGATCGGCGACACCACGCACGACCTTCAAATGGCGACGAACGCCGGCGCGGCCGGCGTGGCCGTCACTTACGGGGCGCACCCGGCCGATGCGCTCGTCAAGCTCGAGCCGCGTTTCGTCGCCGAGAGTGTCGCCTCCCTGGCCGGATGGCTCAGGGAGCACGCATGAGTGCGGGCGAGCGCCAAGCCGTGCGCGTATGCGCAAGCGAGGAACTCGTCGACGGCGGCAATGGCGTGCGTCTGGCGGCCCGCTATCTCGACGGGGACGCCGTCGTCTTCTTCGTGCGCTATGACGGGCGCGCCTACGGCTATTTGAACCGTTGCGCGCACGTGCCGATGGAGCTCGACTGGGTCGAGGGCCAGTTCTTCGAATCGTCGGGCTTATACTTGATGTGCGCGACCCATGGCGCGATTTATGCGCCCGACACCGGGCGCTGCGTCGGCGGTCCGTGCCGCGGTGCGCGGCTGCGCCCCGTCGAGGTCGAGGAGCGCGAGACTCCCGTTGGGCGCGCGGTTTTTTGGCTGCCCGACGGCGATCTCCAGCCTGCGACGGCCGCCGTCGAATGACGAATATCGCGTTATCTCGATAACAACGAACGAAAACACATGGCCGATCAACACACGCCCGATCCGCAGGAATCCACCGAACCGCCCATTCAGCAGCACCAAGCCGAACCGCCTCGGGCGTCGCAGCCACAGCCGAATGTGAGCGGGCCCGCGCGCGAGGTCAATTGGGAGCGCGCGGCGCTCGAGCGCATCGCGCTCGCGGCCATCAACGAGCAAAGGGCCGCGCGCCGGTGGAAGATCTTTTTCCGGTTCGCATTTTTGGCGGTCGTGCTGCTGATCTTCATCAGCGTGTTCGCCGCGTCGCATAAGCAGGTCGCGGCAACCGGCCGTCACACGGCGCTTGTTTCGCTGGAAGGCGAGATTTCCTCGGATAAAAACGCGAACGCGAAGTCCATCGACCGTTCGCTGCGCCGCGCTTTCTCCGATGCGGATTCGGCAGGGGTGATCCTCTATATCAATAGCCCCGGCGGCTCGCCCGTGCAGGCCGGCATCATGAACGCGGAAATTCGTCGTCTGCGCGCGAAGTACCCGGCCAAGCCGCTGTACGTCGTGGTCGGCGACATGTGCGCGTCGGGCGGCTATTACGTGGCGGCGGCGGCCGACAAGATCTACGTCGACCGTGCGAGCATCGTCGGCTCGATCGGCGTGCTGATGGACGGCTTCGGCTTCACGGGATTGATGGACAAGCTCGGCATACAGCGGCGGTTGCACACGTCGGGCGAGAACAAGGGCTTTTTCGATCCCTTCTCGCCCGAGACGCCGGCGATGGATGCGCACGCTCAGGCCATGCTGGATGAAATCCACCAGCAATTCATCGATGCGGTCCGCCAGGGGCGCGGCAAGCGCCTGCATGAGACGCCCGATATCTTTTCGGGACTGTTCTGGACGGGCGAGAAGAGCGTCGAGCTTGGCTTGGCCGATGGATATGGCGACACAGGCTATGTGGCGCGCAACATCATCAAGGCGCCCGACATCGTCGACTACACGGAGAAGGAAAGCATTCCCGATCGCATCGCGCGCAAGTTCGGCACGGCGGTGGGCGAGGGAGCGGTCCACGCGCTCGTGCTCGGCGGCTTGAAGATGCAGTGAGCGCGAGGGCAGCGGCCGAGGCGTCGGCCGGCGCGGCATCGGCCGGCGCGGCATCGGCCGGCGACGCAAACGGCTTGCCGCGGCTCGGTTTCCAGCGTCGTCAGCCCGCCAGCATCAAGAAGATCGCCGGCCGCTTATGCATATCGAACGCGCCGGCATGTTTTTTCCAATCGCCGGCGCTGCGCGTCGCGATTCGTTCCGATTCCAGCGTCAAATCCACGGCTACCGTGACGAGCGTGGAAGGGGCGCAGCTCGCGACGAGCGCATCGAGCAGCGCGCGGTTTCGATAGGGCGTCTCGATGAATATCTGCGTTTCGCGCCCTTTGCGCGAGCGCTGTTCGAGTTCGCGCAATGTCTTGGCGCGTTCGCCGGGCTCGAGCGGTAGATAACCATGAAATGCGAAGCGTTGCCCGTCGAGCCCCGAGGCCATGAGCGCGAGCAAGATCGAGCTGGGTCCGACGAGCGGGACGACCTTGACGCCCTGCTGGTGCGCTCGGCGCACGAGCAGGGCGCCCGGATCGGCCACGGCCGGGCAGCCGGCTTCGGATACGAGGCCGCCGTCCGCTCCGGCCAGGATCGGCGCGAGTAGGCGCTCGACTTCGGCGGGCGGCGTGTTCACGTTGAGCTCCCGAATCTCGATCTCCTGTATCGGCCGGGTCACGCCCACTCGCTTGAGGAATGCGCGCGTGCTCTTGGCGTTTTCGCCGACGAAGTAGCCGAGCGAAGCGGTGCGCGCGACGACGCTCGCGGGCAAGACCGTGGCGAGCGCCTCGGCGCCTCCGTCGCCCAGTGCGTTCGGGATCAAATATAGGACGCCGCTCATCGAGCGCCTCCGAACAAGGGGTACCCGGCGGCGCGCAGCATGCGCGTCAGGGCAATGAGGGGCAGGCCGACGAGCGCGGTCGGGTCGTTCGATTCGACCGTTTCCAGAAGCGCGATGCCCAGACCTTCCGACTTTGCGCTACCGGCGACGTCATAGGGGGTTTCGGCGCGCAGATAGGCCTCGAGTTCGGCGTCGGGCAGATCGCGAAACCGGACGCGCGTGACGACGTCCTCCGTCTGCGCGATGCCGCGCGCGCTCTCGAACAAGCATAGGGCGCTGTGAAATTCGACCGTTCGGCCGCGCATGGCGCGCAGTTGCTCGAGCGCTTTCGCGTGCGTCCCTGGCTTGCCGATCTGGAGGCCGTCGAACGTCGCCACTTGATCGGACCCGATCACAAGCAAAGGCGCGGCCTGGCCGGGAGACTGGGTGGCCGCCTCGCGCTGCGCGACAGCTCGCGCCTTGGCCTGCGCGAGGCGCAGCGCAGTGGCCGCCGGCGCTTCGCCCGCGCGGGGCGCTTCGTCGAGCGACGGCACGCAGACGTCGAATGCAATGCGCAAACGCTCGAGGAGCGCGCGACGGTAGGGCGAACTGGAGGCGAGAATCAACCGGGGCGGTGCGGCGCTGGAATCGTGCATGGTCGTACGTGAGAAGCGAGATGAGAAGCGGGGCCAGAGACGAGGCGGTGCGCCGCGAATCGGGCCTCGCCTCGATCGTTTAAGTGATTGACTGAAAAAGATAAATCGAATATAGTTTCCGGCTTTTCACGGTGCCGTAATTCCGTTCTGAGCATGCCGCGCGGCGCGGAAAGCTGTGCAAGCGTGCGAACCGCCCTGAATAGGGCGCGGCGCCGCGAGCGGTGCCGGATGCGGCGAGAGTGTAGCGAAAGAACAGCAGCGTAGCGAGGAGCGAACCATGTCCCAACACCCGGGCAAGATTGGCGGGCTCATCGATCCGCACGCAATCGACGTCTTCGAATTCGCGCGCAGCGGTCGTCAGGCCGCCGGAGCGGTGCGTGTTTCGCAGTTGCCGCGCATGCTGGCCGAAGTGCCGGCGGAAGCGCCCGATCGCGACACGCTCTTCACGTGGCAGGCCGAAGGTTCGACGCAACCCGAGCTGCAGGACGACGGCGCCGAGGCCGCGCAGCCTTACTTGCGGCTGGCGCTGCACGGCGCAGCGTGGCTCGAGTGTCAGCGGTGCCTCGCGCCGTACGAGCAGGCCTTCGATGTCGAGGCCACCTACCGGCTCGTGGCCACGGAAGCGGAAGCCGAAGCGTTCCCGCTCGATGAGGGCGAGATCGACGTCATCGTCGGCTCACGCCAATTCGATCTCGTCGAGCTGATCGAGGAAGAGCTGCTGTTGTCGCTGCCGCTCGTGCCGAAGCATGAGCACTGCCCGCAGGTGCACGAAAGCCTCGTGTCGGGTGCGGCCGGCGAGCATGCGAGCGAGCTCGGCGAGGAAGAAGAACAAAGCGGCGGCGAACAAGGGGCGCCGGGCGCCGGCGAGCAAGCCGATGCCGGTAAGCCCAATCCGTTCGCCGCGCTCGAGACGCTCAAGCGTGGCGGCGGCGAGAGCGGCAAGAAGCATTGAGCCGTTGCATGACGAATGAGTAGCGCGATGCGGCGCGCCGGCCGTTTGGCCACTGGCGTTACGCCGATCGGGCTGTGTTAGAATCCCGAAAATTTTTAGGAGTTACCATGGCAGTCCAGCAAAACAAGAAGTCGCCGTCGAAGCGCGGCATGCACCGCTCGCACGATTTCCTGACGACGACGCCCCTGGCGGTCGAGCCGAGCACGGGTGAGGTGCACATGCGTCACCACATCAGCCCGAACGGCTACTACCGCGGCAAGAAAGTCGTCAAGACGAAGAACGACTAATCGCGTCGGCGCGTGGCGGCCGCTGAAATCCGGTGGCGCTGTGCGCGGCGAGCGGCTTGCTCGACATTTTTCGGGGTCGAACGAAGGGCGGCATTCGGTTGCCGCTTTTTTGTGTCGGCCATAGTTGGCGCCTGATCTGTCGATCGGAGCTGGCGTTCAAGCATTCGCTTCGGCTCCGTGCGGAGTCGTGTTGTGTCGGCGTCGTGTTTCGCCGCCGGCTCGGAGCGAGCGCTCGAGCGCTTATTTCAGTTCCGTGCGGAGCGGCATGCTCCGATCCCACGCGCAGCGCGCCTGAAATTCGTCGCGGTCCATGACTATAAAGCTCACGATAGATTGCATGGGAGGCGACCACGGCCCGTCCGTGACCGTTCCCGCTGCCGTCAACTTCGTTCGTTCGCATGACGACGCCGAGCTGATGCTCGTCGGACTCGAAGCCCCGATTCGTGCTCAACTGAAGAAATGCAAGGCGCTCGACATTCGGGCGCTGACGGTCGTGCCCGCCACCGAGGTCGTCGCCATGGACGATCCGGTCGAAGTCGCGTTGCGCAAGAAAAAGGATTCGTCCATGCGGGTTGCGCTCAATCTCGTCAAGGACGAGGCGGCGCAGGCCTGTATTTCGGCCGGCAACACGGGCGCGCTCATGGCGGTGTCCCGTTACGTCCTCAAGACCTTGACCGGTATCGAGCGTCCCGCGATCGCTTCGGCGCTGCCGAATTCGCACGGCTACACGATGATGCTCGACCTCGGCGCGAACGTCGATTGCGAGCCGCAGCACTTGCTGCAGTTCGCCGAAATGGGGCATGCCCTCGTCTCGGCGCTCGAGGGGAAGGAGCGTCCGACGATCGGCCTCCTGAACATCGGCGAGGAAGTCATCAAAGGCAACGAGACGATCAAGCGCGCCGGCGAACTCCTGCGCGCGAGTACGCTCAATTTCCGCGGCAACGTCGAAGGCAACGACATCTACAAGGGCACGACGGATGTCATCGTCTGCGACGGCTTCGTCGGCAACGTCGCGCTCAAAACGTCGGAAGGATTGGCGCAGATGCTCTCGGAGATCATCCGCGAGGAATTCGGCCGTTCGCTGCTCACGAAGCTGATGGCGTTCTTGGCGCTCCCCGTACTCATGCGCTTCAAGAAGCGTGTCGATCATCGCCAGTACAACGGCGCCGCGTTGCTCGGCCTGCGCGGGCTCGTCATCAAGAGCCATGGTTCGGCCGACGCCTATGCGTTTGAGTGGGCCATCAAACGCGGGTATGATGCCGTCAAAAATGGCGTCCTCGAACGCCTGGCGCGCGCGATGGAAGAAAACGCGGCTCCGCTCGCGCAAGCAGCGCGCGACGCGGGCGGCGCCGGTCACGTGAATCTCGCCGGCCGTCCGAGCGAGCCCTACGCCGCGGTATCCTCGAAAGCATAAATGGCCCAATCGAACCTCTACTCCCGCGTGCTCGGCACCGGCAGCTACTTGCCGCCCGGCCGTGTCACGAATCAAGAGCTCGCGGATCGCCTTGCCCAACGCGGCATCGAAACGAGCGACGAATGGATCGTCGCCCGTACGGGCATCCACTCGCGTCATTTCGCCGAATCCAACGTGACGACGAGCGATCTCGCGCTCGCCGCCGCGCAGCGCGCGATCGAGGCGGCGGATATCGATCCGCAAACGATCGACCTGATCGTCGTCGCCACGTCCACGCCCGATTTCGTTTTCCCCAGCACCGCCTGTTTGCTGCAGAACAAACTGCAGATCAAGAACGGCGGCGCGGCCTTCGATATCCAGGCGGTGTGCTCGGGCTTTGCGTACGCCGTCGCGACCGTCGACGCGATGATCCGCAGCGGCCAGCATCGCACGGCGTTGATCGTCGGCGCCGAAACGTTCTCCCGCATCCTCGATTTCAACGATCGCACGACCTGCGTGCTGTTCGGCGACGGCGCGGGCGCGGTGATTCTGCAAGCGTCCGACGAACCGGGCGTGCTCTCGAGCGCGCTCCACGCGGACGGCAGCTACGCCGATATCCTTTGCACGCCCGGCCATGTGAACGGCGGCGTCATCGCCGGCAGCGCATTTCTCCATATGGATGGGCAGGCGGTCTTCAAGCTCGCGGTGAACGTGCTCGAGAAAGTCGCCGTCGAGGCGCTTCAAAAGGCCGATCTGTCGGCCGACCAGGTCGATTGGCTCATTCCGCACCAGGCCAATATCCGCATCATGACGCACACGTGTCGCAAGCTGGGCGTGCCGCAGGAGCGCATGGTCGTGACGGTCGGCGAGCACGGCAACACGTCGGCCGCGTCGATTCCGCTCGCACTCGATATCGCCGTACGCGACGGGCGCATCAAGCGCGGTCAGAACGTGCTGATCGAAGGCGTCGGCGGCGGCTTCACCTGGGGGGCATCCGTCATCCGTTTCTGACCGGCATACCGCGAGCGGCGGCGCCGCGCCCATGGCGGCGGCCCAGTCCGCCCGCGTGCGCCGCTCAGGCCGAACAAGCTCAACATTTGGGGACGATATGAAATTCGCGTTCGTTTTTCCGGGGCAAGGGTCGCAATCGGTCGGCATGCTCAACGCGTTCGCCGATCGTGCGATCGTGCGTGAAACGCTTCAGGAAGCGTCCGACGCATTGGGACAGGACATCGCCAAGCTGATCGCCGAAGGGCCCGCCGAGGAACTCAATCTCACGACGAACACGCAACCGGTCATGCTGACCGCCGCCTATGCCATCTACCGTGCGTGGCGCGAGGCCGGCGGCGCCGAGCCGGCGCTGGTCGCGGGGCATAGCCTGGGTGAATATACCGCGCTCGTCGCTTCGGGGGCGCTTGCGTTTCGCGATGCGGTGCCGCTCGTGCGCTTTCGCGCGCAGGCGATGCAAACGGCCGTGCCGGTCGGCGTCGGCGGCATGGCCGCGATCCTCGGCCTCGACGACGACACGGTCCGCGCGGTTTGCGCGGACGCGGCGCGCGAGAGCGCGGGCATCGTCGAAGCGGTCAATTTCAATGCGCCCGCCCAAGTCGTGATCGCCGGACACAAAGCGGCGGTCGAGAAGGCCTGCGAACTGGCCAAGGCGAAAGGCGCCAAGCGCGCGCTGCCGCTGCCCGTGTCGGCGCCGTTCCATTCTTCGCTGCTGCAACCGGCGTCCGATCGCCTGCGCGAGTACCTCGCGAGCGTCGAGATCAAGGTGCCGCACATCCCGCTCGTCAACAATGTCGATGTCGCCGTGGTGTCCGAGCCGGCTGCGATCAAGGATGCACTCGTGCGCCAGGCCGCCAGCGCCGTGCGTTGGGTCGAATGCGTGCAGTCGATGGCGCAAAGCGGCGTCACGCACGTCATCGAGTGCGGGCCGGGCAAAGTGCTCGCGGGCCTGACCAAGCGTATCGACGGCAACCTCGTCGGCACGGCGATCACCGATCCCGCTTCGCTCGACGAAGCGCTCAAGCTCCTCGCCGCGTGATGCACGGGCCTTCGGGCTCGGCCGCGACGGCGAAGCGGAATCGAAACTGCGACGAACTCACCGCGTGCTAGCGGATCATTCGAATCTATATGGAAAAAGCTCTCGATAAACAAGTCGCGCTCGTGACGGGCGCTTCGCGCGGCATCGGCCGGGCGATTGCGCTCGTCCTGGCCCGGCAAGGCGCGACCGTCATCGGCACGGCCACGAGCGAAGCCGGCGCGGCCGGCATCACCGAAGCCCTCGCGGCGGAAGGTCTGGCGGGACGCGGCGTCATCCTCGAAGTCAACGATGCGCAGGCCGTCGACAGCCTCATCGATACGCTCGTCAAGGAATTCGGCACGTTGAACGTACTCGTCAACAACGCCGGCATCACGCGCGATCAACTCGCGATGCGCATGAAGGACGACGAGTGGGACGCCGTCATCGATACGAACCTGAAGGCCGTGTTCCGCCTCTCGCGCGCCGTGCTGCGCCCGATGATGAAGGCGCGCGGCGGACGCATCATCAACATCACGTCGGTCGTCGGCTCGGCCGGCAACCCCGGGCAGATGAACTACGCCGCGGCGAAGGCCGGGGTGGCGGGTATGACGCGTGCGCTGGCTCGTGAGATCGGCAGCCGCGGCATCACGGTTAATTGCGTGGCGCCGGGCTTCATCGACACCGATATGACGAAGGTGCTGCCCGAGGAGCAGCAGGCCGCGCTGAAGACGCAGATTCCGCTCGGCCGCTTGGGCAGCCCCGAGGACATCGGCAACGCCGTCGCCTTCCTTGCATCGCCGCAGGCCGGATACATTACCGGCACGACGATGCATGTGAACGGCGGGATGTACATGTCTTAACGAATTTCGTTTACCATCCGCGCCGGCGGCAGCCGAACGCTTCCGGCGCCCTAGCCTTGAGCGCGCTTTTTGAGCAGGCAAACCTGATAAAATGCGCGCACTTGCAATTTTGAACTTTTTCCCTCGGAGGGGTAATGGACAACATCGAACAGCGCGTCAAGAAGATCGTCGCGGAACAACTGGGTGTCGCCGAAGCTGAAATCAAGAACGAAGCCTCGTTCGTGAACGACCTCGGCGCGGACTCTCTCGACACGGTTGAACTCGTGATGGCGCTGGAAGACGAGTTCGGCATGGAAATTCCGGACGAGGAAGCCGAGAAGATCACGACCGTCCAGCAAGCTATCGATTACGCGCGCGCGAACGTCAAGGCATAACGCCTGGCGCGCCTGGCGTCGATCCGCCGGCCGCGTTTGACGCGATTTCACGTCGGATGCCGATGCTGGTGCCGAATTCTTAGCCACAGGGCTCGCAGGGGTGGATTCCTGGGGCCGCTGTGGCTTTTGCTTTTGTCATTTATGGAAAAGGGGTTACCGTGAGCCGTCGCCGTGTTGTTGTTACAGGCTTGGGGCTGGTGTCGCCTGTTGGCAATAATGTTGCCGACGGGTGGGCCAATCTGCTCGCCGGCCAGTCCGGTATCGCGACCATCACGAAGTTCGATGCAACGAACTTCTCGACGCGATTCGCCGGGGAAGTCAAAGGCTTCAACGTCGAAGACTACATGCCGGCGAAGGAAGCCCGCCATATGGATACGTTTATCCATTATGGTATGGCGGCCGGCATGCAGGCGATGCGCGATAGCGGCATCGAAATCAGCGAAGCGAATGCGGAGCGCGCGGGCGTCATCGTCGGCTCCGGCATCGGTGGTCTGCCGATGATCGAAGTCACGCAGACGGAGCTGCTCAATCGCGGCCCCCGTCGGATTTCGCCATTCTTCGTGCCGGCGTCGATCATCAACATGATCTCGGGCCACCTGTCGATGCAATTCGGTCTGAAAGGGCCGAACCTCGCCATCGTGACGGCTTGCACGACGGGGCTGCACTGTATCGGCGAAGCCGCGCGTCTCATCGAATACGGCGACGCCGACGTGATGCTCGCGGGCGGCGCCGAAGCGACGGTGTCGCCGCTAGGGATCGGCGGCTTCGCGGCGGCGCGCGCGCTGTCGCAGCGCAACGACGATCCGGCCACGGCAAGCCGTCCGTGGGACAAGGATCGCGACGGCTTCGTGCTCGGCGAGGGCGCCGGCGTCATGGTGCTCGAGGAGTACGAGCACGCGAAGGCGCGCGGCGCGAAGATCTACGCCGAGATCGCGGGCTACGGCATGAGCGCCGACGCCTATCATATGACCGCACCGCTGGAAGACGGCGACGGCGCGCGCCGCTGCATGGTCGCCGCGTTGCGCAATGCAGGCGTGAACGCGGCCGAAATCGACTACGTCAATGCGCACGGCACGTCGACGCCGCTTGGCGACATCGCCGAAACGACAGGCATCAAGCGTGCGCTCGGCGATCATGCGAAGAAGGTCGTCGTCAACTCGACGAAGTCGATGACGGGTCACTTGCTCGGCGGTTCGGGCGGGCTCGAAGGCGTGTTCACGGTGCTCGCCGTCCACCATCAAGTATCGCCGCCGACGATCAACGTCTTCAACCAAGACCCCGAGTGCGATCTCGACTACTGCGCGAACACGGCGCGGGAGATGAAGATCGACGTGGCACTGAAGAACTCGTTCGGGTTCGGCGGCACGAACGGCACGCTCGTCTTCAAGCGCGTTTGACCTCGGCGAGCGCTCGGCAGCGGGCGGCCGCCCGCCATGGTGAAGCGGATGCGCGACGGTGTATGCCGTTGCGCCGCTCCCTAACGGTGCGGGTCGCTTCGTTGGCGTTTGCGCTCGTGTGCACGGTCGCCGTTCATTTCGCGGCGGCCCAGCACCTGGGCGTAATCGACGCGATTTGGCTCGCGGCTGCCGCCTTCGCGGCGCTCGGCGTCTCGTATGTGCGGTTCGAACGTCGGCAGCCGATGCTGCTCGAGCTGACGCAGGATGGCGTCATCGGTTACGACGCGGGCGGCCGAACACTGTTTGACGGGCGAATCGTGGGGGCGGCCCAGTGGGCGGAGCGGTTGCTCGTGCTCGCTGTCGCGGGCGCGGATGCACGTCGGCCGAGCGCGGTGCTCGTCGCGGCCGACGCCGTCGACGGCGCGGCGTTCAGGGAACTGGCGGTGCGCGGTCGACACGGCGCGTACTAGTCGGCCGCGGGTTCGCGCGGGCGTGCTCGCCGCATACCAACCTGTAACGGCCGTAACGACGGTTACACATGGCGCATTAGGGTGTGATCGGGACGCTACAATAGCGGTCCCGCGACGCACCCTCCCAAGTGAACGGACCCCAACAGGTGAGCGAAAAAGAAATCGACCAGGTTCTGGTCGAGCGCGTGCAGCAGGGCGATAAAGCCGCGTTCGAGCTCTTGGTCTCGAAATACCACCGCAAGATCATTCGCTTGATCTCGCGACTCGTGCGCGACCCGGCCGAGGTCGAGGACGTCGCACAGGATGCGTTCATCAAGGCGTATCGGGCGTTGCCGCAATTTCGCGGCGAGTCGGCGTTCTATACGTGGCTGTACCGGATCGCCGTCAACACGGCGAAGAACTATCTCGCGACGCAAAGCCGGCGCGCCCCCACCTCGACGGAAGCAAACGCCGAGGAAGCTGAAACTTTCTCCGACGCCGATCAACTAAGGGATATCAACACGCCCGAGTCGATGTTGATGAGCAAGCAGATCGCGCAGACGGTCAACGCCGCGATGGCGCTTCTGCCGGAAGAGCTTCGGGTAGCGATCACCTTGCGTGAAATCGAGGGTCTGAGCTACGAGGAAATCGCCGACATGATGGGGTGCCCCATCGGAACGGTTCGTTCGCGTATTTTTCGCGCGCGCGAGGCGATTGCGGCAAAATTGCGTCCGTTGCTGGATACGCCGGAAGGCAAGCGCTGGTAGCGCGCTTGCGGCTGATCGAGTCGGGCTGGGCATACCAAGATTGGGTTAAGTGGTGTCACTACGGGGTGTTCGTAAGATGGGGAGCGTCATGGGGTCGGTCTCGATGCAGTCGCAAGGAAGCTCGCGAGGCGAGCGTTTGTCCGCATTCGTCGATGGGGAAGGCTTCTCGCCTTCCGAGCCGGTCGACGAACTGCTGGCCGCGTTCGATCATGTCGATCGCACGGCTTGGTCGGCCTACCATTTGATCGGCGACGCCCTGCGCTCCGATGATCTGGCCGTCCACCCGGCCGCGAGCCATGCCTTCCTGGCGGGCTTCGCGGCTCGGCTCGAAGGTGAGCCGCACATCATCGCACCGGTGCGCTCGACCAAACCGAGCGCCGCATCGGTGCTGCGCCGGCGCGTCGCGCCCGCGCTGGCCGTGGCGGCGGCCGCGGCCACGTTGAGTTGGATCGTTCTTCCGCAATGGCAGCACGGCGCATTGCAAGGCGCTGTCCAGACGGCATCCACGGGCGGCCGCGCCGGCGGCGTTCAAACCGTCGCGATGTCGAGCCAAGCGGGCGCCCAGGAAGGCAATATCATTCGCGACGCCAGCCTTGATCAATACTTGGAAGCGCACCAGCAGTTCGCGCAGCAGCCGATGATGATGCAGGGCCCGATGCCGCTCGTGCGCGCCGCGGTTCAGACCTCCCAAGGCCAATAAGCCGATGCGGACATTGCGCTCGATGCGCGTCGCCGCCCGGCGGCAGTGGGCGGCAGGGCTGCTTTGCGCGGCCATGCTGTTGTCGGTGTCCCCCCGCGTGGCGCTTGCCCAAGCGGACGCCTCCGTGCGGCAACAGGCCGCAAGCTGGCTCGACCGAATTCACGAAGCGGCTCAACGCGAAAATTACGAAGGCGTGTTCGTCTATCAGCGCGGCAATTTCGTGCAGTCCTCAAGGATCGCGCACTACGCCGTCCGCGGGGACGGCGAATTCGAATCGCTGGAAAGTCTCGACGGGCAGCCGCGCAAGCTTCTGCGCCACGACGACGATCTTTATACGTTCGTGCCCGAACGGCATTTGTGCGTGGTCGAAAAGCGGCTCAACAGGGATGCCTTTCCCGCCCTCATGAGCGAAAGCGGGGGGCAGGTGCTGTCGGTATACGACTCGAAGCTCCTGGGCGCCGATCGCGTCGCCGATATCGATGCTCAGGTGATCGAACTCGATCCCAAGGATGCCTACCGCTTCGCCTATAAGCTTTGGGCCGACAAGAAAACGGGCCTGCTGCTGCGCGTCCAGACGCTCGACGCGTCGGGTCAAGTGCTAGAGCAGATCGCCTTTACGCAGGTGCGGATCGGCGTGCCGGCGCAAAAAGCGAGTATCGCCGCGGGTATGCGCAACACGAGCGGCTGGACGATCGTCCACCCGCCGGTGTCGGCGGTCGACATGCAGGCCCAAGGCTGGCGGATCAAGCCTGACGTGCCGGGGTTCCATCAGATCCGCGAGTTGCGCCGGCCGATGGCCGCGCGCGATCCGTCGGCGCCGCCGATCCCCGTGGATCAGGCGGTATTCTCCGATGGCCTTTCGACGATCTCGGTGTTTGTCGAGCCGGCCGATAAGAGCACGCGCAAGGAAGGCGCCGGCAGCACGGGCGCAACGCATGTGCTCGTCACAC
Source organism: Trinickia sp. (assembly GCA_035492395.1). Taxonomy (GTDB): domain Bacteria; phylum Pseudomonadota; class Gammaproteobacteria; order Burkholderiales; family Burkholderiaceae; genus Trinickia. The sequence continues at coordinate 43,932 of DATJJH010000231.1, read as the reverse complement.
GCTACCGCGATTATTGGGTCACGGTGCTGGGGGAAGTGCCCCAAGCCACGCTGCAGCGCTTCGCGTCTGCCATAGAATACAAGGCTACCAAGTAACGCTTCGGCTTCCCTGCTTATGACGACTCTTTCGGTGCGCAAATTCCTCGCGGCTGCCGCGGCCATGGCTTGCCTGTCGTTCGTGCCGCACTCGGCATGGGCGATTGCCCCCGCAAACCTGCCCGATTTCACCGATCTCGTCGACAAAGTCGGGCCGGCGGTCGTCAATATTCGTACGACTACGCGCGTATCCGGCGCGCCGAGCGGTCAGCGCGGCGTGCCGCCGGGCCTGGATGAAGGGGACATGTCCGAGTTTTTCCGGCGCTTCTTCGGGATCCCGCTGCCGCAGGCGCCGAATTCGCCGCGCGGCGGCGACCGGGGCGACCGAGGCGGCAGCCCCGACCAGTCGGACAATAACGACGACGAGAAGAACAACGGGGTCGGCTCGGGCTTTATCGTGTCGTCCGACGGCTACGTGATGACGAACGCGCACGTGGTCGACGATGCGGACAATATCTACGTCACGCTGACCGACAAGCGCGAGTTCAAGGCCAAGCTCATCGGCGCGGACGATCGTACCGATATCGCCGTGGTCAAGATCAACGCGACGAATCTGCCGACCGTTACGATCGGCGATTCGAACAAGGTGCGCGTGGGCGAATGGGTGGTGGCGATCGGCTCGCCGTTCGGGCTCGACAACACGGTGACGGAAGGCATCGTCAGCGCCAAGGGGCGCGAGACGGGCGACTACCTGCCTTTCATCCAAACCGACGCGGCGGTGAACCCCGGCAACTCGGGCGGCCCGCTCATCAATATGCAAGGCGAGGTGATCGGCATCAACTCGCAGATCTACAGCCGTACGGGCGGCTTCATGGGCATCGCGTTCGCGATTCCAATCGACGAAGCGATGCGCGTGGCCGACCAGCTCAAAACGACGGGCAAAGTCGTGCGCGGGCGCATCGCGGTGTCGATCGGCCAGGTGACGAAAGACGTATCCGATTCGCTGGGGCTGCCCCGCGCGGAAGGCGCGCTCGTGAGCAGCGTCGAGCCTGGCGGCCCGGCGGAGAAAGCCGGCGTGCAGCCCGGCGACATCATTCTCAAGTTCAACGGCGCGCCGGTCGATGCCGATACCGACCTGCCGCGCATGGTCGGCGATACCAAGCCCGGCACGAAGGCCACGGTGACGATTTGGCGCAAGGGGCAATCGCGAGACTTGCCGATCACGGTAGTGCAGACGCAGCCGGAGAAGACCGCGAAGGCCGACGAGCAGCAGGCCCCGGCGCCCAAGGCGCGTCCGAGCAACCCGCTCGGCGTCACGGTATCCGATTTGTCGGCCGACCAGGTCAAGTCGCTGAAGCTCGCCACGGGCGGCGTGCAGGTGGAAGCCGTCGACGGTCCCGCCGCGCGCGTTGGCCTGCAAAAGGGCGACATCATCTTGCGCATCGGCGATACCGACGTATCGAGCGCCAAGCAATTCGAGCAGGTCACCGCGCACCTCGATGCTCAAAAAATGGTGCCCGTGCTCGTGCGTCGCGGCGAGAACACGCAGTTCGTCCCGATCAAACCGCGCGCGAAAGCCAAATGAAGGCCACGGCCACCGGCGCGCCGCGGTCGGCCCCGCGGTTGACCCCGCGGTTGACCCTATACTCGCGGGCTTGGTGTCATCTGTGCGAAGAGATGCACGCGGCGCTCGAACCGCTGACTCTCGCATTCGGCGCGACAGTCGACGTCATCGACGTCGATGCCGATCCCGCGCTCGTCGCGCTTTACGACGAACTCGTGCCCGTGCTGATGTTCGAAGGCGTGGAGTTGAGCCGCTACCGGCTCGATGCCGAGCGGGTGCGCGCGGCGTTGATTTTGCACACGGCGTGAGCGGCTGCGCGGGCCGCCTGCGGGTGGCGAAAGGGCCCGCGCGGCATGCCTAACGGCGATCGCTACCGCGAAATCCGCCGTGAGAGGGCCATTTCAGCTAAAATAGCCCGGATTTTCACGTACTTACAAGGCGTGCTCCGCAATCGTCCGAGCGCGCCTTTTTCGCTTGATCGGCCCTGAATGGATCATATACGCAACTTTTCGATCATTGCTCACATCGACCATGGCAAGTCGACGCTCGCCGATCGCATCATTCAAATCTGCGGCGGCTTGTCCGACCGTGAAATGGAATCGCAAGTGCTCGACTCGATGGATCTCGAGCGCGAGCGCGGCATCACCATCAAGGCGCAAACCGCCGCGCTTCACTACCGGGCGCGCGACGGCAAGGTGTACAACCTGAACCTGATCGACACCCCCGGGCACGTCGACTTCTCGTACGAGGTCAGCCGTTCGCTCTCGGCGTGCGAAGGGGCGCTGCTCGTCGTCGATGCAAGCCAGGGCGTCGAGGCGCAAACGGTCGCGAACTGCTACACCGCGATCGAACTCGGCGTCGAAGTCGTGCCCGTGCTCAACAAGATCGATCTGCCGGCGGCCGATCCCGAAAATGCGATTGCCGAGATCGAAGACGTCATCGGCATCGACGCCACCGACGCCGTCCGCTGCAGCGCGAAGACGGGCCTCGGCGTCGAGGATGTCCTCGAATCGCTGATCGCCAAGGTGCCGTCGCCCAAGGGCGACGCGCAAGCGCCGTTGCAGGCGCTCATCATCGATTCATGGTTCGACAACTACGTCGGCGTCGTCATGCTCGTGCGCATCGTGAACGGTACGCTGCGTCCGAAGGACAAGATCAAGCTGATGGCGACCGGCGCGCAGTACCCGGTCGAGCACATCGGTGTGTTCACCCCGAAGTCGAAGGATCTGGACGAGCTCGCGGCCGGGCAGGTGGGCTTCATCATCGCCGGCATCAAGGAGCTCACGGCGGCGAAGGTAGGCGATACGGTGACGCTCGCCAGCCGGCCCGCCCAGGAGCCGCTGCCCGGCTTCAAGGAAGTCAAGCCACAGGTGTTCGCGGGCCTCTATCCCGTCGAGGCGAATCAGTACGACGCGCTGCGAGAGTCGCTCGAAAAACTCAAGCTGAACGACGCCTCGCTGCAGTACGAGCCTGAAGTCTCCCAAGCGCTTGGCTTCGGTTTCCGCTGCGGCTTCCTGGGTTTGCTGCACATGGAGATCGTGCAGGAGCGGCTCGAGCGCGAGTTCGACATGGACCTCATCACCACGGCGCCCACCGTGGTCTATGAGGTCGTGCAAGGCGACGGCACGACGATCATGGTCGAGAATCCGGCCAAGATGCCCGACCCGTCGAAGATCGAGGAGATTCGCGAGCCGATCGTCACGGTGAATCTGTACATGCCGCAGGACTATGTGGGCTCGGTCATCACGCTGTGCACGCAAAAGCGCGGCAGCCAGATCAACATGCAATACCATGGCCGACAAGTCCAGCTCACGTACGAGATCCCGATGGCCGAGATCGTGCTCGACTTCTTCGATCGGCTGAAATCGGTATCGCGCGGCTATGCGTCGATGGATTACGAGTTCAAGGAATATCGCGCGTCCGATGTCGTCAAGGTCGACATGCTGATCAACGGCGACAAGGTCGATGCGCTATCGGTGATCGTTCACCGCTCGCAGTCGCAGTATCGCGGCCGCGAGGTCGCGGCGAAGATGCGCGAAATCATTCCGCGCCAAATGTACGATGTCGCGATTCAGGCGGCCATCGGGGCGCATATCATCGCGCGCGAAAACATCAAGGCGCTGCGCAAGAACGTGCTCGCGAAGTGCTACGGGGGCGACATCACGCGTAAAAAGAAGCTGCTGGAAAAGCAAAAAGAAGGCAAGAAGCGAATGAAGCAGGTCGGGTCCGTCGAGATTCCGCAAGAGGCTTTCCTCGCGATCTTGCGCGTCGAAGACAAATAACAGGACCGCTCGTACATGAACTTTGCGCTGATTCTCTTTGTGCTCGTCGTTTTGACGGGCATCGCGTGGGTTGCCGATAAGTTAGTGTTTTTGCCTCAACGCCGCCGCGCGGCCGATGCCGCCGTCGTCGAGTTCGACCGCCAGCAAGCGCGCGTCGGCGAACGTTTCGCCGATGAAAACGCGCCCCAGACTCGCGCCCGGCTGCGCGACGAGAAGCTGCGTCAGCCGTGGTGGCTCGAGTACACGGCCAGCTTCTTCCCCGTCATTCTCGTCGTGTTTCTCGTGCGCTCGTTCGTCGTCGAGCCGTTCAAGATCCCGTCGGGCTCGATGGTGCCCACGCTGCTCGTCGGCGATTTCATTCTCGTGAACAAGTTCGAGTACGGCCTGCGTTTGCCGATCACCGATACGAAGATCACGCAAGGTAGCCCGCTTCAGCGCGGCGACGTCGTCGTCTTCCGCTATCCGAAGGACGAATCGGTCGACTACATCAAACGTGTGGTGGGGCTGCCCGGCGACGTCGTCGCTTATGAAAACAAGCACCTCACGATCAACGGGCAGAGCGTGGCTGAAACGCCGCTGCCCGATTACTTCGACGAAGAGCGCATCGGCTACGCGAAGCAGTTCGAGGAAACGCTCGGTACGCGCAAGCACGGGATCCTGAACAATCCGGCCGTGCCGCCGTTCGTCATCGGCGCCGAAGATTATCCGTACCGCGACAACTGCACGTACAACAGCGCCGGCGTCGTTTGCAAAGTGCCGCCCGGACATTACTTCATGATGGGCGATAACCGCGACAACAGCGCCGACAGCCGGTACTGGGGTTTCGTGCCGGACCGCAACATCGTCGGCCGTGCGTTCTTCATCTGGATGAACTTCAGTAATCTGAAACGCATCGGCTCGTTCAACTGAGCGCCTCGTTCGCGTCGCCCCAGCACGCGAATCGCATGCTACACCGAGCACCGAGTCGCTTGACGTACGCCCGATTCGCCTCGTTTTTCGCGTCTTGCCCTGCCGGATCGTCGGGCAGGGCGCGCGCGTTATACTCTGCACATGCCGCTATCTCCGCTGGAAAGCCGGTTGCGCTACGAATTTCGCAATGCGGAATTGTTGCGCCAGGCCTTAACTCACCGCAGTCACAGTGCCTCGCACAATGAACGGCTCGAATTTTTGGGCGATTCCGTTCTAAATTGCGCGGTGGCCGCCCTTTTGTATCAACGATTCAGCAAATTGGACGAAGGCGATCTGTCGCGTGTCCGCGCCAACCTCGTCAAGCAGCAGTCGCTGTACGAGATTGCTCAGGCCCTTAATATTTCAGAGAGCTTACGGCTCGGTGAGGGCGAACTGCGCAGTGGCGGGTTCAGGCGGCCGTCGATTCTCGCGGACGCGTTCGAGGCGATACTCGGTGCAATTTTCCTCGACGGCGGCTTCGATGCCGCGCAGACCGTCATCAAGCGGTTGTACGTGCCGATCCTCGATCACATCGATCCGCGCACGCTCGGCAAGGATTCCAAGACGTTGCTGCAGGAGTACCTGCAGGGCCACAAGATCGCATTGCCCACCTATACGGTCGTGGCCACGCACGGGGCCGCTCACAACCAGCAATTCGAGGTCGAATGCGCGGTGCCCAAACTCGAGGTGAAGGTCTCGGGTTCGGGTGCGAGCCGGCGCGCCGCCGAGCAGGCCGCGGCCAAGAAGGCGCTCGAGGAAGTGATGGCGCTGCAGCCGGCGCTCGAGGTCAAGTCCAAGCGTTCGCGCGGCGCGCGCGCCGCCAAGCTCGGCGAGCCCGAGGTCGTGCCGGGCGTGAAGGGCGTGCAAGCGGCGCTCGATTTGCGTTCGCCCGAGCGCAAGGGCGACCGGGGCGACAAGAGCGATAAAACCGACAAGGACAAAGCCGGACGTGGCGATGTCGCGAAGGCCGGCACCGTGGCCGAAGCCGTCGATCGTGCGGTGACCGTGCCGCCCGCGATGATCCGCGCCGCGCATGTCGAACACAAGGCGCCGCCGCCGAACAAGTCGGAATCGGGCGCCGCCAAAACGGAAGGGCAGCCGAGCCCCGGCGGGTCGGCGCGAGGCGGCGAGGCCGAACTCGTCTCCGACATTGCGGGCGCCCCGCGGCCTCGCGCGCCCGAACCCGACCATTCATGACTTCGTTCGCGATACCGGCGCCTCCCGCGCGCCGCGCGACTCCTTACCGACTCGGCAGCTCCGCATGATCGACACCCCCACTTCCTTCGGTTTTCGCTGCGGCATGGTCGCCATCGTCGGCCGGCCCAATGTCGGCAAGTCCACGCTGATGAACGCGCTCGTCGGCCAGAAAATCAGCATTACGTCGCGCAAGGCGCAGACGACGCGCCATCGGATCACCGGTATTCATACGTTCGACGACGCGCAGTTCGTCTTCGTCGACACCCCCGGGTTCCAGACGCAGCACAGTCGCGCGCTGAACCGTTCGCTGAATCGCGCCGTCACCTCGACGCTGACCGCCGTCGATGCCGTGCTGTTCGTGATCGAAGCAGGGCGGTTCGGGCCCGACGATCAGAAGGTGCTCGATTTGATTCCGCCGTCGGCGCCGGTGCTGCTCGTCGTGAACAAGCTCGACCGGGTGACCGACAAGAAGAGCCTGTATCCGTTCTTGCAGAAGATGGGCGCGCTGCGCGATTTCAAGGAGATCGTGCCGTTGTCGGCCAAGCGAGTCGAGGACGTCGAGCATTTGCTGAAGACGGTCAAGCCGTACCTGCCCGAGGGCGAGCCGATTTACGGCGAAGACGATCTGACCGACCGCAGCGAGCGTTTCCTCGCGGCCGAGATTCTGCGCGAGAAAGTGTTTCGGTGGACCGGCGACGAATTGCCCTACACGAGCACCGTGCTGATCGACAAGTTCGAAACGGAAGGGCGTCTGCGTCGCGTCTTCGCGACGATTCTCGTCGAGCGCGACGCCCATAAGGCGATGATCATCGGGCACAAGGGCGCGAAGCTCAAGCAGATCAGCACCGAGGCGCGCGTCGATATGGAGAAGCTCTTCGACGGCCCCGTTTATCTCGAAACCTTCATCAAGGTGAAGAGCGGATGGGCCGACAACGAAGCCGGGCTGCGCGCCTATGGGTACGAATGACGAGATCCACGACGCGCCGGTAGCGCTTCCGTCGCCTGAGCTCGATACGGCCGGCGGTGCGCGCAGTCGCGGTGCGCGAGTCCTGCCTGATGAACCGGCAACCGAGGACGGGCATGCCGCGAAGCCGCGCCGTCGGACGAGGCGAGCCGAAGCGGTGCGCCATGCCGATACCGAAGGCATGCCCGCGGCGGAGCCCCGCCGCGTGTCGCGCGAGAGCGCGCACCGGATCGCGGAGCAGCCTGCGTTCGTCTTGCACAGCTATCCCTACCGCGAGACGAGTCTCGTCATCGATGTTTTCTCGCGCGATCACGGTCGGCTCGCGCTTGTGGCGAAAGGCGCGAAGCGACCGCACTCGGCGTTGCGCGGTGTGTTGCAGACGTTTCAGCCGCTGTCGATGTCGTGGTCGGGCAAATCGGAGATGCGCACGCTCACGGGTGCCGAATGGGTGGGCGGAATGCTGCCGTTGGCGGGCGACGCGCTGCTGTGCGGCTTCTACGTGAACGAACTGCTCGTGAAATTTTGCGCGCGGGAGGATCCGCACCCTCAGTTGTTTCACCACTATGTCGTCACGCTCACACGCCTCGCGCACGACGAGCCGCCGGTGCAGGTGCTGCGTTCGTTCGAGCGCGTGCTGTTGCGCGAGACCGGCTATGCCATGGCGCTCGACCGCACGGCCGCACGAAGAGCCGTGACGCCCGAGGGCCGCTATGTGTTCGACCCGCAGCGCGGCGTGCGCGAGGCGAGCGATGCATTGCCGTCGCATTGGCCCATCGTGTCCGGCCAGACGTTGCTCGATATGGAGCGCGACGATTACCATCGTGCTCGGACCATCGCGCAAAGCAAAACGCTGATGCGCTTTCTGCTCAACACCTATCTGGGCGGTACGCCGCTCGCCACCCGACAGATCCTTCTCGACCTGCAGAATTTATGAGCTTCTTTCTGACGTCTCCGACCGTCATCGATCTGGGTGTCAACATCGATCACGTCGCCACGCTGCGCAACGTGCGCGGCACGCGTTATCCGGACCCGATTCGCGCCGCACTGCAAGCGGAGGCGGCGGGCGCCGACGCCATCACGCTGCATTTGCGCGAGGACCGCCGCCACATCGTCGATGCGGACGTGCGCGCGTTGCGTACGCAGCTGTCCACGCGCATGAACCTCGAATGCGCGGTCACGCCGGAAATGCTCGACATTGCCTGCGACGTGCGCCCACACGACGTGTGTCTCGTGCCCGAAAAGCGCGCCGAGCTGACGACGGAAGGGGGGCTCGACGTGGCGGGGCATTTCGAATCGGTGCGCGCCGCCTGCCGTCGACTGGCCGACGCCGGATCGCGCGTCTCGCTTTTCATCGACGCGGACGAGACACAGATTCGCGCGGCGCAGGAGGCCGGGGCGCCTGTCATCGAACTGCACACGGGACAATATGCCGATGCGCACGACGAGGCCGAGCAGCAACGCGAGTACGAGCGCATCGTGCGCGGCGTCGCGTTCGGCGCGTCGTTGGGATTGAAGGTCAACGCCGGTCATGGCTTGCACTATACGAACGTGCAGCAAATCGCGGCGATCGAGGGCATCGTCGAGTTGAACATCGGCCACGCCATCGTCGCGCAAGCGATCTTTTCGGGCTGGGACAACGCGGTGCGCGAGATGAAGGCCATCATGGTGGCCGCACGCCTTGCCGCGACGCACTGACCCGAGGGGCGCAAGTATGGCCATCTACGGGATCGGCACCGACGTCATTCAAGTGAGCCGCGTGGCGGCGGTCATGACGCGCACGAACGGACGCTTCGCCGAGAAGGTGCTCGGCCCGGACGAACTGCGCATCTACCACGCGCGCAAGGCCCGCTCCGAGGTGCGCGGGCTCGCGTTTCTCGCCACGCGCTTCTCGGCCAAGGAGGCGTTTTCCAAGGCGATTGGCCTCGGCATGCACTGGCCCATGACCTGGCGCGCGCTGCAGACGCTGAACGAGGCGAGCGGCAAGCCCATCGTCAAGGCGTCAGGCGAACTGGCCGATTGGCTCGCGGCGCGCGGCATTACGGCGCAGGTGACGGTCAGCGACGAACGCGATTACGCGGTGGCCTTCGTCATCGCCGAATCGGATTCGGCGCCGGGCGCAACGTGAGTCTCTTTCGATTCGTCTAGCCGTCGCGCCGATCGTTACTGCCTACGCCGTCTCATATTCGAATTTTTCTCGCACTTACCCGATGAAAACCTTCCCCGGACCGGTCATGCTCGACGTCAAGGGCCCCGTGCTCGACAAAGACGACGAGCGGCGCCTCTCGCACCCGATGACGGGCGGCGTCATCCTTTTTGCGCGTCACTTCGAGAATCGACGGCAGCTCGTCGCGCTGACCGACGCGATTCGCGACGTGCGCGACGATCTGCTCATCGCCGTCGATCACGAGGGCGGGCGCGTTCAGCGTTTCCGCACGGATGGCTTCACCGTCTTGCCGGCGATGCGGCGGTTGGGCGAGCTGTGGGATCACGACGTGCTGCTTGCGACGAAGGTCGCCACGGCGACGGGCTATGTGCTCGCCGCCGAGCTGCGCGCATGCGGCGTCGATATGAGCTTCACGCCCGTGCTCGATCTCGATTACGGACGCTCGTCGGTCATCGGCGATCGCGCTTTTCATCGCGATCCGCGCGTGGTGACCTTGCTCGCAAAGAGCCTGAACCATGGCCTCGCGCTCGCGGGCATGGGCAACTGCGGCAAGCACTTTCCCGGGCACGGGTTCGCCAGCGCGGATTCGCACGTGGCGCTGCCTGTCGACGAGCGCGAACTCGATGACATTCTCAACGCGGACGCCGCCCCCTACGATTGGCTCGGCATGGCGCTCGCGTCCGTCATTCCGGCTCATGTGATTTATACGAAGGTCGACGAAAAACCGGCCGGTTTTTCGCGCATTTGGCTGCAGGATATTTTGCGCAAGCAACTGCGTTTCACCGGGGCGATCTTCAGCGACGATCTGTCGATGGAAGCGGCGCGCGCGGGCGGCACGCTCACGCAGGCGGCGCAGGCGGCGCTGGAGGCCGGCTGCGACATGGTGCTCGTCTGCAATCAGCCGGAGGCCGCGGAAGCCGTGCTGCGCGAGCTCGCGTACGTGCCGTCGAAGGAGAGCGCGCAGCGGCTGCGGCAGCTGCGTCCGCGCGGCAAGGCGCCGAGCTGGGGCAAGCTGCTGGAGCGGCCTGCGTACAGGGAAGCAAAGGCGCTGCTGCGCAGCGCCTTTGCTTGAGACGGGACGCGCCGACAGCGGGAGCCGTCAGGCCATCTTCATGCGTTGCAGCTTGTTGTAGAGCGTCTTCGGACTAATACCGAGCAACGTCGCCGCACGGTGCCGCGTGCCGCCAACCGCGTCGAGCGTCGCACGAATGAGCAGATCCTCGACGTCGCACAGCGGCGTGCCGACCGTCACCTGTACGCTGCCGCCGTTCAAGCGGCGGCCGCTCGAGCCGTTCGCCTCGTCTGCGCGCAGCGAATCGACGATTTCGCCCGACGCGTTGTAGGCGCGCCGCACACGTTCGTGCAGCTCTCGAACGTTGCCGGGCCAATCGTAGGTCAAGCATTCGCGCACGAGGTTCGGCCCGATGCGCTTGCTGACCGTGGCGAGGCCGCTCGCATTGATTTCGCGATTGAGCTCGTCGACGAGCGCCTCTGCGAGCAGGACGGCGTCGTCGTCGCGCTCGCGCAGCGGCGGCAGATTGATCGATGCCGCGTCGAGCCGCAGCCACAGGTCTTCACGCAGCACGCCGTGCGCGACCGCGTCGCGCGCCGGCTTGCGAGTGGCGGCGACGATGCGGCAATCGACGCTGACTTGGTTGCTTCCGCCCACACGCATGTACGTTTGCGAGTCGAGCGCGCGCAACAGCGCTTCTTGCTGCTGCAGCGGCAACTCGACGATTTCATCGAGAAAGAGGGTGCCGCCCGCCGCCTGCTCGAACAGCCCAGGCTCGCGCCGCTCGATGGTCGGCATCGCGCTTTCCTGGCCGAACAGCATGCTGTCCAGCCCGCGTTCGGCGCCGATGTCGCGTGCGAAGGCGCGGCAATCGAAGACGACGAACGGGCCTTTGCGGCGGCGGCTCATTTCGTGCAGCGTGCGCGCCGCCACTTCCTTGCCCGTTCCCGCTTCGCCGCAGATGAGCACCGCCGACTCGGTCGGCGCCAGGCGCTCGATCGAGTCGTAGACATGCTGGATTGCGTTGCTGCGGCCGATCATCGGGCCGAAGCGGCCAAGCCGGCGCAGCGTCGAGCGAAGCGACTGCACTTCCTCGGTCAATTCGTACGGCCGGGGAATGCGCGCCAGCAAGCTGCGCAGCCGCGGGATGTTGACGGGCTTGAGCAGGTAGTCCCAAATCCCGTGGCGCAGGCCTTCGATCGCGCTCTCGACCGTTGCGTTCCCCGTCATCACGATCACGGGCACCACGCCGTCGGGCTGCGCCGGCAGATTGTGCAGCAGATCGAGACCGCTGCCGTCCGGCAAATTGAGATCGATCAGCACGACGTCGGGAATGAAGCGCGTCAGCGCGGCGCGCGCCTCGGCGAGCGTTGCGGCCGTGTCGACGGAAAAGCCGTCGGCGGCCACAATTGCGTTGAGGCCGGACAAACTATTGGGATCGTCTTCGACAATCAGGGCGTGTGGCATGGCTGGCGTTATCAATCAAGGAGTCGAGAGCTCGTCGGCGCAATGGACAAAAGATGCCATGCACGAAAAATGCGTGAGACGGCAAACGGGCCCCCATCTCTGAGCATTTCGCGTGCCAGATCGTTCCTCCTTATGAAACAAGCAGTTACGGGCGCCACTCGGCAAGAGCGGCAGTTTCAGCCGGTCCACTGTGAAAAAACGACCGGTAAAGATTGCTCAACCATACACTACTCAGACGAAAAAAAAGCGCCCCGTGGGGCGCTTTCGGTCGCTATAACGCTTTCAGCGGGGGGCGAGCCCCGGTGCAAGGTTATGCGCGGCTGCGGTATTCGTCCGTGCGGGTATCGATTTCGATCTTGTCGCCGATGTTGCAGAAAAGCGGCACCTGAAGTTCGAACCCCGTCGTGATCTTCGCCGTCTTGAGCACCTTGCCCGAGGACGTGTCGCCCTTGACCGCGGGCTCCGTGTACGTGATTTCGCGCACGAGCGTCGTGGGCAGTTCGACGGAAATCGCTTTCTCGTTGTAGAACACGACTTCGCAGGGCATGCCGTCTTCGAGATAGTTGAGCGCGGTGCCCATCATCTCGGCTTCGACTTCGAACTGGTTGTAGTCGGCATCCATGAAGACGTACATCGGATCGGCGAAATACGAGTACGTGACTTCCTTGCGGTCGAGCACGACGACGTCGAATTTATCGTCGGCCTTGTAGACGGCTTCCATGCCGGCGCCCGTCAGCAGATTCTTCAGCTTCATCTTGACGACGGCCGAGTTGCGGCCCGATTTGTTGTACTCGGCCTTTTGCACGACCATGGCGTCGCTGCCGATCATGACGACGTTGCCCGTGCGCAGTTCCTGTGCGATCTTCATAAAAACAATCCTATGCGAATAAGGTGGCTGACCTGTTGCTCAACGGCAGCGACATCCATCGCTTTTCGGTCGCGCATCGATCGGTTTGGGGCCGACAGGGCTGAAGTCATCGAATCGAGCCCATCGACTTAACCGTACGGACGCACTACGCCGTCGGATAACCGCTTATTTTAACTGCATTTTTGTGAATTCGGCTAGGTTGCCCGCCAGGTCGCCGATCGAGGCGAGCTCGTCGGCCCAGGTTTCGGCGCGCGCCTCCAGCGCCGCCCGATGGCCCCAAAAATCGGCCCAATCGGGGGCGCCCGCGCCGTTCCAGGCGTGCCAGAAGCGACTGAGCGCCGCTTGCGCGTCGGGCGGCAGCCCGGCCCCATAGTGTCCGAGCGCAGCGTCGAGCTTGGGCCGATGGGCGGCGTCCGCTTGCGGGTAGATGTGCCAGACGAAAGGCCGGCGGGCCCACTGCGCACGCACGAACGAGTCTTCGCCGCGCACGAAGTTGACGTCGCTGGCCCACAGCAACGCATCGAACTCGGGCTGGGGCCGGAACCCCAGTGCGTGCGCGCGAAGGTTGCCGCGTTCGGCATGTGCGCCCGCGTGGAAAGCGCTCTGGCCGAAGAAGCGCGCGAGCGCGCCCGAAATGCGCCCATCCGGCACCAGCAGCACGATGGGCGAGGCGGCATCGCGCCACTGTTCGAGCAAGTCGTCGACGGCCGGATTTTCGTACGAGAACAACGAGACGACGGTCGCCTCGGTTTCAGGCTCGGGGCCGCCGGTCGCTTGCCGCCACCAGGCGTCGCGCTCGGACGGGGAGGCCTCGAACGCACGGCGCGCGTCGTCCAGCGATCTTTCCTTCAGCACGCCGCCCGTGCCGGGCGTGAGCCCCGGAAAAAAGAAAGTCTTGGTGAGCGCATGGCGCGCATGCGGCGACGGCTGCAGGTGGCACTCGGCTACCCAATCTTCGGCGCTCAGATATTCGAGGTTCATCCACACGGGCTGCCGTGAGCGCCGAGCCATCGCCGCAACGTACGCCGGCGGCAGCTCGCAAGCGAACGCTTCGATGACGACGTCGGCGACCGTCACGGGGTCGCCGGCGTGGGCGGGCTCGCGCCAATGCTCGACGACGATGCTTTCCACGCGTTGGCGATCGAGTGCGACATCGAGCGTCGGGCACAGGCGTGCGAACGTATGCAGATCGTCGACGAGCAACCGGACTTGCCAGCCGTATTCGGACGACAGTTGCCGGGCGAGGCGCCAGCAGACGCCAACGTCGCCGAAGTTGTCGATGACGGCGCAAAACAAATCGCAAGCGATCGAGTCTGGACGGGCAGGGAGCATGGCGAAGGGGCGAGCGATCGAAACGGGGCGGACCGGATTCGGCCGGGCGACGCACGACGCGCTGGGCGGGCCGCGGCGCGAAGGCGTGTACAAATGGTCTAAACTGGCGATTCTAAAGCACGCCGCCTTATGCCGCGCGGCGCTTTGCCTCCCAATGCGCATGACCGACACCGACGCTCAGAACCCGCCCTTCGAACCGAAGAAGCTTCTCGCCCAACTGCCGCACTTGCCGGGCGTGTACCGCTATTACGACGTTCAGGAGAACGTGCTCTACGTCGGCAAGGCGCGCGATCTGAAAAAACGCGTATCGAGCTACTTCACCAAGACGCAACTGTCGCCGCGCATTGCGATGATGATCACGCGCATCGCGCGCATCGAAACCACGGTAACGCGCTCGGAGGCCGAGGCGCTGCTGCTCGAAAACAATCTCATCAAGGCGCTCGCGCCGCGCTACAACATTCTGTTTCGCGACGATAAGTCGTATCCGTACCTGAAGCTGACGGCGCATGCTTTTCCCCGCATGGCGTATTACCGCGGCTCGGTCGATAAGAAAAATCAGTATTTCGGGCCTTTCCCGAGCGCTTGGGCGGTACGCGAGAGTATTCAGATCTTGCAGCGCGTGTTTCAGTTGCGCACCTGCGAGGATTCCGTGTTCAGCAACAGGACGCGGCCGTGCCTGCTGCACCAGATCGGGCGCTGCACCGCGCCGTGCGTGGGAGCCATCGGCGAAGAGGATTACGCGCGCGATGTGGCGAACGCGTCGCGCTTTCTGCTCGGGCGGCAGAACGAGGTCATGAAGGAGCTCGAAACCAAGATGCATGCGTTCGCCGCCGAACTCAAGTTCGAGCAAGCCGCAGCGGTGCGCAATCAGATGAGCTCGCTCTCGACCGTATTGCATCAGCAAGCGATCGAGGTTGGCGGCGACAGCGATGTCGACATCCTGGCCGTGATCGCACAGGGTGGCCGCGTCTGCGTCAATCTCGCCATGGTGCGCGGCGGACGGCACCTTGGCGACAAGGCTTATTTCCCCACGCACGTCGAGAGCGTCTTCGCCGGCGATGAGGACGACGGCGAACGGGAACGCGTCGTGCCGGAGGACGTCGCGGCGCAAGCTGCATCGCTGGGCCCAGCAGAGGAAACGGAACAAGCGGGCCAAGCGGAGCAAGCGCACCAAGAGGCCAACGAGGCCAACGAGGCCGAAGCCGCCCAGGCAGAGCGCCTCGAGCTGGGCATCGAAACCGAAGTGCTCGAAGCCTTCATCGCTCAACATTACCTTGGCAATCGCGTTCCCCCCGTGCTCGTGGTCAGCCACGCACCCGCCAACGCCGAACTCGTCGATCTGCTGACCGAGCAGGCGGGACACAAGGTGGTGTTCGTGCGTCAGCCCCAGGGCCAGCGGCGCGTGTGGTTGGCGATGGCCGAGCAAAACGCACGGCTGGCGCTCGCGCGGCTGTTGTCGGAACGCGGCTCGCAGCAGGCGCGCACGCGCTCGCTGGCCGAGACGCTCGGCATGGAATGCGATGACCTCGCGCATTTGCGCATCGAATGTTTCGACATCAGTCACACGATGGGTGAAGCCACTCAAGCGTCGTGTGTCGTCTACCGCGATCATAAGATGCAGCCGGGCGAGTATCGCCGCTACAACATTGCGGGCATCACGCCGGGCGACGATTATGCCGCCATGCGGCAGGTGCTCACGCGCCGCTACGAGAAACTCGTGGCCCTGGCCGCCGGCAATGCCGAGGATCGAGCCGCGCAGCTGCAAGCCGAGGCGGCCGCCGCGCCCGAGCTGGCCGCCGATTCCGCGGAACCGATCGCGGCCGGCGGTGTGCTGCCGAACATCGTGCTGATCGACGGCGGCAAAGGACAGGTCGAGGTCGCACGCCAAGTGTTCACCGAACTCGGGCTCGATCGCTCGATGCTCGTGGGCGTCGCCAAGGGCGAGGGCCGCAAGGTGGGGCTCGAAACGCTCGTATTCGCGGATGGCCGCGCGCCGCTCGAACTCGGCAAGGAAAGCGCCGCGCTGATGCTCGTCGCGCAGATCCGCGATGAAGCCCACCGCTTCGCGATCACCGGAATGCGCGCCAAGCGCGCGAAGGCGCGTCAAACTTCGCGCTTGGAAGAGCTCGACGGCATTGGGGCGAAACGGCGCCAGCGTCTGCTCGCACGGTTCGGCGGGTTGCGCGGTGTCGTGGCCGCGAGCGTCGAGGACTTGGCGAGCGTGGAAGGCATTTCCCGTTCGCTCGCCGAGCAGATTTACCGGCAACTGCACTGAGCCGCTCGCGTGCCGGCGCCCGATGGCGCCGCGCCGGGCGCTTGGCTTGTGGCGGGTTCCGCGACGCGGCACAATGGCGTCTGCCTTGCTCGCTCCCATTACTCCTCCAACGCCCGCCAATCGTCCATGCCGTTCAACTTCCCGATTTTTCTGACATGGCTGCGAATCGTGCTGATTCCGCTCGTCGTCGGCGTGTTCTATGTCCCCGATACGATGCTGAGCGCGGTCGATCGCAACATCGCCGCGGCCGCGATCTTCGTGCTGGCCGCGCTGACCGATTGGTTCGACGGCTATCTCGCGCGCAAATGGAATCAGACGTCGGCGTTCGGCGCCTTTCTCGATCCGGTGGCCGACAAGCTGATGGTCACGGCGGCCTTGCTCATGCTCGTGCAACTGGCGCGCATCGATTCGGCCATCGCCCTCGTGATCGTGGGCCGCGAGATCGCCATTTCCGCGCTGCGCGAATGGATGGCGCAGATCGGCGCGTCCAAGAGCGTCGCCGTCAATCAGCTCGGCAAGTTCAAGACCGCTTGCCAGATGGTGGCGATTCCGATGCTGCTCTACTACGGGAAGGTGCCGCTCGGCACGGCGTTTGCCATCGATACCCGCGTGTGGGGCCTGTGGCTCATCTATCTCGCGGCCGTGCTGACGATCTGGTCGATGCTGTACTACATGAAGCTCGCATGGCCGCAAATCCGCGAACGCGGCGGCGCGCTTTGATCGCGGCCTGGGGCCGGTAGCAGCGGGCCAGCGGCCCCCATAGCGCGCATTGGGGCGCCGGATGCGCCGCGTTCGTTTTCGTGCCTGCTAAGCGAGGCCCAGGCATTCGCGTGCGAGTGCGCGCGCGACGCCCTCGACGACCGGGCCCCATTGCCCAGGGGCCGGCTGCCGCACGAGCCGAGCGCTCGGATACCAGGGGCTCCGGTCAGTGTTCGTGAACCAACGCCAGTCGGCCGCGTAAGGAAGCATGAGCCAAAGCGGCTTGCCCAACGCACCGGCCAAGTGGGCGATCGACGTGTCGATCGATACGACTGCGTCGAGCCGGTCGACGATGGCGGCGGTGTCGGCGAAGTCGCCGATACGATCGTCGAACCGATGAACCGATGCCGTGCGCGCGGGCGCTTCGAGCGCTCGCTTGTCGTCGTCGGTTAGATTGGGCTGCAGCACGAGCCAATCGATGCCCGGAAGCGCGAAGAGCGGAGCCAGCGCTTCGACGGGCATCGCCCGATTCTCTTGGGCTTGGATCCGCCCCGACCATGCCAAACCGACCTTCACCTTCGCATGGCCGCCGAGCGAGCCGCGCCAGCGTCGGCGATAGACGGCCGGTACCTCCACGTAGCGCCGCGTCGACGGGATCGTGTCGAACTGGATGCCGAGCGCGAGCGGTAAGCTGAGCAGCGGGCAATGCAGGTCTGCTTGTGGCCTGGCCTCGCCGGCAATCGCGACCGCGATGCGCCACGGGTGCGCCAGCGGGGCGACGAGCGGCACGAGCTCGCGCTGCACAGTGAGCACGATGCGGCCTGCGCGTTCGCGCGCGAGCGGCACGAAACGCAGGAATTGCAGTGTGTCGCCGAAGCCTTGCTCGGCTTCGATCCAAAGCGTGCGTTCGACAATCGGCTCGCCGCGCCAGCGCGGCGGTAAGGCGGGGCTGACCGCGGGGGCCGCGTCCGCCGCCGCGGCGCTTGTCGCTATCGTGGCGACGGCGAGGCGCGATTCGTATGCGGGAAGCCCGCGCGAGAAATCGCCGAGCGTGAGCAGCGTGAGCGCGCGATTCAATTGTGCCGACGCAAGCTCGGGCCGCAGCCGCAGCGCCTGGTCGAACGCGCGCAAGGCCGCTTCGTGCGCGCCGAGCGCGTGGTGTGCATTGCCGAGGCCGAGCCAGGCCAGCGCGAGCTGAGGGTCCAGGCCGACGGCGCGTTCGAAGCGGGCGATCGCCTCGGTATGCCTGCCCAGCGCGGCCAGTGCGTTGCCCAGGCCGAGCAGCGCGGGCGGGAACGCACCCTGCAGCCCGAGTGCAGCGTCGAAGGCGCCGACGGCTTCGTCGTGGCGGCCGAGTGCATCCAGTGTGTTGCCGAGATTGAAGTAGGCCGCGACATAGCGCGGCTCGGCCTCGATCGCGGCGCGAAATTGCGCGATCGCTTCGTCGGCGCGACCGAGCGCCGCGAGCGCCATTCCTAGGTTGTTGCGCGCGCCCGCATGTCCGGGGCGCAGCGTCAGCGCCCGCGAAAATGCCGCGATCGCCTCTTCGCCGCGGCCGAGCGCATGCAGCGCGTTGCCGAGATTGTTGTAGGTCGAGGCGTCGTTCGGCTGTAGACGCAGCGATTTTTCGAATGCGTCGGCGGCGTCTTCATGGCGGCCGGCCTGAGCGTACGCGTTGCCGAGGTTGTAGTGCGCAAGCGCAAATTCGGGCGCCAGCGAAAGCGCGTTGCGAAAGCGCTCGATTGCGCCATCGAGCCGGCCGAGCGCCTTCAGCGCGTTGCCGAGATTGAGCTGCAGCGCCGCATCGTTCGGCCGCAGCGCGACTGCGCGGCCGACGAGGTCGGCCGCTTCTTCGTGGCGTCCTTGCTGGTGGCGCAGCACCCCCAGCAGGTGGAGGGCGTCGGTGTGGACGGGATCGGCGTCGATCGCCGCGCGATAGTCGCGCTCGGCGTCGGCGAGGCGTCCGTCACGATGCGCCGCGTAGGCGCGCGCGAAAAGGGGATCCATGACGGCAGGCAGTGGCGCAAACGGGGCATTGTCCCATACTCCGCCGGTCGGGCCCGTCGCGGCCCGGCCTATCGCGGCCCGGCCCGACGGCACGACGAAAGGTTCCAGATGTGCGATAAGCGCAGGTCGAGCCCCGATAACGAGCGACGGGCGTACACTTGGCGAGATCTTTGGGTTCGCCGGAGGACAAGCATGGCCGCCGTGACCGCCAACGCGCTGCCGGTGCTGATCGTCGGGGCAGGGCCGACCGGGCTCGCTTGCGCGATGAGCTTGGCGCGCGCGCATACGAACGTGCGCCTCATCGATCGTTCGCTTCACGCGAGCGCGCACTCGCGCGCCATCGGTATTCAAGCTCGCACGCTCGAGCTGTTCGAGCAGCACCGCGTCGTCGAGCCGTTCCTCGAGCTCGGCCACCGGCTGCGCGCAGCCAACCTCTATTCGAACGGCAATCGGCTCGCTCGCCTCGATTTCGATCCGCTTCAGACGCGTTATCCCTATCTGCTCTGTCTCGATCAATCTGTCACGGAGCGCTTGCTGACGGAGCATCTGGCCACGCTCGGCGTGACGATCGAGCGCGGTGTGGAACTCGTCGGTTTGCGGCAGAGCGCATCCGAAGTCGAAGCGCGGCTGTTGCATGTCGACGGCCGCGAGGAGGTGTGCCGCGTCGCCTACGTGGTCGGCGCCGACGGTGCTCACAGCACGGTGCGTCATCTGATGGGCCTCAATTTCGCCGGCAAGACGCTCGAGCAAACGTTCATGCTCGCCGACCTCCAGGCCGACTCGGATCTATCCGGCGACGAGTTTCATCTGTTCGCGTCGGGAGATGGGCTTGCTGCCATCATCCCGATGGGGGCGGGCCGCCACCGCTTCATTGCCGACAACGCGCCGGCCGCGACTGACGAAGCTCATGCGCCGGCTCATGAGCTCGGCGCCGAGCGCCCGGCGGAGCAGCCTCGCGCCGACGCGCCCGCGCCAGCCAACGGCGACGCCCCCCCGTCGCTCGAACTGTGCCGAGCGGTTGCGATGCGGCGCGTGCATCATCCGCTGACGTTGTCGTCGCTCACTTGGTCCTCTTACTTTCATCTCAACAGCCGCATGGTGGAGCGTTTGCGGACCCAGCGTGTCTTCCTGGCCGGCGATGCCGCGCATATCCACAGTCCGGCCGGGGCGCAAGGCATGAACACCGGCATCCAAGAGGCGCTGAACCTCGGCTGGAAGCTCGCGCGGCGGATGGCGGGCCACGCGAGCGAGCCGCTGCTCGACAGCTATCAAGCGGAGCGTCATCCGATCGAGCGAGACGTGCTGCGTCAAACGGCGTTCGTCACGCAGTTGGCCGAAGCCGAACGTGGTCCGTTCAAATTGCTGCGTGAGCGGGTGATGCCGGTGCTGGCCGCGTTCGGGCCGCTGCGCGATGCGGCGCGGCTCATGGTGAGCGAGCTCGCCATCCAGTACCGGCGCAGCCCGCTCACGCTGGAGCGCGTGCTCGATGGCGGGCCCCGTGCCGGAGAGCGCGCACCCGATGCCCTCGTGCATGTCGTCGACGGACCGCTCGGGCGAGCGCCAGAGGCGGCGCGCCTCTACGACCTGCACGATCCGGGGTTGTTCTCGCTGTTCGTGCTCGTGGCGCTGCCCGGGGGCGTGGAGGCAATGTTGGACGCGACGGGTACGCTCGCGACGCCGCCGCTCGTAGCCGACCCCGAGTACGACCGTCTGGCGTCGGCGATCGAAGCCGCATTGCCTGGCGTGGTGAGAATTTGGCGCGTGACCGATGCGCGCGAAGGGGACGCGCCCTCGCTCATGCACACCTATGGACGCACCCGCCCCGCGTTTTACCTCGTACGTCCGGATGGCTATATCTGCGCGCGCGGGCGGCCCGCATCGGATGCGAGCGCTCTCGCGCGGCATTGCGAGACCTGGTTTTCGGCTGGCCGATCGCAAGCCTGAGCCACCCCGCAATGCGGCCTCGGGAGAGGTTACGAGACGGCGGCCGGTTGCGGGGTGAGCTTTTCACGCGCGCGCGTCAGCGCCTCGCGCACGATCGGCGACATGTCGGCGCTCGCGGCCGCATCGTCGAGCGAGTCGAGGATCGCTCGACGCATCCGCGGTTCCCAGAAACGCCGGATGTGATCCGCGATGCCGACCAGCGCTTCCTCATGGTCGGGCATCGATGCGAAAAACTCGCCGATCTGATTGGCCATCTCGATCAAGTGCTCGACCTTCATCGCGCTTTGCCTTCGTGGGTCAGTTTTCGTTTGCCGATCATCGCGCCTACTTGCCGTTCGTTGCGCCGGCGAGCGTACGCTCGCGCAACAACTCGAGCTGCGTTTCGTTGAAGCGCTCGTATTGCTGCTGCCATTCGGACGGCTGCTGCACCGGTTGCACCTGAACGGCCGTGACCTTGTACTCGGGGCAGTTGGTCGCCCAGTCGGAGCTGTCCGTCGTGATGACGTTCGCTCCCGATTCGGGGAAGTGGAACGTCGTGTAGACGACGCCGGGCTGCATGCGTTCGCTCACGAGCGCGCGCAGCACCGTTTGACCCGAGCGCGATTCGATGCCGACCCAATCGCCCGTCTTGATGCCGCGGTCCTCGGCGTCGTGCGGATGGATCTCGAGGCGATCCTCTTCGTGCCAGCGCGAGTTCTCGGTGCGGCGTGTTTGCGCGCCGACGTTGTACTGGGAAAGGATGCGGCCGGTCGTGAGCAGCAGCGGGTAACGTCGCGTCACTTTCTCGCGCGTGGCCACGAACTGCGTAATCACGAACTTACCCTTGCCCCGCACGAATTCATCGATGTGCATCGTTGGCGTGCCTTCGGGCGCTTGTTCGTTGCACGGCCATTGCACGCTGCCGAGACGGTCGATGAGCGCATACGAGACGCCATGGAACGTCGGCGTCAGCCGCGCGATCTCGTCCATGATTTCCGACGGGTTCGCGTAATCCATGTCGTAGCCGAGCGCACGAGAGAGCATCAGCGTGACCTCCCAATCGGCGTAACGGGCCAGCGGCGGCATGACGCGCCGCACGCGCGAGATCCGGCGTTCTGCGTTCGTGAACGTGCCGTCTTTCTCGAGGAAGGACGAGCCGGGCAGGAACACATGCGCGTACTTCGCCGTCTCGTTCAGGAAGATGTCCTGCACGACGATGCATTCCATCGACGAAAGCGCCGCGGCCACGTGCTGCGTGTCCGGATCCGATTGAACGATGTCCTCGCCTTGGCAGTACAAGCCCTTGAAGCTGCCGTCGAGCGCCGCGTCGAACATGTTCGGGATGCGCAGGCCGGGTTCGGGCTGAAGCTGCACGCCCCACGCCGCTTCGAATTCGCCGCGCACGTCGGCGCCGCCGATATGGCGGTAGCCGGGCAGCTCGTGCGGGAACGAGCCCATGTCGCACGAACCCTGCACGTTGTTCTGGCCGCGCAGCGGATTGACGCCCACGCCTTCGCGGCCGATGTTGCCCGTGGCCATCGCGAGATTCGCGATGCCCATGACCATCGTCGAGCCCTGCGCATGTTCGGTGACGCCGAGGCCATAGTAGATCGCCGCGTTGCCGCCGGTCGCGTAAAGGCGTGCCGCCTCGCGCAGCTGTTCGGCGGGAACACCCGTAATGTCGGCCGTCGCTTCCGGGGAGTTTTCGGGCTTGGAGACGAAGTCGCGCCACTGCTCGAACGCCAGCGGTTCGCAGCGCTCGGCGATGAACGCCTCGTTGAGCAGCCCTTCCGTGACGATCGTATGCGCGAGCGCGTTGACGAGCGCGACGTTCGTACCCGGGCGCAATTGCAAGTGATAGGCGGCTTTGACGTGAGGCCCATCGATGAGATCGATGCGACGCGGATCGGCGACGATGAGCTTGGCGCCTTCGCGCAGCCGGCGCTTCAGACGCGAGCCGAACACCGGGTGGCCGTCCGTCGGGTTCGCCCCGATGACCATGATGACGTCGGACTTCTCGACGGACGCGAACGTCTGCGTGCCGGCCGATTCGCCGATCGTCGTCTTCAAGCCATAGCCCGTGGGCGAATGGCAAACGCGCGCGCAGGTGTCGACGTTGTTGTTGCCGAAGGCCGCCCGCACGAGCTTCTGCACGAGATACGTTTCCTCGTTCGTGCAGCGCGAAGAGGTGATGCCGCCCACCGAATCGCGCCCGAACTTGCCTTGAATGCGACGAAACTCGGAAGCCGCGTAGGCGATCGCTTCTTCCCACGTCACCTCGCGCCAAGGGTCGGTGATTTTCGCCCGAATCATCGGCTTGGTGATGCGATCCTTGTGCGTTGCATAGCCCCAGGCAAAGCGTCCTTTCACGCAGGCGTGACCTTCGTTGGCCTGACCGTTCTTGTACGGCGTCATGCGCACGACTTCGCTGCCCTTCATCTCGGCCTTGAACGAGCAGCCTACGCCGCAATAAGCGCATGTCGTGATGACCGAGTGTTCGGCTTGACCGACGAACGAGACCGTTTTTTCGACGAGCGTGGCCGTGGGGCAGGCCGCGACGCAAGCGCCGCACGAGACGCACTCCGATTCCATGAACGGTTGATTTTCGCTCGCCGCGACGCGCGATTCAAAGCCGCGCCCCGCGATCGTCAACGCGAACGTGCCTTGCGTCTCCTCGCATGCGCGCACGCACCGATTGCAGACGATGCACTTGGCGGGATCGTAGGTGAAATAAGGATTCGATTCGTCCTTGACGTCCTTCAGGTGGTTCGCGCCGTCGAAGCCGTAGCGCACTTCGCGCAGGCCCACCACGCCGGCCATATCTTGCAGCTCGCAGTCGCCGTTGGCGGGACAGGTCAGACAATCGAGCGGGTGATCGGAGATGTAAAGCTCCATCACGTTGCGGCGCAGCGCCTGCAGCCGATCGCTTTGCGTGCGTACGCGCATGCCCGCCTCGACGGGGGTGGTGCACGAGGCCGGATAGCCGCGCTTGCCTTCGATTTCGACGAGGCACAGGCGGCAGGAGCCGAACGGTTCGAGCGAATCCGTCGCGCACAGCTTGGGCACGTTGACGCCGGCTTCGATCGAGGCGCGCATGACGGACGTGCCCGCCGGCACCGTGACCGATTGCCCGTCGATTTCGAGCGTGACGTCGGTGTCGGCATGCCGGCGCGGCGTACCGTAATCAGTGTCGTCGAGCGGCGAAGCCGCGCTCGAACGACATGCGCAGTGTGCGGAACCGCAGCCGCCCGAGTTCATCGAGGCGGAAGGGGTACGGGCGGGCGCATCGGACATGAGAGGCTCCATCGTCAAGCCGCAGCCGCTTTCGGCTGAACGGGGCGAAGACCGAAGTCTTCAGGAAAGTGGTCGAGGGCGGACAGCACGGGGTAGGGCGTCATGCCGCCCATCGCGCAGAGCGAGCCGGACACCATCGTGTCGCAGAGATCGCGCAGCAGTTGCACTTGCTTTTCCGACGTATCGCCGTTGCGAATGCGCGCGATGACCTCGACGCCGCGCGTCGAACCGATGCGGCACGGCGTGCATTTGCCGCACGATTCGACGGCGCAAAAGTGCATCGCGTATTGCGCGAGTTCGGCCAGGTTCGACGTATCGTCGTGAACGACGAGCCCGCCGTGGCCGACGACCGCGCCGACGGCCGCGTAGGCCTCATAGTCGAGCGGAATGTCCCATTGGCTTTCCGGCAGATAGGTGCCGAGCGGGCCGCCGACTTGCACCGCACGCGCCGGCCGGCCGCTTGCCGTGCCGCCGCCGAACTTTTCGACGAGTTCGCGCAGCGTGACGCCGAAGGCCAGTTCCACGAGCCCGCCTTGCTTGATATTGCCGGCCAGCTGAAACGGCAGCGTGCCGCGGGAGCGGCCCATGCCGAAATCGCGGTAAAACTGCGCCCCGCGCGCGAAGATGATCGGCACCGTCGCAAGCGTGATGACGTTGTTGACGACCGTCGGTTGACCGAACAAGCCCACGAGGGCGGGGACCGGCGGCTTCGCGCGAACCACGCCGCGTTTGCCTTCGAGCGATTCGAGCAGCGCCGTTTCCTCGCCGCACACGTACGAGCCCGCGCCCTTGGCGACTTCGAGTTCGAACGCGTGGTCGGAGCCGAGGACGCGCTGGCCGAGCCAGCCCGCCGCGCGAGCCTTGCCGATAGCCGCGTTCAGCATCGAGATCGAATGAGGGTATTCGCTGCGCACGTAAATGTAGCCGCGCGTGGCCCCGGTCGAGATCCCGGCGATGATCATGCCTTCGATCAGCGCGAACGGATCGCCTTCCATCGCGAGACGATCCGAGAATGTGCCCGAGTCGCCCTCGTCCGCATTGCAGACGATGTACTTTTGCGCGGCGTTCGCTTCTCGCACGGTGCGCCACTTGATGCCGGCCGGGAACGCGGCCCCGCCGCGACCGCGCAGGCCCGAGTCGAGCACCGTTTGGCAGGCGGCTTCGGCGCTCATGCCGAGCGCGGCCTTCAGGCCCACGAGACCTTCGTGCGCGACGTAGTCGTCGATCGAGAGCGGATCGGTCAGCCCCAAGCGCGCAAAGGTCAGGCGCTGCTGCTGCTTCAAATACGGAATGTCATCGACGAGGCCGACCGAACGAGCGTGCGCGCCGCCGGTCAGAAAACCCGCCTCGAACAGCGAGGCCACATCGAGGGATTCGACGTTGCCGTAGCCGACGCGCCCTTGCGCGGTTTGCACTTCGACGAGCGGCTCGAGCCAGAGCAGACCGCGCGAGCCGTTGCGCACGAGCTCGATCGAGACGCCGCGGCGTGCGGCTTCTTGTGCGATGGCATCGGCGATGGCGTCGGCGCCTAGCGCCAGCGCCGACGAATCGCAGGGAACGAAAACGCGCGTCGTCATACGCTTTCCTTGTGGGCGAGGGTGGACGCCGCGCTCTCGCGGGCTTGCTCCAAGAGCGCATCGAACTTGGCCGGCGTGACCTTGACGTGCAGCGCACCGTTGATCGTCATCGACGGCGACAACGCGCACTGACCCAGGCAGTAGACCGATTCGAGCTCGACCTCCCGCCCCGCGGCCTGCTCGGCATGTCCGGACGCACCGTGCGCGGCGTCGAAGCGGCAACCTGTGCGGCCTTCGATGTGTTGCGCCAGCGCTTCCGTGCCCATGCTGCGGCATGCCTCGGCGCGGCACAGCGCGACCGTCACGGGCGCGGGTGGTTGCGTACGGAAATGGTGGTAGTAGGTGATGACGCCGTGCACTTCGGCGCGCGACAGATTGAAGGCGCGCGCCAGCGGCGCGACTACTTCGGGCGGGACGAAGCCCGTCTCATCCTGGATGGCGTGCAGCACCGCGATCAGCGATGCGCCCGGCGAGGCGTGTCGGCGGACGAGTTCATCCGGCGCCGGGGCGCTGGTCTGTTCCAAAGTGGGGCTCCTCTTAGACTCCGGCTCCTCTGTGCCTATATGCACTTGCTAGTCATATGACGTGCATATATGCTCGGCTTTGGCCGTTGTTTCGCAACAATAGGCGTGGGCTGCGCGTTGTGCAATAGGAAATCGGACAGCATAAATGATCGAGATCAAATGCGTCGCGGAATTGGTCGTGCGCGATAGCGTCGGCCGGGAGGCAAGCCTGACGGACATCGTGCCGTTGCTTGCGCTCATCGACGAAACGGGCAGCATCGCCCAGGCCGCCGAAGGACGTCAATTGTCTTACCGGCATGCCTGGGGGCTGTTGCGCTCGCTCGAGGCGCGCCTTGGCGGCGAGCTGATTTCGAAGGAGCGCGGCAAAGGCTCGGCGCTATCCGCACTGGGCAGGGCCGTCGTGCAGGCGCAACGCGCCTGCGCCGAGCGGCTCGATGGGCCGCTCAAGCAACTGGCGGGCGACGTAACGGCGGAATTGAACCGGCAGCTCGGCGCGAGCGGGACCACGCGGATCCATGCCTCGCATGGCTACGCGGTGGCAGCGCTCGTCACGCAAATGAGCGCGCGCGAAGGCGGGACTGTCGACATCAAGTACCGGGAAAGCGCCGAGGCGGTGTCGGCGCTCGCGCGCGGCGAATGCGACTTCGCCGGCTTTCACCTGCCGCGCGGCGCCTTTCGCGAGCTGTGCGCCGACATTTATCGCGGCTGGCTCGATCCGAAGCGGCACGTGCTCGTGTATCTCACCGCGCGCAAGCAAGGACTATTTCTCGCCAAAGGCAATCCGAAGGGGGTGCGCGGCCTCGACGATCTGGCGCGACCCGACGTGAAATTCGTCAATCGCCAGCCCGGCTCGGGCACACGGCTGCTGCTCGACCTCGCGTTGAACAGCGTCGGCGTCGACCCCGAGCGCATCAACGGCTACGCCTCGACCGAACTCACGCATACCGCGATCGCGGCGTTCGTCGCTAGTGGCATGGCCGATGCCGGCTTCGGCGTTGCGCCGGCCGCCCACCACTTCAGCCTCGATTTTTTGCCGGTCGTCGACGAGGATTACTACTTCGCCTGCGATCGCGGCCGATTGTCGGCGCAGCCGCTTGCAACGGCGCTGGCCATCCTGCGCAGCGCCGAGTTTCGCGCGAGCGTGGCGACGCTCGAGGGCTACGATCCGACGCACTGCGGCGAAGTTGTCGACGTGGCGGCGGGGTTGCGCGGGGCGCCGCTGACCGAAATCGCGCGCGCGTCGCGGTAAACATGCCGGCGCGTCGTCGCCCGCATGTTTACTGCCGTAACGCGCCAGGCTGCATGAGCGGTGCGTTCTGCGGTACGCTTGCACCTTTCGAATTTCGTCAGGTTTGGAACGCGCCGCTCGGCGCGGCAATCGCTATGAAATCGCTCCTTAATCTTTGCGTCGCCGCGGCTGCGGCGGGCACGCTGTCCGTCGTGGCTTCGTTCGCGTTCGCGCAAAATTCGCCCGGTATCCCCGGCGGCATCCTGCAGGACCAGTTTCGGCTGCAGGAACATCCGCAATTGGAGTTCGCCGCGTCGGCGCCAAGCAAAAAATATCAAAATAGCCGCTCGAAGTTGCGCAAGCGTGGCGACCTTGGCGATCCGAACGGCTGCAATCTCCAATGCCCCGACGACGTGCAATAGTCGCGCGACGGACTGTGTTCGCTCGTTGAACTCCGCGCGCGTGCGGCGGTTGCGTTTGCGGAGATTACGCCCAATAATCCCCGCATGAATTGCGGAGATTACACTTACATCTGGCAGAATCCCGACTGGCCGCATTGGCGCTACGACGCCGCTGCACTGGCGCAGTTACTCGAGGCGGTCAGCCGGGCTCACGGTGTGCTGCTGGGGCGGCTTTCCGACGTCGGCGTCTCGTTGCGAGACCAAGCCAGCCTTGCCGCGTTGACCGCGGATGTCGTCAAGACCAGCGAGATCGAGGGCGAGCGTTTCGACGTTCAATCTGTTCGCTCGTCCATAGCCCGGCGTCTGGGCGTCGATATCGGTGCGTTGGCGCCTGTCGATCGGCACGTTGACAGCGTGGTCGACATGACGCTGGACGCCACCGCCAACTGCGACTTGCCGGTTACGCGAGAGCGTTTATTTGGGTGGCACGCGGCATTGTTCCCGACCGGCTATTCAGGCCTTTCGAAGATTGGGGTGGGGGGGTGGCGCGACGATGCCCACGGCCCGATGCAAGCCGCATCCGGCCCGATCGGCCGGCAACGCGTGCATTTCGAAGCGCCGCCGGCGAACCGGGTCGAACGCGAAATGGCGCGGTTGCTGGCTTGGCTCGATGCGCCGTCGCAGGAGAGCGGACTCCTCAAGGCCGGGATAGGTCATCTATGGTTCGTGACGCTCCACCCGTTCGACGATGGCAACGGTCGCATCGCCCGGGCGGTCGGCGATCTGCTTTTGACTCGCGTCGACGGCAGCCATCAGCGCTTTTACAGTTTATCGGCCCAAATACAGCGAGAGCGCAGCGCCTATTACGCCGTGCTGGAACGGACTCAGAAGGGCTCGCTCGATATCACCGGCTGGTTGGCTTGGTTTCTCGCGGCACTTCAAGGTGCGATCGGCGAGGCTCAGCGCACACTTGATTCCGTTCTCTTCAAAGCCCGGTTTTGGCGGCATTGGGGCAGCACGCCGTTGAACGAACGGCAGGCGAAATTGCTCAATCGGCTCTTGGACGGCTTTGACGGCAAGCTCACGTCGAGCAAATGGGCTGCGATCGCCAAGTGCTCGGCGGACACCGCGCTGCGCGATATCAACGACTTGCTCGCGCTGGGGCTGCTGACGAAGTCGGAGGCGGGTGGTCGCAGTACCGGTTACGAGCTGGCCGATTTCGTCGACGGCTAGGTTGTGCAGCGCGCGATGGCGAAGCGCAGCTCCGGCTCGGATACCGAATCGTCGTCGACCGCCTTTTCGACCTTCACGTTCGAGCCGCTGGCGATCGGCATCAGGGTGACGAGCCACGCGTAGCCGCTCGCGGACCGTCCGACGTCGAGTTCGGTGTAGCCGGGGCCGCTATGTTCACTGACCTGCGACAGGCGACTCGTCAGGCAACGCGCGATCGTGCGGGGCGAGCGTGACGAAGAGAAGGACATGAACGAATCGGCGCCGCTCGAGCCGGATACGTGCTGCGGAGCGGATCCGCAAGCGGAAAGCAGGGCGAGGGTCAGCGCGAGCGGGGCAACGGCGAGCGAGAGGCGTTTCATCGATGGGGAAGGGGAAGCGAGAGGACGGACGACGAAGGTGCCAGTTTAAACGTCATCGACTTCGCGTCCAGCTTGACCAATGAAAAAGGCCAACCGTAAAGGTTGGCCTTCGAATGCTGGTGGAGCCGGCGGGAATCGAACCCGCGTCCGCAAATAGTCCACAGCCAGTTCTACATACTTAGTTCAGCCATTTGATTTAACCGCACCGACGCGGACGAACACGCTTCGTTACGGCGAGTCACTAGGTTTTCGGCCCCGGCGTCGTGACACCACCGAGGATTATCTGACGTATATGACCTCGCTAGTCTTGCGACCCTGGCCCGTCAGCGAGCCAGTGCGAGGCGAGCGGGGGTTAAGCCGCTACGGCGAACGAGTTATCGTTTGCGGTTACTAAAGTCCCATTGATTTACGAGGTGACGGGTCCTCGGTATGCCCTGCACTGCTTCGTTACCCACGTCGAAACCAGGTCGGCCCCTATGCGTAAGGTGGGATTATCCCACAGAAACCAACATGGTGCGGCTTGCGGGCAATTCAAGAGCGCAAGAGCGGGCGCCCCAGCCAAACATCGATCTTCGGTCCTATCGATGTTGGCTGATGGTTGCGGCCGCCGAGAGGGCCTCCTAGCCGAGGACGTCGAGCAAGCGTTGAAGCTGATGCGGGGAATCGACGATGTGCTGCGCATGCCACATCGCGGGGGGAAGATCGGCGCCACAGTAGCCATACGCCGCGGCGACAGTGGCCATGCCTGCCGCGAACCCGGCCTGGACATCGCGCAGGTCGTCGCCCACATAGACGATTTGCTCGGGCGGCAGCGCGAGCGCCCCGGCGGCATGGAGCAGCGGGGCCGGATGCGGCTTGGAGTGCGGCGTGGTGTCGCCGCTGACGACGCAGCCGGCCCGGGTCGCGAGGCCGAGCTGCGAAACCAGCGGCATCGTCAGCCGGCCGACCTTGTTCGTGACGATGCCCCAGCGGATGCCGCGTTCGTCCAGCGCGTCGAGCAACGCGTCGATGCCCGGAAAGAGCGTCGTCTCGATGCACAGATCGGCCTCGTAGTTCGCGAGGAATTCCTCGCGCATCGCGGCGAAATCGCGATGTTCCGGTCCGATGCCGAACGCGCCCCCGATCAGGCCGCGCGCACCCGCCGACGCGAGGTGCCGCAAATCGTCCACGGGAACGAGCGCGAGACCGCGGTCCCGGCGCATCTTGTTCACCGCGGCGACGAGGTCCGGCGCCGTATCGGCGAGCGTGCCGTCCAGGTCGAAGAGGGCGGCGCGGCATTGCGCGATCTGGGGCGCGTCGTCTTGTCGCGCGGGAGACGGAGTCGGTTGGCTCATGAATCGATAGTGCGGTGAGGCAGGGCTGGGGCGATGCAACAGGCGGTGCGCCGCTCGGCGCTGTTTCAGCTGTCGCGTCGGCAGGCGAACAGATAGTTGACGCTCGTATCGTCCGACAGGCCGAAGTGCTTGCTGAGCGGGCGATACGTGATCCCCTTGACGTCGGCTTCGCGCAGGCCCGCTGCGCGCGCAAATGCCGCTAGCTCGGACGGACGGATGAAGCGAGCGTAATCGTGCGTGCCCTTGGGCAGCATCTGAGCGATGTACTCCGCACCGATCACCGCGAATAGGTATGACTTGACGTTCCGATTGAGCGTGGAGAAGAACACCCATCCGCCCGGCTTGACGAGCGTGGCGCAAGCTCGAACGATCGCCGAAGGATCCGGTACGTGCTCGAGCATTTCCATGCAGGTGACGACGTCATAACTG
Organism: Trinickia sp.; assembly: GCA_035492395.1. Taxonomy (GTDB): domain Bacteria; phylum Pseudomonadota; class Gammaproteobacteria; order Burkholderiales; family Burkholderiaceae; genus Trinickia. The sequence goes on along the minus strand of DATJJH010000231.1, from coordinate 12,816 downwards.
CCGGGTTCGCGCGCGGCGAGCGCTTCCGCGGCGACTTCCTCGTATTCGACCGTGATGCCGCTTTCCAAGCTGTGCAGATCGGCCACGCCGAGCGCCTGCTCCGACAGATCGATGCCCTTGACCTGCGCGCCGAGGCCCGCCATCGATTCGGAGAGAATGCCGCCGCCGCAGCCGATGTCCAGCACCCGTTTGCCGGGCAGGTGCGCATGAGCGTCGATCCAGCCGAGGCGGACAGGGTTGAGTTCGTGCAGCGGTTTGAATTCGGCGTTCGGATCCCACCAGCGGTGTGCGAGGTCACTGAATTTCCGTAGCTCGTGGGGATCGGCGTTCGTCATAAGCTTGCAAAAGGTCGGATGAGGCTGAATTAGGCTGAGTATATCGAGGGTTGCGCGCTGCGGCAAAAGTCGCAACGGCGCGGAACAGGGGGCGCAGGCAGAAAAAAACCCCGCCGAGGCGGGGTTTTTCGTGAAGCGAAAGCGGCGGCTTACTGTGCTGCGTTTTGCGTACCGACGATTTCGACTTCCACGCGACGGTTCGGAGCCAGGCAAGCGATGAGTTGCTTGCGGTTCTTCTGGACGCAATCCGTCTTGACCGGGTTGCGCTTGCCCTTGCCTTCCGTGTAGATCTTGTTGGCCGGCACACCCTTGCTGACCAAGTACGATTTGACGGCGTTCGCGCGGCGCAGCGACAGACGGTCGTTGTACTTGTCCGAACCGATCTTGTCCGTGTAGCCCGTTGCAACGGCGACTTCCAGGTTCATGCCTTGGATCTTCGATGCGAGTCCGTCAAGCGCGGTCTTGCCGGCCGGCTTCAGAACAGCCTTGTCGAAGTCGAACAGCGTGTCGGCTTGGTACGTGACCTTTTGGCTCGAGATAGCCGGGGCTGCCGGAGCGACCGGCGCCGGCGGCGTCGGGGCTTGCGCGACGAGCGCGCCGTCGCACTTGGCGTTGGCCGTAGCCGGCGTCCAGAATGCATCGCGCCAGCAAAGCTCGTTCGTGCCGTTCATCCACACGTATTCGCCGGTACCGTTCACCCAGTTGTCGTTGGTAGCTTGTCGCGATGCCGGCACCGATTGCGCCGATGCGGATGCAGCCACAACTGCGGTAGCTGCAATGAACGCGAGCTTTGAAAATTTATTCATATTTCTCCTCTCGAAATTGAGATTACCGCAGGTTTACTGCGAGCCTGGATGACGAAGACAAGTCATACATTGCTCGAAGTATAACATTGGTGCGGTACAAAAAACGCGGACCCTGTGGACACTTCAAGCAGCGTCTAACCAAGTGCGTTGGCATTTTGCCATATCGTTCCCTTCTTACGAAAAAAAAATCCCGTCGCGCCAAATCGCCCGTTTCGAATGTGGTGCCCCCGCAACAACGTTGCCGGACGGGGCTCTGAGGGCGGTCGAGGGTCGCACGATGCGTGCCAGAGATCGCTACGAAGTCGTAACAATTGATTTCGGGACAGTACGAGCCGGATGCCGGGGCGAGTGAAATTCGCGCCGTTGGGGCGTTGCGGCTCCCGCGTGTGTGGGGGAGTACATGCCGGGTGTCGGGCGGGGATGTCGGGCGTGTTAGAATCGCGTGATGCCCGGCGCCTCCTGCCGGGCCGGTGGGCGCGCGTGCTGCTTACGCGATCGCGGGGGTGTGACCGCGCGATCGCGCTGTTGCGCGCGGCTCGCGCCCGACAAAGATACGGATAATGGATCAATTCGCCAAAGAGACTCTGCCGATCTCCCTAGAGGAGGAAATGCGCCGTTCGTATCTCGATTACGCCATGAGCGTGATCGTCGGACGGGCGCTCCCCGACGTTCGGGACGGCCTGAAGCCGGTGCACCGCCGCGTTCTCTACGCGATGCACGAGCTCAACAACGACTGGAACCGCGCCTATAAGAAGTCGGCGCGTATCGTCGGCGACGTCATCGGTAAGTACCATCCGCACGGCGACACCGCGGTCTACGACACGATCGTGCGCATGGCGCAGGACTTTTCGCTGCGCTACATGCTCGTCGACGGGCAGGGCAACTTCGGTTCGATCGACGGCGACAACGCCGCCGCCATGCGGTACACGGAAATCCGCATGGCCAAGATCGGCCATGAACTGCTCGCCGACATCGACAAGGAAACCGTCGATTTCGGTCCCAACTACGACGGCAGCGAGAACGAGCCGCTGATTCTGCCGGCGCGCATCCCGAACCTGCTGATCAATGGCTCGTCGGGCATCGCCGTGGGGATGGCCACGAACATTCCGCCGCACAATCTGAACGAAGTCGTCGACGCCTGCCACCATCTCCTGAAGAATCCGCAGTCGAGCATCGACGAACTCATCGAGATCATTCCCGCGCCCGATTTTCCGACGGCCGGCATCATCTACGGCGTCGCGGGCGTGCGCGACGGCTACCGCACGGGGCGTGGGCGCGTCGTCATGCGCGCGGCCACGCACTTCGAGGAGATCGATCGCGGCCAGCGCATGGCGATCATCGTCGACGAGCTGCCGTACCAGGTCAACAAGCGCTCGCTGCTCGAGCGCATCGCCGAACTCGTCAACGAGAAGAAGCTCGAGGGCATCTCCGATATCCGCGACGAGTCGGACAAGAGCGGTATGCGCGTCGTCATCGAGCTCAAGCGCGGCGAAGTGCCGGAGGTCGTGCTCAACAACCTCTATAAGGCGACGCAGCTGCAGGACACGTTCGGCATGAACATGGTCGCGCTCGTCGACGGCCAGCCCAAGCTCCTGAATCTGAAGGAGATGCTCGACGCGTTCCTGTCGCACCGGCGCGAGGTGCTGACGCGGCGCACGGTATACGAATTGCGCAAGGCGCGAGAGCGCGGACACGTGCTCGAAGGCCTGGCCGTCGCGCTGGCGAACATCGACGAATTCATCGCCATCATCAAGGCCGCGCCGACGCCCCCGATCGCCAAGCAGGAACTCATGGCGCGCGCGTGGGATTCGTCGCTCGTGCGCGATATGCTGGCCCGGGCCGAAAGCGAAAACGCGGCGGCGGGCGGGCGCGAGGCTTATCGTCCGGAGGGCCTGAACCCGGCTTTCGGTATGCAGGGCGACGGCCTGTACAAGCTGTCCGACACGCAGGCGCAAGAAATCCTGCAAATGCGGCTGCAGCGCCTCACGGGTCTCGAACAAGACAAGATCATCGGCGAATACCGGGAAGTCATGGCCCAGATCGCCGATCTGCTCGATATCCTCGCCCGGCCCGAGCGCATCACGGCCATCATCGGCGACGAACTGACGGCCGTGAAGGCCGAATTCGGCGACGCGCGCCGCTCGAAGATCGAGCTGAACGCCACCGAACTCAATACGGAAGATCTCATCACGCCGCAGGACATGGTCGTGACGATGTCGCATACCGGCTACGTGAAGTCGCAGCCGCTGTCCGAATACCGCGCGCAAAAGCGTGGCGGGCGCGGCAAGCAGGCCACGCAGATGAAGGAAGACGACTGGATCGACACGCTGTTCATTGCGAACACGCACGATCACATCCTGTGCTTCTCGAATCGGGGCCGCGTGTACTGGGTGAAGGTGTACGAGGTGCCGCAAGGCTCGCGCAACGCGCGGGGCCGGCCGATCGTCAACATGTTCCCGCTGCAGGAAGGGGAAAAAATCAACGTCGTGCTGCCGGTCAAGGAATTCTCGGCCGATAAGTTCGTCTTCATGGCCACGTCGCTCGGCACCGTCAAGAAGACGCCGCTCGAAGCTTTCAGCCGGCCCATGCGCAAAGGTATCATTGCGGTCGGCTTGGACGACGGGGATTATCTGATCGGCGCGGCCATCACCGACGGTCAGCACGACGTGATGTTGTTCTCCGACGCGGGCAAGGCCGTGCGATTCGACGAGAACGACGTGCGTCCGATGGGCCGGGAGGCCCGCGGCGTGCGCGGCATGCAGCTCGACGAAGGCCAGCAGGTCATCGCGATGCTCGTCGCCGGCAGCGAGACGCAATCGGTGCTGACCGCGACCGAGAACGGGTACGGCAAGCGCACGCCGATCAGCGAATACACGCGGCATGGCCGCGGGACGAAGGGCATGATCGCGATCCAAACGTCGGAGCGCAACGGCAAGGTCGTGGCCGCGACGCTCGTGGACGCCGAAGATCAGATCATGCTGATCACGACGACGGGTGTGCTGATTCGCACACGCGTTTCCGAGATTCGCGAGATGGGCCGGGCGACGCAGGGTGTTACACTCATCAGCCTTGATGAGGGTACGAAGCTCTCCGGGCTGCAGCAGATCGCGGAAGCCGATTCCGACGTCGATGTCGACGGTACGGCGGCCGACGACGATGCAGGCGAGGAAGGCGCGGCGCAGTGACAGTGAAGCCGGCCGGTTCGGTCGGCGGTACGCCTCGATTTTTTGACGAAAGACAACGAAGCGCGCGAGCGATCGCGTTATAGGTGAGGGCGCCCGCCACGCCAAGGGCGGCGGGGGCAACGAGCCGGGCCGACGGGCCTCGCGCGCGAACGATTCATTTTCTAGAGGGAGTGATGATGCAACGACGTTTCAAGCAATGGATGCTGCTGGCTGCTTTCGTGCCGACTTTCGCGATGGCGCAAGCGCTCCAGAGTCAAGCGCCGGCTGCTCCGGCTGCCGCCGCTGCGCCGGTCGATCCGGCCAAGCAAGCTGCGATCAAGGAGCTGCTCGAAGCGATCGACGCGCAAAAGCTCGTCGGTGCGATCGGCAACAGCGCTCAAATGCAGGCGAAGCAGTACGTGCCGGAAATCCTGTCGGAAGCGCTGTCCGAGAACAAGACGCTGAACGACAAGCAGAAGCAGGCTGCCGTGCCTACGCTGCAAAAGAACGCGGTGCCCAAGCTCGTGGATTCGGCCGGTCAAGTCTTCGCCTCCGACGGCTTCCGCCAAGATGCGATGCAAGCTCAGTACGACGCTTACGCGAAGTACTATTCGACGCAGGAAATCAAGGACTTGACGTCGTTCTACAAGAGCCCGACGGGTCGCAAGTTCATTCAGGTGCAAGATCAAGTTGGCCGGGACGTCGTCGGCGGCTTGATGCAGAAGTACATGCCGCAATCGATCCAGGCTACGCGCGCGCAAGCCGATAAGGAAATCGCCGCGGTCAAGCCCGGCAAGTAAGCCGCAAGGGCCCGTTCGGGCCCAGCGCCGTAAGCCCGCGGGGCGGGCTTACGCGAGCGGCTTTCGATCGGCGGTGCGATAATGGCCGTTTGCGCGGAACGCGCGAACGGCCATTATCTATTTCTGACATGGATCCGGTGCGTTCGCCGGCGGGCAACATGCCGCCGCTCGCGGCCGTCCATTCATCCTCGGGAGTTTCACGATGCGTGTCTTCAATTTCTCGGCCGGGCCGGCGGCGCTGCCCGAAGAAGTGCTGCGCCAAGCGGCCGACGAAATGCTCGACTGGCACGGCAGCGGCATGAGCGTGATGGAAATGAGTCATCGCGGGCGAGAATTCATGTCGATCCACGAGGAAGCGCTCACCGACCTGCGCGAGCTTATGCAAGTGCCGGCCAGTCACCGCATTTTGTTTTTGCAGGGCGGCGGGCTGGGCGAGAACGCGATCTTGCCGATGAACATGCTGGGTTCGCGCTCTGTCGCCGATTTCGTCATCACGGGTTCGTGGTCGCAAAAATCGTTCAAGGAAGCCGCCAAATACTGCACGCCGCATCTCGCGGCGAGCGGCGAAACGGCGGACGGTTTCACGCGTGCGCCCAAGCGCGGCGAATGGCAATTGTCGGACGATCCGGCCTACGTTCACCTCTGCACGAACGAAACGATTCACGGCGTCGAAAACTTCGATATCCCCGAGCTTGGCGACATCCCGCTCGTGGCCGATGTTTCCTCGCACGTGCTCTCGCGCCCGCTCGACGTGGCCAAATACGGCGTCATGTTCGGCGGTGCGCAGAAGAACATCGGCATCGCCGGGTTGACGATCGTCGTCGTGCGCGAGGATCTGCTCGACCGCGCGCTCGCGATTTGCCCGTCGGCGTTCGAATGGCGCATCGTGGCCGAAAACAATTCGATGTACAACACGCCGCCTACCTATGCGATTTATATCGCGGGCCTCGTATTCAAGTGGCTCAAGCGTCAAGGCGGACTGCAGGCGATCGAGGCGCGTAACCTCGAAAAATCGAAGCTGCTTTACGACGCGATCGATTCGAGCAGCTTCTATGTCAACAAAGTGGAGCGCGATTCGCGTTCGCGAATGAACGTACCGTTCTTCCTCGCGGACGAGTCGCGCAATGAAGATTTCCTGGCCGGCGCGAACGAGCGCGGGCTCATGCAGCTCAAGGGCCACAAGTCCGTGGGCGGCATGCGGGCGTCGATCTACAACGCGGTGCCGCTCGAGGGCGTGAAAGCGCTCGTCGAGTATCTGAAGGAATTCGAACAAACCCGCGCCTAATCCGCGCGGGCAGGGCGGCGATCGACGCTGCCCGTTTTCGATACGGCCGTATTACGCATGGACGACGAACTCAATTCAAAGCTCAAGCCGCTGCGCGATCGGATCGATGCGATCGACGCAGAACTCATCGCGCTGCTCAATCAGCGCGCCGCGATCGCGCTCGAAGTGGGCGAGGTCAAAAAACTCTACAACGCGCCCGTGTTTCGACCCGAGCGCGAGCAGCAGGTCATCTCGCGCTTGCAGGGCATGAGCGAGGGCCCGCTGGCGGGCGATCACATCAGCGCGATTTGGCGCGAGATCATGGCGGCGAGCCGCTCGCTCGAGCGCCCCGTTACCGCGGCTTACCTCGGGCCGGCCGGCACCTATAGCGAAGAGGCGATGTACGAGTACTTCGGTCGGTCGATCGAAGGCTTGCCTTGCCCGTCGATCGACGAGGTGTTTCGTTCGGTCGAGGCGGGCGGCGCCGAATTCGGCGTCGTGCCCGTCGAGAACTCGAGCGAGGGGGCGGTCTCGCGTACGCTCGATTTGCTGCTGCAATCGCAGTTGCTGATCGGCGGCGAACTGGCTTTGCCGATTCGGCACAACCTGCTGACGCAAAGCGGGGCGCTCACGGGCATTACCCGCGTCTGCGCCCATCCGCAAGCGCTGGCGCAGTGCCAACGTTGGCTCTCCACGCATATGCCGCACATCGAGCGGCAAGCCGTGTCGAGCAATGCCGAGGCCGCGCGCATGGCCGCCGCCGATCCGACCGTCGCCGCGATTGCAAGCGACCGCGCGGCGTCGTACTACGGTCTGCAGATCGCGTACGCGCTGATTCAGGACGATCCGCACAATCGAACCCGCTTCGTGATGATCGGACACGCGCCGGCCGGCCGCAGCGGGCACGATCAAACTTCGCTGATCGTTTCGGTCAAGAACGAGCCGGGCGCCGTGTTCAAGCTGCTCGAGCCGCTCGCGCGCCACGGCGTGTCGATGACGCGCTTCGAATCGCGCCCGGCCCGCGTGGGCACCTGGGAGTACTACTTTTACATCGACGTCGAAGGTCATCGCGAGGACCCGTCCGTTGCCGCCGCGCTCGCCGAGCTCGGGAAGAAGGCCGCGTTCCTTAAGATTCTCGGCTCGTATCCGCGTTCGCGGTAGCCCGGCGCTTGCCCGCCGCGCCACCCTGCGCTGTCCGCCTTGGAGATGCTCATGACCTTGCAATACGGCCCATCGTACGTGCGCCAAATCGCGCCCTACGTCGCCGGTAAGCCGATTTCCGAAGTCGCGCGCGAATTCGGGCTCGACGAAGCGCGCATCGTGAAACTGGCTTCGAACGAAAACCCGCTCGGGATGCCGGAGTCGGCCAAGGCCGCGATGGTGCGGGCCGCGTCCGAACTCGGCCGCTATCCGGATGCGAATGCGTTCGAGCTGAAGGGCGCGCTCGCGGCGCGCTATGGCGTGCCGGCTGAATGGATCACGCTCGGCAACGGCAGCAACGACATTCTCGAAATGGCCGCGCATGCGTTCGTCGAAAGCGGGCAGTCGGTCGTCTATTCGCAATATTCGTTTGCGGTCTACGCGCTTGCCACGCAAGGGCTCGGCGCACGCGCGATCGTCGTGCCCGCGCGCGAGTACGGCCACGATCTCGATGCGATGCTGGCCGCGATCGAAGACGACACGCGCCTAGTGTTCGTCGCCAATCCGAACAATCCGACGGGCACGTTCATCGATGGCCCGGCGCTCGAAGCATTTCTCGAGAAGGTGCCCAAGCGCGTGATCGTGGTGCTCGACGAGGCCTACACCGAATACCTTGCGCAAGCGCATCGCTACGATTCGATCGCCTGGGTGGGGCGCTACCCGAACCTGGCTGTGTCCCGCACGTTCTCGAAGGCGTTTGGTCTTGCCGGCTTGCGCGTCGGGTTCGCCATCGCACAGCCCGGGTTGACCGATTTGCTCAATCGGCTGCGTCAGCCGTTCAATGTGAACACGATGGCGCAGGCCGCGGCGATCGCGGCGCTGGGCGATACGGCGTTCCTAGCGCGGACGGCCGCGCTGAACACGGCCGGTTATCGACGGCTGACCGAGGCCTTCGAAAAGCTCGGCCTCGAGTATGTGCCGTCGTTCGGCAACTTCGTGCTCGTGCGCGTGGGGCATGACGACGGCGCCGGTGCGCGCGTGAACCTCGAATTGCTCAAGCAGGGGGTCATCGTGCGCCCGGTCGGCAATTACGGTTTGCCGCAGTGGTTGCGTGTGACGATTGGTCTGCCCGAGGAGAACGAGGCGTTTATCGCGGCACTCGAAACGGCGCTCGCGTGAGGGTGAAGCGCACTGCGCGGCCGCGCTTGTCGTCCCTGATTTACCCGCTGCGCGCGCCCTATGCGCGCGCTTTTCAGCTTGCGAGCAACCCGTGACAACGTTCACTTTCGACAAACTCGTCATTTTTGGCGTCGGGCTGATCGGCGGCTCGCTCGCGCGCGCCCTGCGCGAGCGAGCCGGTGCCGCCGGCAGCGGACGCATCGTCGGCGTGGGGCGTTCCCGCGCCTCCGCCGAGCGGGCGCGCGAGCTCGGCGTCGTCGACGATGTCGCGGCGCTCGATCGCGACGACGAACTTCGCGCTGCGCTGGACCGCGCCGATCTGGTGCTGATCGCGGCGCCGGTCGCTCAGACGGGGCCGCTGCTCGAGCGCATTGCGCCGTTCTTGAGCGACGCGACGATCGTCACCGATGCCGGAAGTACGAAGTCGGACGTCGTGGCTGCGGCGCGCGCGGCGCTCGGCGGTCGGATCGCTCAATTCGTGCCCGCTCACCCCATCGCAGGGCGCGAGTCGAGCGGCGTCGAAGCCGCGCTGCCCGATCTATACGTCGGCCGCAACGTCGTACTCTGTCCGCTGCCCGAGAATCGTTCGCCAGACGTCGCCCGCGTCGAAGCCCTATGGGGCGCAACGGGTGCGCTGGTCAGCACGATGAGCCACGAGCAGCACGACCGCGTGTTCGCGTCAGTCAGTCACTTGCCCCATCTGCTGTCGTTCGCGCTCGTCGAGCGCATTTTGGGCGCGCCCGACGCGGCGCTGAAATTCTCGTTCGCTGCCGGCGGTTTTCGCGATTTCACGCGGATTGCGGCGTCCAATCCCGAGATGTGGCGTGATGTCTGCTTGGCCAACCGGGAGGCGCTCGTCGCCGAGCTCGACGGCTACACCGCGGTGCTCGCGCGCCTGCGTGCGGCGATCGTGGCCGGCGACGGCGCGGCCCTAGAGGCGGTATTCGCACGCTCGCGCGAAGCGCGCAGCCAATGGCAGGAACGCGGCGGCCGCGTCAGCGGCGATATCGCCCCGAAATGAAAGGAAACATCATGGAATACCTCGATCTCGGACCTTATTCGCGGGCGCAAGGCACCGTCCACCTGCCCGGCTCGAAGAGTATCTCGAACCGCGTGCTGTTGTTGGCGGCCCTGGCCGAAGGCGAAACGGCGATTTCGAACTTGCTCGATTCGGATGACACGCGCGTGATGCTCGACGCGCTCGAAAAGCTCGGCGTCAAGTTCACGCGCGAGGGCGATCGGTGCGTCGTTCAGGGCACGCGCGGCGCGTTTACCGCCAAGACCGCCGATCTTTTTCTGGGCAACGCGGGCACGGCGATTCGCCCGTTGACCGCCGCGCTCGCCGTAAACGGCGGCGACTATCGCGTGCACGGCGTGCCGCGTATGCACGAGCGGCCGATCGGCGACCTCGTCGACGGCCTGCGCCAAATCGGTGCGCGGATCGATTACGAGGCGAACGAAGGCTACCCGCCGCTGCGCATCCGCGCGGGGGACATTGCGGTGGACGAGCCGATTCGCGTCCGCGGCGACGTCTCGAGCCAGTTCCTGACGGCCCTCTTGATGACGCTGCCGCTCGTGCGCGCGAAATCCGGCGAGATCGTCGTCGAAGTCGAAGGCGAGCTGATCTCCAAGCCTTACATCGAAATCACGATGAAGCTGATGGAACGCTTCGGCGTGGCGGTCGCCCGCGAGGGCTGGCAGCGCTTCACGGTGCCGGCCGGCGTGCGCTACCAGGCGCCGGGCGCGATCATGGTCGAGGGCGATGCGTCCTCGGCGTCTTACTTCCTCGCAGCGGGTGCGATCGGGGGCGGGCCCGTGCGCGTCGTCGGCGTGGGACGCGAGAGCATTCAAGGCGATGTCGCGTTCGCGGACGCACTGACGGCGATGGGCGCGAACGTCACGATGGCCGCGGACTGGATCGAGGTGCGCGGCGTGGGCCACGATCACGGCCAGCTCGAAGCGGTCGACATGGACTTCAATCTCATACCCGACGCCGCGATGACGATCGCCGTGTGCGCGCTGTTCGCGCGCGGAACGACGCGGCTGCGCAACATCGGCAGCTGGCGCGTGAAGGAAACGGATCGCATCGCGGCCATGGCGAAGGAGCTGCGCAAGGTGGGCGCAACGGTCGAGGAGGGCGAGGACTTCCTCGTCGTGACGCCGCCCGCGCGGCTCACGCCCGGCGCCGCCATCGACACCTACGACGATCACCGCATGGCGATGTGTTTCTCGCTCGTTGCGCTCGGCGCCGTGCCCGTGCGCATCAACGATCCGAAGTGCGTCGGCAAGACGTTTCCCGATTATTTCGACCGCTTCGCGGCGCTCGTCGGCGCCTGATGTCCGGCCCGATGCTCTCATTCTTTAGATGAAACCGACTCGCCCCTTCCATCAGACTCCCGTCATCGCCATCGACGGCCCGACCGCTTCCGGCAAGGGCACCGTGGCGGCGCTCGTCGCCGCCCAGCTCGGCTTTCATTTGCTCGACAGCGGCGCACTATACCGCTTGGCCGCCTTGGCGAGCGTGCGCTACGGCGTCGCCGCCACGGACGCGGACGCGCTCGCCGCGCTCGTGGACGAATTGCATATTACGTTCCGCGAGGGCTGCGCGCAGCTCGACGGCGTCGACGTATCGAGCGAGATCCGGGCGGAGGAAATCGGCAATCGCGCCTCGGCCATCGCGGTCCATCAGAACGTTCGGGCGGCGCTCGTGGCACGCCAGCGGGCCTTCCGCAAGGAACCGGGGCTCGTGGCGGACGGCCGCGACATGGGCACCGTCATCTTCCCCGACGCCGTGCTGAAGGTGTTTTTGACGGCCAGCGTCGAGGCACGCGCCGCCAGGCGGTATAAGCAATTGATCCAAAAAGGCTTTTCTGCTAATATGGATGACTTGCTTCGGGATTTGCGCGAGCGCGACGAACGTGACAGCAGTCGCGCCGCCGCTCCGCTCAAGCCCGCGGCAGATGCAAAGCTGCTGGATACCTCAACGCTTTCGATCGATCAGGCGGTCGGCGAAGTGGCGAAGTGGTATCGGGAGCGGTAGGTGCTCGAGGCGCGGTAGCGCTTTGAGCGTGGTTTCAACCCTTAACCCCGTATGGCGTTCGCATCGCCGTCGTAGCGTGCCCGGTTGTTCGTTGCCGGCACTGACAATCGCGAAGCCATGCATTTACGATTTTTATGTCCGACCTGCAAACCTCCAACCCGAACACCGAATCTTTCGCGGCTCTCTTCGAAGAGTCGCTGACCAAGCAAGACATGCGCGCCGGCGAAGTGATTTCCGCCGAAGTCGTGCGTGTCGACCACAACTTCGTGGTCGTCAATGCAGGTCTCAAGTCCGAAGCCTATATCCCGCTCGAAGAGTTCCTGAACGACGCGGGCGAGGTAGAAGTGCAGGCGGGCGACTTCGTTTCGGTCGCGATCGACGCGCTCGAAAACGGATATGGCGACACGATCCTCTCGCGCGACAAGGCGAAGCGTCTCGCTTCGTGGCTGTCGCTGGAAAAGGCGCTCGACAACAACGAACTCGTGACCGGGACGATCACGGGCAAGGTCAAGGGCGGCATGACCGTCATGGTGAACGGCATCCGCGCGTTCCTGCCGGGTTCGCTCGTCGACACGCGTCCGGTCAAGGACACGACGCCGTACGAAGGCAAGACGCTCGAATTCCGCGTCATCAAGCTCGACCGCAAGCGTAACAACGTGGTGCTGTCGCGCCGCGCCGTCATCGAAGCGACGCAAGGCGAAGAGCGCGCGAAGCTGCTCGAGACGCTGAAGGAAGGCGCGATCGTCAACGGCGTGGTCAAGAACATCACCGATTACGGCGCGTTTGTCGACCTCGGCGGCATCGACGGCCTGCTGCACATCACCGACATCGCATGGCGTCGCGTGCGTCATCCGTCGGAAGTTCTGTCGGTTGGCCAGGAAGTCACCGCCAAGATCCTCAAGTTCGACCAAGAGAAGAACCGCGTTTCGCTCGGCATCAAGCAGCTCGGCGACGATCCGTGGGAAGGCATCTCGCGCCGTTACCCGTCGGGCACGCGCCTGTTCGGCAAGGTCACGAACATCACCGACTACGGCGCGTTCGTCGAAGTGGAATCGGGCATCGAAGGCCTCGTCCACGTGTCGGAAATG
>DATJJH010000230.1:0-2097 GCA_035492395.1 Trinickia sp. | reverse complement strand
TAGATGGGTTCGCGATCGCGAGCGGCGACCTCGGGCAGCGCCGGATTCCAAAAGATTCGCCCCGCTTCGAAGCTCATCACATAGAACATGCTGCCGATGACGGCCGGGTCTTCGCAAAGATGATACGCACGCGCGACCGGCGCCTTCGTTCCGGCCAGCGCCGATAACACCCGGTATTCGCGGTCCACGGCATGGGCCGATTTGAGCAGCGTGCCGGGCGGTTGCCGGCGCAGCACATAGTCGCCGCTTCGGGCCTTCAACAAGTACGTCGGATTCGATTGGCCGCCGGAGAATTTCTCGACGGCCATCGGCCCCTCGAATCCGGCGACATGCGCCGTCAGATAACCTGTCAATTGTTCGATGTCGAATTGAAAGCTAGCGTTCATGGCGTGGTGTCCGTCCCGATCGTGTTCAACCATAGGTGACGAATTCGTGCCGTTCCGCGCGCTCGAGGTGCGGTACGGCGTTGAAACTGACGAGCGACATCGCGGCGTCGTTGAAGACGTACTGGCAGACGCTGCTGTTGCGAATCTGCATGTTCAAAGCGATCGCGGCGGCATCGGGCGCCTGAAGAATCTGCTGGGCAGTCACCGCGATCGGGCCGCCCGAACTGACGACCAGCACACGCCTGCCGCCTCCGCGCTGAATGTCCAGACGAGCCCGCTCGACGCGCGCTTGAAACTCCGCCCACGTTTCGGGCGCCGGGCCTGGGAGGCGAGCCTCGGCCCATAAGTGCAACACGTGCTTCAACGCCCGATAGAAGTCCTTCTTCGAACCCGTCGAGGCCACGCGCGAGGGCGAGCCGTCTTCGCCAAGCGCCGCGAACAACGCATTGAAATCGTATTCGTTGAATCCGGCGTCGCGCACGGCCTCGAGCCGCGGGCCGCCCATCCCGGCGACGATTTCGTCAGCGGTTTGCCGGTGACGCTGCATCGTTCCGGTCACGATGCGATCGAACCGCAACCCGGCCTGCGCGAAGTACTCGCCTAGCCAACGCGATTGAGTTCGCCCCGCGGGCGAAAGTTCATCGTAGTTGCACGCGCCGAACGACGCCTGCCCATGCCGCACGAAATAGAGTTCCGCCATGTCATCCTCGTCCCTTCATGCATCAGCAGAATACTCAACGGCGGCGCATTCATGAAATTTATTATCGGAATACCGTGCAATAAGTTTTTGTGACACCCTCTGCACGTCGCCTGGTCGTTACCGATTCATCTCCCGCATCAGGCGGCCCACTTGCTCGCGCAGCCAAAGGTGCGCCGGATCGGCGGTCGCGCTGCGGTGCCAATAGCCATGCCACTCGAGCTTCGGCAGCGGAAAAGGCAATTCGAGAATGCGGGCGTCGTAACGCTGAAGCAGCACGAGCGGCGCCGTGAGGACGAGGTCGGTTCGCATCGCAATCAACGGGGCGACGAGGTAATGCTGAACGCGCGTCTTGATCGAGCGCCGCATGCCTAGCCGGTTCAATTCCGCATCGACGAGCCCCGGCCCCTGCGGGCGGCTCGATACGTGGATATGCCCGAAGCCGAGGTAATCGTCGAGCTTCAGCTTCTTCTTTCGATAGGGGTGGCCGGGGCGCAGCATGCAGGCGTACCGGTCGCTGCCGAGCGGCGCCTGGTCGAGGTACGGATCGTCGATCAGCGGCGCGTCGATCGCGAGATTGACGGCGCCGCTCGCCAGCGCCTGCGGCACGTCGCGGCGAGCCGTGGGGTAGCTTTCCAGACGAATGCCAGGGGCGAGCCGCTGCAGCACTTCTTCCAACGCGGGCAGCAGCAACGCCTCCGTGAGGTCGGTCATGCTCAGACGAAACGTGCGCTCGGACGTCGCGGGATCGAAGCGACCGCCTGCGTGCGTGCTGGAATCGAGCAGCTGCAGCGCTTCGCGCACGCGCCCGATGATGTTTTCGGCGGCGGGCGTCGGCACCATCCCCGACGACGTGCTGACGAACAACGGATCGTCGAATGCCTTGCGCATGCGGGCCAACGCGTTGCTGACGGCGGGCTGGGTGATGAACAACGCCTCGGCGGCGCGCGTGAGATTTCGCGTCCGATAGACGGCTTCGAACACGACGAAAAGATTCAGATCGACCTTGGATAA
>DATJJH010000229.1:0-12925 GCA_035492395.1 Trinickia sp. | reverse complement strand
CCCGGCCGTGGGCTTCGCCGCCGATCTGATCGTGCGGGCGGGCGGCACAGTCATGTTCTCGGAAGTCACCGAAGTGCGCGACGCGATCCACTTGCTGACCCCGCGCGCGATCGACGAGGACGTCGGCCGTGCGTTGCTGCGTGAAATGGCGTGGTACGACGATTATTTGAGCGGCGGCCGAGCCGACCGCAGCGCGAATCCGTCGCCGGGCAACAAACGCGGCGGGCTTTCGAACGTCGTGGAAAAGGCGCTCGGCTCGATCGTCAAGTCGGGTACGAGCCCGATCGTCGACGTGCTCGGCCCCGGTGAAAAAATGCGCCGCAAGGGCCTGATCTTCGCGGCGACGCCGGCGAGCGACTTCGTCTGCGGCACGCTGCAGCTCGCCTCGGGCATCAATTTGCAAGTGTTCACGACCGGTCGCGGCACCCCTTACGGCCTCGCGATGGCGCCCGTCATCAAGGTCTCGACGCGCAAGGCGCTGTCCGAGCGCTGGCACGATCTGATCGACCTCGATGCCGGTCGTATCGCAACGGGCGAGGCCAGCATCGCCGACATCGGTTGGGAGCTGTTCCATATGATTCTCGACGTCGCGAGCGGCCGCAAGCAAGTGTGCGCCGACAAGCTCGGCCTGCACAACGATCTCGTTCTGTTCAATCCCGCACCAGTGACCTGACCTGACATGACGCTCACGCTTGAACACGCCGATCCCTTGGACGGCATTCGCACTCACTGCGGCCGCATCCTGCTGACGGGCGCCGCCGGCGGGCTTGGCCGCGTGCTGCGCGAGCGGCTGCCGCATTACGCCGACGTGCTGCGCGTGTCGGACATCGCGCCCATCGGCGAGGCGCGGACGAACGAAGAAGCCATGGTGTGCAACCTGGCCGACGCCCCCGCTGTCGATGCGCTCGTGCGCGGCGTCGACGTGATCGTTCACCTCGGCGGCGTCTCGGTCGAGCGTCCGTTCGAGGAGGTGCTGCCGGCAAATATTCAAGGCGCCTATCATCTTTACGAGGCGGCGCGCCGGCATGGCGTGCGCCGTATCGTCTTCGCCAGTTCGAACCATGTGACGGGCTTTTATCGGCAGGACGAAGTGATCGATACGGTCGCCCCGCAACGGCCCGACAGCTATTACGGTTTGAGCAAGGCATTCGGCGAGCAGCTCGCGCAGTTCTATTTCGATCGCTACGGTATCGAAACGGTGTGCCTGCGCATCGGCTCGTCCTTCCCCGAGCCGAAGGATCGCCGCATGCTGGCGACCTGGCTCGGCTACGACGATCTCGAGCAGCTCGTGCGGCGCGCGATGTTCGTGCCGAACG
Organism: Trinickia sp.; assembly: GCA_035492395.1. Classification (GTDB taxonomy): domain Bacteria; phylum Pseudomonadota; class Gammaproteobacteria; order Burkholderiales; family Burkholderiaceae; genus Trinickia. The sequence goes on along the minus strand of DATJJH010000229.1, from coordinate 11,609 downwards.
TGAAGTGCACGATCGTCTACGGCGTGTCGGCCAATCGCGATGTCTGGTGGGATAACTCGCATGCCGCGCATCTGGGCTACGCGCCCACGCAGACGAGCGAGCCCTGGCGCGAACGGATCGAGCGAGAGCAGCCGCCGCGCGCCGAAGACGATCCCGTGCGCGTTTATCAAGGCGGAGCCTTCGTCACGACGGGGCCTTTCGGAGACTGAACGACCATGACCGGCACGAGTTCCATCGAGCGAATCGGCGACATGCGCTGCGGCGTGGGCGAGAGCCCGGTCTGGTCCGCCAGCGAGGAAGCGCTTTACTGGACCGATATCGTCGGGCGCACGCTGTGGCGCTGGAAGGCGACGACGGGCCGCACGGATGCTTGGGCCTTGCCGGAGATGGCCGGCTCGTTCGCCTTGCTGGCGCAGGGCGGCGTGGCGCTCGCGATGGAGAGCGGCATCTACCTCGCGCAGCACCTCGTTCCCGATGCGGCGATCGACGTCAGCGAACGCCTTGCCTCGGTTGCTCACGCGAGCGAGGGTATGCGCTTCAACGATGGGCGTTGCGACCGGCAAGGAAGGTTCCTCGCCGGTACGATGGTTCTCGACATGGCGCTCGCGCGCGCCGCCGGGCGGCTGTATCGGCTCGATGCCGGAAGACGCACCCTGCAAACGCTTTGCGACGAACTGATCGTGCCCAACGGCCTCGCCTTCAGCCCCGATGGCCGCACGATGTATTTGTCGGACTCGCATCCGAGCCGGCGCGTCATCTGGTCGTTCGACTACGACATTGATGACGGCGTGCCGTACGCTCGGCGCGTTTTCGTCGAGATGGACTCGGCATCCGGGCTCGGCCGTCCCGACGGCGCGGCCGTCGATGCCGAGGGCTGCTATTGGATTTGCGGCAACGACGCGGGACTTGTGCATCGCTATACGCCGGCGGGCAAGCTCGATCGGAGCATTCGCGTACCGGTCGCCAAGCCCGCGATGTGTGCGTTCGGCGGCGCGCAACTGGATACGTTGTTCGTCACGTCGATTCGCGTCGACGGCGACGCGCTCTCGGGCGCGACGTTCGCGCTCGATGCGGGCGTCAAAGGCTTGCCGGAACCGGCGCTTCGCATGCCCTTGGGGATGGCGGAGGCCGGCGGTTTGTAGCGGGTCCGTTCAACGAGAGACGGACGAACGAGCAGACAAGAGACCCATTCGCGTCACAGACAATCTCGATAACCGTAGGAGGAGACATGAAGCATTCAAGAATCGGGCGGCGCATCGGCTGCATCGCGGCGGCGCTGGGCTTTTCGTTGATGGCGACGGCAAGCTTTGCCGATCCGGTGTCGATCAACATCGTCGACGTGGCGGGCAATCTCGCGTTGACGAAAGCGGGCTTCGAGGCGTTCAAGGCGAAGTATCCGAATCTCGTCGGCAACATCACGTACACCAATGCGCCGGCGCCGCAACTGCCCGGCAAGATCAAGGCGATGCAAGCCGCGGGCCGCTCCGACATCGACCTCGTGTTGACGGGCACCGACGCGCTCTCCGCCGGCATCGAGCAAAACCTGTGGCTGAAGCTGCTGCCCGATCAGGCCGCTCATTTCCCCGGCGTGCTGGACCAATACGCGCCTGCGCCGCGCAAGATGCAGGATCTCGCGCAAGGCTACGGCCTCGAGGTGGTGTATTCGCCGGCCGGCCCCCTGCTCGAATACAACCCGGACAAGGTTGCGGACAAAGACGTGCCGAAGTCGCCCCAGCAATTGCTCGCGTGGTGCAAGGCGCATCCGAACCAATTCATCTACGCCCGTCCCGCCAATTCGGGCCCGGGCCGCGCTTGGCTGATGGGGTTGCCTTATCTGCTCCATGACAAGAACCCGCAAGATCCGATCAACGGCTGGGCCAATACCTGGGCGTTCCTCAAGCAATTGAACGAGTGCGTGCCGTATTACCCGGGCGGTACGTCGGCGGTCATGAAGGAACTCGGCGAAGGCACGCGTTCGATGACCGTCACGATGACGGGCTGGGACATCAATCCGCGCGCGCTGGGCGTGGTGCCGGGCAATTTCAAGGTAGGCCGGTTCGACGACATGACGTGGGTCAACGATGCCCAGTTCATGGTCATTCCGAAGGGCGTGCCCAAGGACAAGCTCGACGTGCTCTACAAGCTGCTGGACTTCATGATGCAGCCGGCTCAGCAGGCGATGACCTACGACGACGGCTACTTCTATCCGGGGCCGGCGATCAAGGGCGTGGGCGTCGACCAAGCGCCGGCGCATAGCCAGGAAGTCATCAAGAAGTACGGCCGCCCGGAGTACGACAAGTGGATCGCCGATCGCCCGAACGTCGTGCCGCTTTCGGCGGACGCGATGGTGAAGGCATTCCACAAGTGGGATACCGACGTCGGCGCGCAAAAGACGCAGTAAAGCTATCGTCATGCCGTGCGGCCGCGACGGGCGAGACGGTCCGTCGCGCCGCACCTGAAATGCCAGTCAGGGAATCATCATGAAGCACAATTTCGACCGACTTCGTCTTACCGCCGTGTGCCGCAGCTTTGCGAACGACCAGGGCGCCCACGTCGCCGCCTTGCAAGGGCTCGATCTGGAAATCGAGCGCGGCGAGTTCATCGCGCTGCTCGGCCCATCGGGCTGCGGGAAATCGACCGCGCTGAACTGCATCGCCGGCCTGCAGCCGCTGACGGGCGGCGAGATTTGGCTGGACGACAAGCGTATCGACGTGCTGCCGCCCGAAAAGCGCGGCTTCGGCATGGTGTTCCAGAACTATGCGTTGTTTCCGCACATGTCCGTGCTCGAGAACGTCGGATTCGGCCTGAAGATGCGCGGCGTATCCAAACGCGAGGTCGAGCAGCGCGCACGCGCCGCGCTACAGCTCGTCCAACTCGTCGGTCATGAAAGCAAGCTGCCGGGCCAGTTGTCGGGCGGCCAGCAGCAACGCGTCGCGATCGCGCGTGCGATCGTGATCGAACCGCCGGTCGTGCTCATGGATGAGCCGCTATCGAATCTCGACACGAAGCTGCGGATCGAAATGCGCGCAGAGATTCGCCGCATTCACGGCGGTCTCGATCGCGCGACGATCTACGTCACGCACGATCAGGACGAAGCGTTGTCGATGGCCGACCGCATCGTCGTCATGAAGGAAGGCGTCGTGCAGCAAGTCGCCTCGCCCAAGGAGGTTTACTGCAAGCCTAGTAACCTTCACGTCGCGCGTTTCATGGGGTACCGGAACGTCCTGCCCTGCGCGCTCGTGCAGGCGGCCGGCGAGGGCGTCGAAGTCTCGGCGGGCGGCGTGCGCCTCGTCGGTACGCCGATGGAAGCGCTGGAAAGCAAGACTGCGATGATCGCGATTCGTCCCGACGATCTCGTGCGCGCGCAGCCCGGCTCGCCCAACGCATTCGACGTGGACGTCGACGTAGTCGAATACGGCGGCCGTGACTCATTGCTGCTCGTTACCGCGCCGTTCGGGAAGATGTGGGCGCGCGTGGAAGGGGAGTTCGCCCAGGGCGAGCGCGTGACGCTGGCCGTGTCGCCGGAATGCGCACTCGTCTATCGCGAGGAGCGTGCATCGTGAGCGCCTTGCCGCTGTCCGCACCGCGCGATATGAAGGGCTGGCTCGTCACGCCGGCGCTCGGCTTCATCGTCGCACTGTTCATCTATCCGTTTGCCTACGGGCTCATGCTGTCGTTCCAGCCGATGAACGGCGGGGGCATCTTCGCGAACTACGCGACGTTCTTCTCCGACAGCTCGATGTGGCCGACGATCTTCGTGACGTTGAAGCTCGCGGTGCCGGCCACGCTGATCAATGTCGGCGTGTCGGTGCCCGTCGCTTTCGCGCTGCGCCGCAAATCGCCGTATCAAAAGCTCGCGACCACGCTGCTCGTCATTCCGGTCACGCTCGGCACGGTGCTGATCGCCGACGGCATGCTGTCGTACTTCTCGCCGAACGGCTGGTTCACGCAGGGCGTGCAAGCGCTCCATCTATATGGCGGCGAAGTGCGGCTCACGCACAACTACTGGGGCGTGTTGATCTCGCTCGTCATCTCGGGTTTTCCGTTCGCATTTTTGTTGACGCTGTCCTACATCACCGGGATCGATCCGACGCTCGCGCGCGCCGCGGCCACGCTCGGTGCGAGCCCGTGGCAGCAGTTTCGCCAGATTTACTTGCCGCTGCTGGTGCCCGGATTGACGATGGCCGCCTGCTTGTCGTTCGTACAGGCGTTTTCCGTGTTTCCGTCGGCCGTGCTGCTGGGCGCGCCGGCCGGTCCCACGCGCGTCATGTCGATCGCCGCATCGGAGGCGGCGTTCGAGAACTACGACTACGCGCTCGCTTCGACGATCGCGATCGTGATGGGATTCGTCCAACTCGTCGTCGTGGCCGGAATGCTCGGTGCGCGCCGCTTCTTCTACACCGGGCCCGTCACGGGAGGGAAAGGTTGATGACTACGAGCAATCAAACCGCGCGCGCGTTGGCCGCGCAGGGTGCGCTCGACGAGGGCGGCAGCCGTTCGAAGCGGGCAGCGCCACGCGAATCGCGCAGTATCGGAGGCCGGCTGTGGACCGTGCTCGTTTGGGGCACGATGGCGTTTTTCCTGCTGAACGTGGTGCTCTTGATCGCGACCGTCGCCGTCGACTCGATCGGCACGCGCTGGTTCGGCACACTGCTGCCGCAAGGGTTCACGCTGCATTGGTATGGGCAGGCGTGGCGTGACTTTCAACTCTCGAGCGTGCTGCTCGTCACGGTCGAGGTGGTCGGCGCGGTCGTATTGCTGTCGATCGCGCTCGGCGTGCCGGCGGCGTATGCGCTCGCGCGCGCTTCGTTTCCGGGCAAGCGCCTCGCGATGATGACGTTCCTGCTGCCGCTCATGGTGCCGCCGGTGACTTACGGCATTCCGATGGCCACGGTGATGTACAAGGTGGGCTTGGCGGGCACGCTGACGGGCGTGATCTTGGCGAACCTCGTGCCCGCCTTGCCGTTCGTCATTCTCGTGATGACGCCGTTCATCGAGCAGATCGATCCGAATCTCGAAGCCGCCGCGCGCATTTTCGGTGCGAACACGTCCCGCTATTTCCGCTATGTGCTGCTGCCGCTGCTCGTACCGGGCATGCTGGCCGCGGGGCTGCTCGTGCTCGTGCGCACGATCGGCATGTTCGAGCTGACGTTCTTCACGGCGGGGCCGAGCACGCAGACGCTTGTCGTCGCGCTTTACTACGCGGTGTTTTCCACGGGCGTGCGCGCGCCGCAGTCGATCGATGCGATGGCGATGATCTATATGGCCATCACGCTGGTGTGGGTGCTGATCGCGCTGCAGTTCGTGAGCCCGACGCAGCTTGTGTCGCGGGTGAAGGAACAGCGGTAGGGGGAGAAGAATCGCCGACTTCGAATAAAAAGGGCGTCACGGTATTGACGCCCTTTTTGCAATCAAGAAGCCGGGGGTCCGCTCTTCCTAAGGATAGCTGCCGACGCTGATCCCGACTTATCGCGGCGAAGACTACTGGGAATCGAGTGGACGGTCAATGGATCTCTACGATGACCATCGATACAGTTCTACGATTCGAACCAACAAAAAGGCCCAGCTTTGCGGGCCGGGCCTTCAAGAGAATTCTTGGTGCCCAGGGCCGGACTCGAACCGGCACGCCTTGCGGCGGGGGATTTTGAGTCCCCTGCGTCTACCTGTTTCACCACCTGGGCAGGTGTCGGCGCGCTGGGGCACCGAGCGGAAGAGCGCGATTATGACGGAAACGGGTGCGGCTGGCAAGCCGTGCCGCGATGAACGGACATGATCGGCGGCAACGCGTGCCGGCGCGCCGATCGATCGGACGTCGCATCATGCCGGCCCATCGCGGCGGGTACGGCATCGCCCGAGCGAATCCGAGGCCGGGGCCCCCTACCGGCTCAAATAAACGAACTTCCCGCCCTTGATGATCCCCATGACGCTCGCTCGCTGATCGAGTCCCACATGATCGCTCGCGCTCGCGTTGACGACGCCGTTCGGCACGACGAGTTCGTGCGCCTGCTCGAGCGCGGTGCGTAGCGCCGTGCGGAACGCCTCCGTGCCCGGCTGCGCCGTTTTAAGCGCCCGCGCCACGGCATCGCTCAGGCGCGGATAAACCCCCGCCGCATCGCCGGCGAATTGCGTTACGCTGTCCGGCCCATACTTGGCCTCGTAGTCGTTCACGAAAGCCAGGGCCGCCTTCTTCGCCGGATGGTCGGCCGGCAGCGTGCGGGCAACGACGACCGGCTGCGTCGGGAACAGCGTTCCTTCCACGTCCTTGCCGCCGAGCTTGATGAACGCCGGCGTGGCGATCCCGTGCGTTTGATAGATTGGCCCTTTATAGCCGCGCTCGATCAGCTCGCGCTGCGGCAGCACGGCCGGCGTCCCCGCCCCCGCGACGAGGATCGCGTCGGGGCGGGCCGCGATCAGCTTCAACGCTTGCCCCGTCACGCTCGAATCGGTTCGGTTGTACCGCTCGGTCGCGACGATCTCGATGTGACGCAGCCTGGCGAAGGTCGAGAACTCTTTGAGCCAGCTGTCGCCATAGCTATCGGCGAATCCGACGAAGCCAACGGTCTTCACGCCATGGTTCGCCATATAGCGCGTCATGACGTCGGCCATCGCGCCGTCGGTCTGCGCCATCTTGAATGCCCAGACTCGCTTGCCTTCCTGCGGTTCCACGACGCTCGCCGACCCGATCAACGTGATCATCGGCGTATGCGAATCGGCCACGGCATCGAGCGCCGCCAAGGCGGCCGGCGTGACGTTGGGCCCGACGATCACGTCGACGTGATCCTCGTTGATGAGCTTGCGAATGTTGCGCACCGCGGCGCCCGGGTCGGAGCCGTCGTCGAGGACGATGTATTGCGCCGGCTGACCGGCGATCGTCTTAGGCCACATCAGCATCGCGTTCTTGCTCGTGATGCCGATGACGGCGGCCGGCCCCGTCGTCGACAGATCGATCCCGACTTTGATGTCGGCGTACGCCGGGGCGGTCAGCGTTGCGCCGGCAAGCGCGAAAGCCGCGGCCGTGAGCGCGCGGCGGAAAGTTGCGGTCAACGCCATGCAAGGGTCTCCGTTTTCAATTATCTATATAGGGCGAGCGGTGAGGGGAGGGGCCGGCCCCGAGAGCAGGCCCCCACTGTTCGGAGGCTTCCGCTCAAAACGACGGCTTCAAAGCTCGTAGCTCTCGTGCTCGCCCTTGAGCGCCTGCTCGATCAGCTTGCGATTGAGCGTGGGCGAGAGCAACTCGACGAGCGTATACACATAGCTGCGCAAGTAGGCGCCTTGCTTGAGCGCCACGCGCGTCAGATTGCTGCCGAACAGGTGGCCCACCGGCATAGCCCGCAAATGCCGGTCGCGCTCGGCGTTGAACGCGATATCGGCCATGATGCCCACCCCCAGCCCCAGTTCGACGTACGTCTTGATCACGTCGGCGTCGATGGCTTCTAACACGATATCGGGCGACAAGCCCCGCAGCGAAAACGCCTGATTGATCTTCGTCCGGCCCGCGAACGCGTTGTCGTAAGTAATCAACGGATATTGGGCCAGATCTTCGAGCGAAAGCTGCTTGCGCTGCAGCAGCGGGTGATCCTCCGGCATCACGGCCACGTGGTGCCACTGGAAGCACGGCAGCGAGACGAGTTCTTTGTATGACGAAATCGCTTCGGTGGCGATGGCGATGTCGGCATGGTCGTGCATGACCATCTCGGCCACCTGCGTGGGGCTGCCCTGCAGGATCGACAGATGAACCTTCGGAAACCGCTTCTTGAATTCCGCGATCGCCCCGGGCAGGGAGTAGCGCGCCTGGGTGTGGGTGGCGGCGATGACCAGATTGCCTTGATCCTGCGCCGCGAAGTCCTTGCCGACGCGCTTTAGGCTCTCCACCTCCTGCAAGATCCGCTCGACCGAGGCGAGGATGATGCGCCCCGGCTCGGTCAGCGAGCGGACGCGCTTGCCGTGCCGGGTGAAGATTTCGACCCCCAATTCATCCTCGAGCTCGATGATGGCCTTTGAAACGCCAGGCTGGGAGGTGTACAGGGCCTTGGCGGCCTCGGTCAGGTTGAAGTTCTGGCGGACGGCCTCGCGCACGAACCGAAATTGGTGCAGGTTCATTTATAACCCTACGAGCATAAGGAAAGAATTTTTTAGTCGTTTGAAATATAAGGACAGTTTATTACGATCGACGGACGTTTTTCAATATGTATAGCTGTTTTCGTCATTAGCACATGAGCGGACGGTCTGAACGAAGGCCGGCTGCTTGCGTCGGTAGAGATTCGGGCGTCGCGGCACCACGCGGCGCGACACAACCTGGGGTCCCGAATGTATCAATACGATCAGTACGACCAGACCATCGTCGACGAGCGCGTCGCGCAATACCGCGACCAAGTCCGCCGCCGCCTGTCGGGCGAATTGAGCGAAGACGAGTTCCGTCCGCTGCGGCTGCAGAACGGCCTCTACATGCAGCGTCACGCGTACATGCACCGCATCGCGATTCCGTACGGCAACCTGCGCAGCGATCAACTGCGCATGCTGGGCCATATCGCGCGCAAATACGACCGCGGCTACGGCCACTTCTCGACGCGCACGAACATTCAGTACAACTGGATCAAGCTCGAGGAAACGCCCGATCTGCTGGCGGACCTCGCCTCGGTGCAGATGCACGGCATTCAGACGTCGGGCAACGACATCCGCAACATCACGGCCGACCAGTTCGCCGGCGTGGCGCCCGACGAGATCGTCGACCCGCGTCCGTGGGCCGAGATCCTGCGCCAATGGTCGACGTTCCATCCCGAATTCAGCTGGCTGCCGCGCAAGTTCAAGATCGCCGTCTCGGGATCGAAGGAAGACCGCGTCGCGGTGCAGATCCACGATCTGGGCGTCTATCTGTCCAAGAATGCGGCAGGCGAAGTGGTCTGCGCGATCCTCGCGGGCGGCGGCCTTGGCCGTACCCCGATCATCGGTTCGATCATTCGCGAAAACCTGCCGTGGCAGCATCTGCTCACCTATTGCGAAGCCGTGCTGCGCGTGTATAACCGGTTCGGTCGTCGCGACAATCTCTTCAAGGCGCGTATCAAGATTCTCGTGAAGGCGCTCGGCCCCGAGAAGTTCGCGCAGCAAGTCGAAGAAGAATGGCAGCACCTGAAGGACGGCCCGTCGACGCTCACGCAGGCCGAACTCGATCGCGTCGCACGGCACTTCCAGCCGCACGAGTACGAAAAGCTGTCGGATACGGACGCGTCGTTCGAAAAGCATCTGCTCGAAAACCGGGCGTTCGCGCGCTGGATCGAACGCAATCTGCGTCCGCACAAGGTGCCCGGCTACGCCGCGGTCACGCTGTCGTTGAAGCCGGCCAAGGGCGCGCCCGGCGATGCGACGGCCGAGCAAATGGAAGCTGTCGCCGCGTGGGCCGATCAGTATTCGTTCGGTGAAATCCGCGTGTCGCACGAGCAGAACCTGATCCTCGCGGACGTGAAGAAGCGCGACCTGTTCGCCCTGTGGGAAGCCGCCAAAACGCAAGGCTTCGCGAGCGCCAACATCGGCTTGCTGACCGACATCATCGCGTGCCCCGGCGGCGATTTCTGCTCGCTCGCCAACGCGAAGTCGCTGCCGATCGCGCAGGCGATCCAAGACCGCTTCGACGATCTCGACTATGTGTACGACCTTGGCGATCTGTCGCTGAACATCTCGGGCTGCATCAACTCGTGCGGCCACCATCACGTCGGCAACATCGGCATTCTGGGCGTCGACAAGGACGGTTCCGAGTGGTACCAGGTGACGTTGGGCGGCGAGCAGGGTACGAGTGCGACGGGCGCCCGCCTGGGCCGCGTGATCGGGCCGTCGTTCGCGGCCGACGAAATGCCCGATGTCATGACCAAGGTCGTCGATACGTTCGTCGAGAACCGCATCGACGGCGAGCGCTTCATCGATACCTATAATCGGATCGGCGTGGCGCCGTTCAAGGAACGCGTCTACGCGTCGCGCCAGCCGGCGCACGCGTGACCTGAGCGCGAATGAGGGATATGTGCAGATGACTTCGATTATCAAGAACCGCTCGGTGGTGCGCGACGACTGGACCGTCGTTCGCGCGGACGAGAACGGCGTACTCCCCGCGCTCGACGCGCTGCCTGCCGGCCGCGTGCTCGTGCCGTTCGCTCTGTGGAAAGCGGTGCGGGAAACGCTGCAGGCGTCGCGTTCGAAGGACGCGCTCGGCGTGTGGCTCGCGCCGGACGACGAACCGGCCGATCTCGCGGGGGATCTCGACAAGATCTCGCTGGTCGGCGTCGATTTCCCCGTATTTCGCGATGGTCGCGGCTACAGCACCGCGCGTCTCTTGCGCGACCGCTACGGCTGGACGGGCGAGTTGCGCGCGATCGGCGACGTGCTGCGCGATCAGCTCAACTTCATGGCGCGCTGCGGTTTCGATGCGTTCGCCGTGCGGGCCGACAAGGATATCCACGATGCGCTGCGTGCGTTCGAGGAGTTCTCGGTGAAGTACCAGGGCGCGTTCGACACGCCCGAGCCGCTGTTTCGCCGCCGCGCGGCGCTCGAAACGGAGCCGCGCGCATGAGCTCGGATCGGACACCGGCCGCCGCCGCGCTCGACGCGACGCTAGAGGCCAAGATCGAGCGCTTGCACGCGTTCGTCGGCGATATCGCCAAGCGTCACCCCCGGATCAAGTTGGCAAGCAGCTTGGCCGCCGAGGACATGGTGCTCACCCACGCCATCTTGTCGAACCAGCTGCCGATCGGCATTTTCTCGTTGAACACGGGCCGTCTGCATGCGGAAACGCTCGGCATGATCGACCGCGTGCGCGAGCGTTACGGCTATGAGATCGAGCAGTTCCATCCGCAAGCGGACGCCGTCGACGAATACGTGAAGACGCAGGGTCTCAATGCATTCTATGAAAGCGTCGAGGCGCGCAAGCGCTGCTGCGAGATTCGCAAGGTCGAGCCGCTCAACCGCGCGCTCGCTGGCGTCGATGCCTGGGTAACGGGCCAGCGCCGCGAGCAGTCGGTCACGCGGACCGAGCTGCATGAAGAAGAGCACGACGCGGCGCGCGACATCGCCAAGTACAACCCGCTTGCGGATTGGACCGAAGGCGAAGTCTGGGCCTATCTGAAGGCCTACGACGTCCCCGTCAACCCGCTGCATGCGCGCGGCTACCCGAGCATCGGCTGCGAGCCCTGCACGCGCGCGGTTCGCCCAGGCGAGGACAGCCGGGCGGGGCGCTGGTGGTGGGAGTCGCGCGACTCGAAGGAATGCGGCCTGCATGTCTCGAACGTCTCGGCAGTCTCGGCAGTTCAATTCGTGCCGGGCGGCGCGCAAACGATAGGAAACCGTTAAACATGAGCACGATTCTCGAACCTTCCGCCGCGACCCCGCTCACGGTCACGACCAACCGCATGGACCACCTTGACTGGCTCGAGGCCGAATCGATCCACATCCTGCGCGAGCTCGTTGCCGAGTGCAGCAAGCCGGCACTGCTGTTCTCGGGCGGCAAGGATTCGGTGGTCGTGCTGCACCTGGCGCTCAAGGCTTTTGGGCTGGGCGCGAACCGCAAGACGGCGCTGCCCTTTCCGCTCGTGCACATCGACACGGGCCACAACTATCCGGAAGTGATC
>DATJJH010000228.1:0-12997 GCA_035492395.1 Trinickia sp. | reverse complement strand
GGCCGCGTACGCGAGGCGGCGGCTTAGTGTGAGGCGCCGAGTGGCCTGGGGTAGGGGCGGTCCGGGTTTGGATCGAACGCGTAATGATACCTTATAATTTCGACCTATTTGTAGTAAACGGGCGGTCCTTTTTGCCGTTCCAGGCCCCCTGTTCGAGGGCCTGATCCGATGCCCTAACCCTCTGGCGCAACACAGTTTTTTCCGGGCTGCGCCGCCACAAGTTTCCGGTGAGACGCATGGCTTTGACCTTGACCGATGTGAAACGCATCGCCCATCTAGCACGGCTCGAATTGGCCGATGCCGACTGCGAGCACACCCTGGCTCGGCTCAACGAGTTTTTCGGACTCGTCGAGCAGATGCAGGCCGTCGACACCTCCGGTATCGCGCCGCTCGCGCACCCGATCGAGCAGATCGAGGATGTCGCGTTGCGCCTGCGCGAGGACGTCGTGACCGAAACGGTCGAGCGCGAGGCCAATCAACGGCGCGCGCCCGCGACGCAAGAGGGGCTGTATCTGGTCCCGAAGGTGATCGAGTAACCGTCCTCACGATTCGGGATTTACGGAAAAGAACCGACATGTACGAAAAAAGTTTGACTGAGCTTGCGGCTGCGCTAGGCGGAAAAGCGATTTCCGCCGTCGAGCTCGCCCAGCTGTATCTGAAGCGGATCGAAGCCGAGCGCGATCTGAACGCCTTCATCGAAATCGACGCCGAGCGCACGCTCGAGCAGGCACGCGCCGCCGACGCCCGGCTTGCGCGCGGCGAGGGCGGCCCGCTCACGGGCGTGCCCGTCGCGCACAAGGACGTGTTCGTCACGCGCGGCTGGCGTTCGACGGCGGGCTCTAAAATGCTCGCGAACTACGAAAGTCCGTTCGACGCCACCGTCGTCGAGCGCTTGGCGCGCGCCGGCATGGTCACGCTCGGCAAGACGAACATGGACGAGTTCGCGATGGGCTCGTCCAACGAAAATTCGGCGTTCGGGCCCGTGCGCAACCCTTGGGATACGCAAGCCGTGCCCGGCGGCTCGTCGGGCGGCTCGGCCGCGGCCGTCGCCGCTCGCCTGGCGCCGGCCGCGACGGCCACGGACACCGGAGGCTCGATTCGCCAGCCCGCGTCCTTTTCGGGCGTGACGGGCATCAAGCCGACCTATGGCCGCGTGTCGCGCTACGGCATGATCGCGTTCGCGTCGTCGCTCGACCAGGGCGGCCCCATGGCGGCGAGCGCGGCCGATTGCGCTTTGCTGCTCAATGCCATGGCCGGCTTCGACGAGCGCGATTCGACGAGCCTGCAGCGCGCCGACGAAGATTACACGCGCTATCTCGGCCAAGGCTTCAAGGCCGAGGCCCCTGCGGGCAGGCCGCTCGCGGGCGTGCGCATCGGGCTGCCCACCGAGTATTTCGGCGCGGGCCTCGCGCAGGACGTGCGTGCGGCGGTCGATGAGGCGCTCAAGCAGTACGAAGCGCTGGGCGCGACGCTCGTCCCCGTGTCGCTGCCGAAAACGGAGCTTTCGATCCCCGTCTATTACGTCATCGCGCCGGCCGAGGCTTCGTCGAACCTGTCCCGTTTCGACGGCGTGCGCTACGGCCACCGAGCAAGCGAATACCGCGATCTACTCGACATGTACAAGAAGTCGCGCGCGCAAGGGTTCGGCCCCGAGGTCAAGCGCCGCATTCTGGTGGGTACCTACGTGCTGTCGCACGGCTACTACGACGCCTATTACTTGCAGGCGCAAAAGATCCGCCGCATCATCGCGCAGGACTTTCAAGAAGCCTTCAAGGTCTGCGATTTCATCATGGGACCGGTCGCGCCCTCGGTTGCGTGGGACATCGGCGCCAAGGGCGACGACCCCGTCCAGATGTACTTGGCCGATATCTACACCCTGTCGGTGAGCCTTGCGGGCCTGCCGGGCATGAGCGTGCCGTGCGGTTTCGGCACGGGCGGCGGCGCGAAGCGCCCCGTCGGCCTGCAGATCATCGGCAACTATTTCGACGAAGCCCGAATGCTGCAGGTCGCCGATGCGTTCCAGCGCGTGACGGATTGGCACACGCAAGCGCCGCAAGCGGCTGCGCGGGAGGCATGAACATGGAGTGGGAAGTCGTCATCGGTCTGGAGACGCACGCGCAGCTCTCGACCGTCTCGAAGATCTTTTCCGGCGCGTCGACGCGCTTCGGCGCCGAGCCCAATACGCAGGCGTGCGCGGTCGATCTGGCGCTGCCGGGCGTGCTGCCCGTGATGAACCGCGGCGCCGTGGAGCGCGCGATTCGTTTCGGCCTTGCGATCGGCGCGACGGTCGCGCCGCGCAGCATCTTCGCGCGCAAGAATTATTTCTACCCCGATCTGCCCAAGGGCTATCAGATCAGCCAGTACGAAATCCCGGTCGTGCAAGGCGGCACGATCAAGATCCAAGTGCCGCCCAACGAAAAGACGGGGCTCGCGGGGTACGAGAAGACCATTCAGTTGACGCGCGCGCACCTCGAGGAAGACGCGGGCAAATCGCTGCATGAAGATTTTGCCGGCATGACGGGCATCGACTTGAACCGCGCCGGCACGCCGCTGCTCGAGATCGTCACCGAACCCGACATGCGCAGCGCTTTTGAAGCCGTGGCCTACGCGAAATCGCTGCATGCGCTCGTCGTCTGGCTCGGAATCTGCGACGGCAACATGCAGGAAGGCTCTTTCCGCTGCGATGCGAACGTGTCCGTGCGCCCCGTCGGCCAGAAGGAATTCGGCACGCGCGCCGAAATCAAGAACCTGAACTCGTTCCGCTTTCTCGAAGAGGCGATTCATTTCGAAGTTCGCCGTCAGATCGAACTCATCGAAGACGGCGGTACGGTCGTACAGGAAACGCGGCTTTACGATCCCGATCGGCGAGAAACGCGGTCGATGCGCAGCAAGGAAGACGCGCACGATTACCGGTACTTTCCCGATCCCGACCTCATGCCGCTCGTGATCGACGCAGCCTGGGTCGAGCGCGTGAAGGGCGAGATGCCGGAGCTGCCGGCCGCGATGCAGCAGCGCTTCGTCGAACAATACGGCGTGACGCCGTACGATGCGACAGTGCTGACGTCGAGCAAGGCGATGGCCGGCTACTTCGAGGCTGTCGTCGCAAAGACGGGCGCCGCGCAGGCGAAGACAGCCGCCAACTGGCTCATGGGCGAAGTGTCGTCGCAGTGCAATCGAGACGGCCTCGAGATCGACGCGTGTCCCGTTTCGCCGGCGCAGCTCGCGCTGCTCTTGCAGCGAATCGCGGACGGCACGATTTCGAACAAGATCGCGAAGGAAATCTTCCTGGCGATTTGGGACGAGCAAGCGACCGACGAAGGCGCGGCCGATCGCATCATCGACGCCAAAGGGCTGAAGCAGATTTCCGATACGGGCGCACTCGAAGCGATCATCGACGAAGTGCTGGCGGCGAATCAGAAATCGGTGGAAGAGTTCCGCGCCGGCAAGGAAAAAGCGTTCAACGCGCTGATCGGCCAAGCCATGAAGGCGACGAAGGGCAAGGCCAATCCACAGCAAGTCAACGAGTTGCTCAAGAAGAAGCTGTCCTGATTCTTGCCGCGACGAACCGTCGGCGACGGCCGGCAAGCGCCCTGTGACGCTTGCCGGCCGCGTCAATTGCGAGCCTAACGCGAAGAGGCAGGAGGGGCATGGCTAAGCGTTCCAAGTTGGACGATTTTCGCGTCCCGTTTTTCGACGGCGGCAAAGGCGCCAAGGCCTTGTCGCTCGCCGATTTCGACCCTAAGTCGAAGCCGTTCTCGGCCGGCTCGAAGCAGGCCGACCGCGAGCGCTTGGCCGCGTACGCGGCGCGGCTCGACGAGATGCAGGAACGCTTGCACGCACAGCGCCGCGAGCGCGTCCTGCTCGTGCTGCAAGGCATGGATACGAGCGGCAAGGACGGCACCATTCGGGCTGTCTTTCACGAGGTCGATCCGCTCGGGCTGCGTATTGCGACGTTCCGCGTGCCTTCGCCGGACGAGGCGGCCCACGATTTTCTCTGGCGCGTGCATCGGCAGGCGCCGGCGGCCGGCGAGCTGACTATCTTCAACCGCAGTCATTACGAAGACGTGCTCGTGCCGCGCGTGCGCGGCGAGGCGCCGGCCGCCGAGATCGAGCGCCGATATGCCCATATTCGACACTTCGAAACGCTGCTGGCCGACTCCGGCACCGCCGTCATCAAGTGTTTTTTGCACATCTCGAAGGACGAGCAGCGCGAGCGCCTGCAAGCGCGGATCGACGACGAAACGAAGCACTGGAAGTTCGATCTCGCGGATCTCGAGGCGCGGCGGCAATGGGATGACTATCAAGCGGCGTACGCCGACGCGCTGGCCGCGACGTCGACCGAGCACGCGCCGTGGTATGTGATTCCGGCCGATTCGAAGTCGCATCGGAACCTGATGGTGGCCGAGTTGCTGCTGCGAGTATTCGAGGGTTTGGACCTGGAATACCCGCCGGCGAAGGAATCGCTCAAAGGCCTTTCGATTACGTAACTTAAGCGACCGAGCGATCAAGAAGAGGCGCGCAATCGGCCGCCTGGATTGAAATCGACTACAACTAGGATGACTTCATGCTGCGAGTGATTACGGCCAACTTGAACGGTATTCGTTCGGCCGCCAAGAAGGGCTTCTTCGATTGGTTCGGCCAGCAAAACGCCGACATCGTCTGCGTGCAGGAAGTCAAATGCTCGCAAGACGACATGACGCCCGAATTCCTCGCGCCGCACGACTTTACGGGCTACTTCCAGCACGCGGTGAAGAAAGGCTACAGCGGCGCGGGCCTGTACACGCGCCATGAACCCGACGACGTCGTCATCGGTTTCGGCAGCGAAGAGTTCGACCCCGAAGGCCGCTACGTCGAGGCCCGCTTCGGCAAGCTCTCGGTCGTCTCGGTGTACGTGCCGTCGGGCTCCAGCGGGGAGGAGCGGCAGCAAGCCAAGTTTCGCTTCATGGACGAGTTCATGCCGCATCTTGCCGCGCTGAGCAAAGAGCGCGAGGTGATCGTGTGCGGCGACGTGAACATCGTTCATCGGGAAATCGACATCAAGAACTGGAAGAGCAACCAAAAGAATTCCGGTTGCTTGCCCGAGGAGCGCGCCTGGCTCACGAGATTGTTCGACGAGGTGGGCTATGTCGACGTGTTCCGGCGGCTCGACCAGCGGCCGGAGCAGTACACGTGGTGGAGCAATCGCGGCCAAGCCTATGCGAAGAACGTCGGGTGGCGCATCGACTATCAAATCGCGACGGCCGGCATCGCGGAAACGGCCAAGGCTACATCGATCTTCCGCGACATCAAGTTCAGCGATCACGCGCCGCTGACGATCGACTACGCGCATGGCGTGAAGTGAGTCGACCGCCGCGGCGTGTGACGTCATCGTCGGCGATGATCGGGCAGCAGCGGGTTTTCCGCATAGTACCGGCGCAAGAACGTGTGCCGGGGTTCATCGACATCCGCGATGGTCTTCGTTTCCACGGCGATTTGCTGACGGAGAAGCCCGCCTCGTTCTTCTCGCGTAGCCGGCCAAGGGGGCAGCGCCGGGTGGTTCGGTGTTCCCGTTTTCACGAAGTTCGCCACATAGCCCGAGAAGACGCGTGAGACCGCATGATCCTCGGGCCGCCAGACGAATCGGTTGGACAGCCCGAGCGTGCCGAGCGAGTATTTGATCTCGCTGCTGTGCACCGCGCCGTCTTCGGGCAACTGCTCGGGTTCAGGATGCCGTTTCGGCGGGCGCTTGTGCGTGAAGTAGTAGAAGTAGACCGGTGAGCCGCCGGTCTCCCGGTGCGCGTCGACCCAGCGGCGCGTGGCATGGCTGATGAAAATGTCGCTTGCCAGCGAGGTGGCCGAACGCCGCACTTCGTCGTCGTCGTTGCCGGGATATAAGGCCAGCACGTCGGTGGCGAACGGACCGAAAATGCGCTTGACCGCCGATCGCCAATTTTGCGGTGTGGGCGGCTGTTCATTCAGAACCATCGTATGCGGCGCTTCGTGCGAGTTGCTGCCCACGAGCAACGGTACGCGTGCTTGCGCACCGGCCGCGAAGGTCGCCTCGAGGGGTTCGGTCAGAAAGGAGCCATCCACCGACGGCCAAAAGAGAAATTCTGGTTTCGCCTGGGGGCCCGTGCCCGCGAGCAGCGCGTCGGCCGGCATCGCGCGAAGCGCTTGCAGGGATGTCGCGTTCACCTTCTGTGCGAATCCCTTCGATACGGTAATCGCATCTTGGCGCGACCAAACGGTGAGCGGCCCGAACGCCGCACCGCTTTGACCGATCGCGCGCGCGAATAGCTCACGCGAGAGCGGCGAGGCCATATGCGCCGCCACGGCGACGGAACCGGCCGATTCGCCGCCGATGGTGATCTGATTAGGATCGCCGCCGAACGTGGCGATGTTTTCGCGCACCCAACGCAGCGCCGCGTGCTGATCGAGCAGCCCGAAATTGCCGGCAGCGCCATAGGCTGACTCGCGCGCCATTTCCGGCAGCGTCAAGAAGCCGAATACGCCGAGCCGGTAGTTGACCGTCACCGTCACCATGCCGCGCGAGGCAAGGGCCGCACCGTCGTACCTCGGCTCCGAACTGTCGCCTCCCGCGAAGGCGCCGCCCGAAAAATAGACGAGCACCGGCAACTTGCCGCCGTCGGCGCGCGCCGGCGTCCACACGTTTAAAAAAAGGCAGTCCTCGCTCATCTGGCGCGAACGGAATTCCACACGGAACAAAGGCAACTGCATGCAGTGCGCGCCGAATGCCTTCGCCTGCCGCACGCCGGCCCAAGCCGTCAGAGGCTGCGGCGGCTTCCAGCGAAGTTCGCCGGTAGGGGCGGCCGCATAAGGTACGCCTTTGAATACGCGCAATGGCGTTTCTTGGATGGACATGCGCACCCCTTCGATCTCGCCCGACGGTAGCGCGATGCGCGTGGGTGGAAGCGCATCGGCTGCGAGCGATGCAGCCGGCGGGAGCCAGCCGAGCGAAGCGGCGGCGAGTAAGGCGGCTGCGGCGCGATGGCGCGAAGAACGCGCGAAGCGGATGCGGTGAATCATCGCTAATTGAGTCGTCATCTTGATCCTCTCGAGTCATGAAGGAATGAGGGTGGACCGCATTTCGCATTGAAGACGCGAATAAGTCATCGACGCCATAAGCCGATGGCGTAATGAAGATGTCGCTGAATGATTAGGCCGGACTGATTTACCTGAATCCGCTATCAGGTCGCCTCATCGCCGGCAGCTGAGGACGCGAGAGGATTCTGATGTAGTTTCTGCCGGCAATTGTCGTAATTTCTTTAAATAGGACTAAATGAATTGCGATCGGACGAAAAGAATGGTTAGTCAATCTTTGTACATAGGGATTGAGCTATTGGATTGATGGGCCGATGGCAGGGGATGCAATGCGGATTGCCATATGCCGAATGGAAATCCGCTAGGCGCGTGTTCGCCAGGGAGCGATCTTCGGCAGCAGGAGCATGCCGGGCGCGGCGAGCACCGCGCAAACGAGGAAGTAATCGAACCAGCCGATTTTCGCGACGACGAAGCCGCTCGCCGCCGAGGCCAGCGTGCGCGGCACCGAAGCGAGGCTCGTGAAGAGCGCGAATTGCGTGGCCGTGTAGCGCGGATCGGTCGTGCTGGCGATATAGGCGGTGAAGGCCGCGAGCGTGAGGCCCGTTGCGAACGTTTCGAACCCGTAGATCAGCGCCAGCGCGGCGGGGGAGGGGCCGATCTTCGCGAGCCATGCGAAACCGAGCGTCGAGACGATTTGCACGAGACCGAAGATCCAGAGGCCGCGCGCGATGCCGATCTTCACGAGCCATGCGCCCCCGATGATGCCGCCCGCCAGGCTCGCCCAGAACGCCGTCGTCTTCGCGATGACGCCGATCTCGGTCTTGTTGAAACCGATATCCAGAAAGAACGACGTCGAGAGCGTGGTCGCCATCGTGTCGCCGAGCTTATAGAGGAAGATGAAGGCGAGCACGAGCAAGGCGGCGCTAAGGCCGTCGCGTGTCACGAACTCCGCGAGCGGCTGAACGATCGCGTCACGCAAGTTCCTGGGAGGCGTGCCTTGCACTTGGGGCTCGCGCACGACGAGCGTCAGGACGAGGCCCGGCAGCATGAACGCCGCGGTGACTGCGAACACGACGGTCCACGGCAGATGATCGGACAGGATCAGCGACAAGGAGCCCGGCACGAGGGCGGCGACCTTGTAGGCGTTGACATGGACGGCGTTGCCGAGCCCCTGCTCGGTGTCGGTCAGCAATTCGCGCCGGTAGGCGTCGATGACGATGTCTTGGCTCGCCCCGAAAAACGCGACGAGGGCCGTGAGCGCGGCGACGGTCCAGATCGATTCGCGCGGCGAGACGAACCCGAGCGAGGCGATCGCGCCGGCCACGAGCAACTGCGTCGCGAGCATCCAGCCGCGGCGGCGCCCGGGCCGCCAAAACGGCAGCCGCGGCACGTAGCGGTCCATCAGCGGCGCCCAGACGAACTTCCACGTGTAGGGGAATTGAATCAGCGCGAACAGGCCGATTTCCTTCAGATTGACGCCTTCCGAGCGCAGCCACGCCTGAACGAGATAGACGAGCGTAAACAGCGGCAATCCCGACGTGAAGCCGAGAAACACGCAGATCAGCATGTGCCGGTTGAGGAACGCTCTCCAGCCCGGATGCGCCTCGTGAGCGCTCAACGCGGCGCTTTCGCCGCCGTGCGGCGAGGGCGGGATGTCTCGTTTGATGGTCGGCCTCTTCAATGCGGCGCGTTCAACCCGGCGCGGCTCCGCTCGAGCCGCGCCTGACGCGGTAGACCGCAAGACTACCACGCCAGTTCGCGCCCCAACGCACCGCGCGGCCGCCGTGCAGGACCACGCGGTCGAGAATTTCGATGCCGACTTCGGGCGCGAGCGCCTCGAAATCGCGGATGGTCAGCACGCGCACATTCGGCGTGTTGTGCCACTGATACGGCAACGATTTCGAGACAGGCATGCTCCCGCGCAGGACGGAAAGCCGGTGTGGCCAATAGCCGAAGTTCGGGAACGATACGATGCACTCCTTGCCGACGCGCACCGTTTCGCGCAGGATCGCGGCGGTTTGATGGATCGTTTGGAGCGTCTGCGAGAGGATCGCGAAATCGAAGCTCCCATCCTCGAACAACCGCAGGCCGTCCTCCAGGTTTTGCTGGATGACGTCGACGCCGTGCTTGACGCAGGCGAGCACGCCGGCATCGTTGATCTCGATGCCGTAGCCCGAGACGCCGAGTTCTTCCGAGAGCAGCGCGAGCAGGCTGCCGTCGCCGCAGCCCAGATCGAGCACGGTCGCGTTGGGTTCCACCCAGCGGGCGATCGCGCGGAAATCGGCCCGCGCGGCGAGGGAATCGATGACGGCCTGATTCATACGCCAACCTCCAGGGCAATGCGTTCGTAATAGGCCCGCACGACGTTGTGGTAGCGCGCATCGTCGAGCAGGAAGGCGTCGTGTCCGTGCGGGGCGTCGATTTCGGCGTAGGTCACGCGCCGCTTGTGATCGAGCAGCGCTTTGACCAGTTCGCGCGAGCGCGCCGGCGCGAAGCGCCAATCCGTCGTGAAACTCGCGATCAGATATTGCGCGCGCGTATGCGCGAGAGCGGCAGTGAGGTCGCCGTCGAACGCCTTGGCCGGATCGAAATAGTCGAGCGCGCGCGTGATCAAGAGATACGTATTCGCATCGAAGTAATCGGCGAATTTGTCGCCCTGATAGCGCAGGTACGATTCGACTTCGAATTCCACGTCGAAACTGAAGCGGTAATCGTCGCCGACGGCTGGGCCGCCGACGGGCCGGCGCAGCGAGCGTCCGAATTTGGTGGCCATGTCGTCGTCGGACAGATACGTGATGTGTCCGATCATGCGTGCGACGCGCAGGCCGCGCCGCGGCTTCACGCCGTGAGCGTAGTAATCGCCGCCGTGGAAATCCGGATCGGAGAGAATCGCCGAGCGCGCCACCTCGTTGAATGCGATGTTCTGCGCGGAAAGCTTAGGCGTGGATGCGACCACGATGCAATGGCCGATGCGGTCCGGGTACATGAGGGTCCAAGCGAGCGCCTGCATGCCGCCGAGGCTGCCGCCCATCACGGCGGCGAAGCGCTCGATGCCGAAGGCGTCGGCCAGGCGCGCCTGAGCGTTGACCCAATCCTCGACGGTCACGACGGGGAAGCGCGCGCCGTAGGGCTTGCCCGTGGCGGGATCGAGACTCATCGGGCCCGTCGAGCCGAAGCACGAGCCCAGATTGTTCACGCCGATCACGAAAAAGCGGTTCGTATCGAGCGGCTTGCCCGGCCCCACCATGTTGTCCCACCAGCCGACGTTTTTTGGCTCGCCTTCGTAGACGCCGGCGACGTGATGCGACGCATTCAGCGCGTGGCAGACGAGTACGGCGTTCGAGCGCGCCGCGTTGAGCGTGCCGTACGTCTCCACCATGAGGTCGTAGCCGGCGAGCGTCGCGCCGCTTTGCAGCGCGAGCGGCTCGTTGAAATGCATGCGTTGTGGAGCGACGATGCCGATCGATTCCATGTATTCCGCCTTCTGACAGGGCGGCTAAATGGTGTCGGCGATGCGCGGGACGTGCCGGTGCGCGGCTGACGACCTCTTTAGCCGCATTTATAGTGAACCCGGCACTGACAGCCTGGGTTCGCGCGCCCGCAATCGAGTCGACAAATCGGCGCGCTGCCTTATGCGATCCCGCCCGCGCCATCCCGCTGAAAAGGGTGGGCGCCTGGCCGAGACTAACCGCTTAAGGCGATAGAACGGCAAAGCATAGCGGAAAAGCCGATAACGCGCTATTGGAGAATCAAGCGCAACTGCGCGTCCGCGTGCTCGGCCGGGGCCCGGGTGAACCCGCTGCGGGCATAGCGGTGCCAGCGTCCCACGACATAGCTCACGAGCAGGTTGGCGCGCACGGATGGATCGTAATCGGCCGGCAGCGGGCCGGCGGGAGCAGCAGCGGGATCGATTCCGGCCTCCGTTGCGCTTTCGCCTCGGCCCGGGCTTTGACGGGCCTCCATGAGGGCGATGCGCAGGCTCTGCTTGACCGAGGCTTCGACGCGTTCGAGCATCTGCGCCACGCGTTCGGCGAGCCTAGCGTGCTCTCCTACAAGGGCTTCGCCCGTCAGCACGCGCGTCATTCCGGGATTTTTCGCGGCGAAGTTCAGCAGCATCATGCCGATCGCGCGCGCTTGCAGCACGCCGTTCGGTTCTTTTTCGGCGATCTGGTTGATCAGCCCGAAAAACGTGGTCTCGATGAATTCGATCAGCGCCTCGAACATCTGCGCTTTGCTCGCGAACTGTCGATACAGGGCCGCTTCGGACACGCCCAGCCGGCCGGCGAGCGCGGCCGTGGTGATCTTTTCGCCCTTGGGCGCTTCGAGCATGGCGGCGAGGGTGTGCAGAATGTGCACGCGCCGCTCGCCGGGCTTCATGCGGGGCGTGCGCCCCGCGTTCGCCGGGTGGATATCGTCGTCTAGCCCGGTGACTTGCTCTCGACTCGGCTCCATTTGCGCCCCGTTTCGTGACCCGTTCGAAGCGATTTTAGCGAACGAATGCGACGATCGACATAGTGCGGTCGCCCGCTGCCGGGCATTCGGGTCAAATGTTTGTCGCCGAGCACCGGCGTGCTCAAGTGCCCGACGATCCAGACGGTGCCGATGCCCAGCCGCCGGTAGCGCTTCAAATGCGAGCGTGTGTCTTCGACGAGAATAGCCTCGGACATCGGTACGCGCGCTTCGCGCAGCACCCGGCGCAGCATCGGCAAATCCGGTTTGGCATGCCACGCGCGGCGCCGGCGCATGTGCTCGATCGCGATGACGCGCTCGAAGAGCCGCTCGATGCCGAGTTGCGCGAGCACTGCCCGTGCGTAGGTTTCCGGCGCGTTTGTCAAAATGATCTTACGCCCCGGCAGTGCGGCGACGAGCCGGGCGATGCCGCGCTCGGCGCGCACCATGTCGGGCAAATCGGGGAAGGTATGGACGACTCTCAAAAAGTCGTGCGGATCGATCGGATGGTGGCGCGCGAGCCCCAGCAGCGTGGCGCCGTAGCGCCGGACGTAGCGCAGCCGAAGCGTGTCGGCTTCCGCCGTCGCGACGCTGAGTGCCTCGACGATATAGCGGGTCATGGCCTCGTTGATCGCCGGAAAAATGGCGTGCGAGGCGTGATGCAGCGTGTTATCGAGATCGAACAGCCAAACCGGGCGGCCCGCGCGCGGGCGCACCCGGGCTTGCTTGCGGGGCGTCGGCAACGAGGACATCGGCTATGACTCCAAAGCACCGCGCCGGGCCCCGGCGCGTAAAAGCTCAGTGCGAGCGGATCATCGTGCCGAACGGCTGCTCGGTCAGGATTTCGAGCAGCACCGAGTGCTCGATGCGCCCGTCGATGATGTGAACCGAGCGCACGCCGCTCTTGGCGGCATCGAGCGCCGACGCGATCTTGGGCAGCATGCCGCCGGAGATCGTGCCGTCTTCGAACAGGGCGTCGATCTCGCGCGCCGACAGATCGGTGAGCAGGGTGCCCGATTTGTCCATGACGCCGGGGATGTTGGTCATCATGACGAGCTTTTCCGCGTTCAGGACGACCGCGAGCTTGCCCGCCACCAGATCGGCGTTGATGTTGTACGACAGGCCGTCTTCGCCGAACCCGATCGGGGAGATCACGGGGATGAAGGCGTCGTCCTGCAGGGCGCGCACCACGGCCGGGTTGATCGATTCGACTTCACCCACTTGGCCGATGTCGACGTACTGCCCCGGATTGTCGCGGTCGGGCATCATCAGCTTACGGGCGTGGATGAGGCCGCCGTCCTTGCCCGTCAAGCCGACGGCGTGGCCGCCGAAATGGTTGATGAGCGTGACGATGTCTTGCTGCACCTCGCCGCCGAGCACCCACTCGACGACTTCCATCGTTTCTTCGTCGGTTACCCGCATGCCCTGGATGAACGTGCCTTGCTTGCCGATCTTCTTGAGCGCTTGATCGATTTGCGGGCCGCCGCCGTGCACGATGACGGGGTTG
>DATJJH010000227.1:0-25385 GCA_035492395.1 Trinickia sp. | reverse complement strand
CGACACGCGTGCTTCCAACGCATCCCAATCGAGCGTCGCCACATCGTTGTCGCGCCCCACCGGGCTCGCCTTGGCGCGCACCGGCACGGCGCCCGCGGGCGCGAAATCGACTTCGTCCCGTGCCGTGTCGATCGGGTATTGCTCAACTTCACGACGCGGCATCGCGCTTGGCGTCGGCGGCTCGTCAGCGTGTGCCGCCTCGCGCGCGGCCGTCGCCATGCCGTCATCGGCGGCAGAATTTGGGGCAGCCGCCCCACCGCGCCGCACCCAAAGCGTTGAAAGACCGAGCGTGTCGAGCGCGGCTTCATCGAGCGCCATCGTCCCCCTCCTTAAACGTATAGCGCATCACGAGCGCATCTTCGCGGCCGTACCGCCGCGCGGGATAGTAGTTCTTGCGCCGCCCGATCGTCGCGAAGCCGAAACGCTCATATAGGCGCAGCGCGCGCACATTGGACGGTCGCACTTCGAGCAGCAGTCCGGCCAATTGCTTGCCGCGCGTGATCCGCACCGCTTCGCGCAGCAACGTGAGCCCGACGCCCGCGCCTTGTGCCTGCGGGGCGACGCAGAGGTTCAGCAAATGCATTTCGTCGACGACGGGCATCAGCACGCAATAGCCGATCAACATGCCGGTGACGTGCCGCATGCAGATGCCGAAGTAGCCGTTGCGCAGCGAATCCTCGAAATTGCCGCGCGACCAGGGGAACTCGTACGCTTCGCGTTCGATGACAGCCACTTCGTCGAGATCGGCCTCCGTCATCGGCGACATGTAGCGGTCGGCCAGCAGCACCCCACTCATCGCGCCTCCGGCCCTTCGCGCGCGGCGCGTTCGGCTAGGCGTTCGGCCGTGGTCTGCGCGACCTTGTCGCGCACGTATTCGGGCGCCGCGTGCTCGGCGGACACCGTGCGTCCGGCGCGATAGGCGCGCAGCGCCGCCAGCGCCAAGGGCCGAGCGTGCGGCAGCGCATCGTGATCGACGACGGCGGCCCGCTGCGCCACGGCCAAGCGCGCGCCGAACGCGCGAGCGGCGTTGCCGGCCAACGTGAAAGACGTATCCGGGGCGACGAGTGCGTCGGGCGTCGCGAGCGAAGGCGGCGTGACCGTGCACCAATCGCCGGTTGCGGCGTCCCACGCGTAATCGGCCCAATACGCTTCGTCCATGCGGGCATCGAGCACGGCCAGCACACGACCGATCGAAGGGTCGCGCTCGCGCGCGCCTTCGGCGCAAACAAGCAGCGTGCTGATGGGCACGACCGGCACGCCGAGCCCGAAGGCGAGCCCCTGGGCGACGCCGGTCGCCGTGCGCAGTCCCGTGAACGACCCGGGGCCGGCGCCGAACGCGACGGCGTTGCATTGCCCGAGCGTCAAACCGGCTTCATCGAACAGTTCCCGCACGGCGGGCAGCACGCGGGTGCTGGAGACCGCGCCCGTTTGTTCATGGCGCGTCCAGATGCGCGGGCAAGCCGGTTCGAAGCCGGCCGAGGGCGCCTCGGAGCGAAGCAGCGCGACCGAGCAAAATTCGGTCGATGTATCGAGAGCAAGTAGCACGGTGGA
Source organism: Trinickia sp. (assembly GCA_035492395.1). GTDB lineage: Bacteria > Pseudomonadota > Gammaproteobacteria > Burkholderiales > Burkholderiaceae > Trinickia. Next base: position 23,834 of record DATJJH010000227.1, on the reverse strand, counting down.
TGTCATGGGCGCTATTGTAATGCGGGTAGTGCGGCGCCCCGCCGCCCGAATGCGGCGCGCCGATCATGACGCCAACGCTTCGCGCGCGCGCGGCCGGCGTTTGGAAGCATCGCTCGATTTTTCCGACGGGAACGCTTGCTATGATCGGCGGCCCTATCGTTTTTGCACCGGAGAGATGGTCATGAGCCAAGTCGATTCGCAGTTCGAACAAGCCCAAGTGGATGTCAAAGCCCTGCCGGAAAAGCCGGGCAACATGACGCTGCTGCGTTTGTACGCCCTCTTCAAGCAAGCCACCGAAGGCGACGTCCACGGCGAAAAGCCGGGCTTCACCGATATCGTCGGCAAGTACAAGTACGACGCGTGGGCCTCGCTCAAAGGCACGGCGTCCGACGTGGCGAAACAGCAGTACGTCGAACTCGTCGAATCGCTGAAGAACGGCGAAGCGAGCTGAGCAAGCGCAAGAAACCGCAAGACGGGGCGCGGCGGCACGGGCGCGCTCGAGAACGGCGCGCGTTGCCGCCGGTTCAGCGTCCCGATCCAACGTCCCTCTGGCGCGCCGCAGCAAAAACCCATATAATGCTGGCTGCGCATCACCCGCCGGCAGCAAGCCGGAGCGTGCAGCGCACCGTAGCGTTTTGCTCCAATCCAGTTTAGAACCTGTCCCCTTCCGCCTAGGCCTTCACGGGCCGTCTCATACCAGGCTGGCGGCGATGCCATATCGGCGTCCCGTATCCGATACAGCTTCTAACGAAAAGCTCGCAATGACTCGCGAGCTGCCCCCGTTTTTCGATTTGCTCGCGTGCCTGTTGCATGCTGAATCCGACGACTTGGGTAATGCCGATTGGCGCCGACGTATTTTTGACGTCTTCTTAGGATTCTCATGACTTCGAGCCTTGACACCAGCCCGTTGAACGCCATTGCCGATCGCGCCCTCGGCCTGCCCGCCGATACCCTCCTCGCCGACGCGCCGGTCGCCGATGCAGCGCTCTCCAACGAGCCGGCCGCCGAGACCCCGACCGGCCCCACCTTCGCCTCGCTGGGCCTGTCGCCCGAGATCGTCGCGACGCTGACGGCCGCCGGCTACACCGCGCCTACGCCGGTGCAGCAGCGCGCCATTCCGGCCGGCATCGCGGGCCGCGATCTGCTCGTTTCGAGCCCCACGGGCTCGGGCAAGACGGCAGCTTTCATGCTGCCCGCCATCGAGCGCTTCGCCCAATTGCAAAAGACGCTGGCCGCACAGCCGCGCGAGCCTCGCGAGGCCGGCGGCGACCGCCGTCCGCGTCGCGGGCCGTCCGTCGCGCGCCCCGGTCTGCTTGTGCTCACGCCCACGCGCGAACTGGCCATGCAAGTGACGACCGCTGCTTCGACGTACGGCAAGCACCTGCGCCGGCTGCGCACGGTCAGCATTCTGGGCGGCGTCGCCTACGGACAGCAATTGATGCTGCTCGCCAAGAACCCCGAGATCCTGGTTGCGACGCCCGGCCGTCTGCTCGACCACCTCGAACGCGGCCGTATCGACCTGTCCGAGCTGAAAATGCTCGTGCTCGACGAGGCCGACCGCATGCTCGACATGGGCTTCATCGACGACATCGAAACGATCGTCGCCGCCACGCCGGCCACGCGTCAAACGATGCTGTTCTCGGCCACGCTCGACGGCAAGATCGGCTCGTTGACGAACCGCCTGCTGAAAAATCCGGAGCGTATCGAGATCGTTCAGCGGATGGAATCGCGCGCCAACATCGCGCAAACCGTCCACTATGTCGACGACCGCGATCATAAGGACCGTTTGCTCGATCACCTGCTGCGCGACGACGCGCTCGATCAAGCCATCGTGTTCACGGCGACCAAGAGCGAAGCCGATCAGTTGGCGGGCCGTCTGGCCGATGCCGGCTTCTCTTCCGCCGCCCTGCATGGCGACTTGCCTCAAGGCGCACGCACCCGCACGATCCGCGCGCTGCGCGAACGCCGTGTGCGCGTGCTCGTGGCGACCGACGTCGCCGCGCGCGGCATCGACATCCCCGGCATCACGCACGTCTTCAATTACGATCTGCCCAAGTTCGCCGAAGACTACGTTCACCGTATCGGCCGCACGGGCCGTGCCGGTCGTACGGGCATCGCCGTCAGCCTCGTGCACCACGCCGAGCAAGGCGCGCTCAAGCGGATCGAGCGCTTCGTGCGCGCGCCGCTGCCGGTGAACGTCATCGCAGGCTTCGAGCCGCGCAAGGCCGCGCCCGCGCGCAGCGGCAACGGCAACGGCAATGGCCGCGGCCGCCCCGGCGGCAACGGTGGCCGCCGCTTCGGTTCGCCGAGCGGCGCATCGCGCGGCACCGGCACCGGCACGGGTAGCGGCGAGAAGCGCGGCGGCAGCGGCGGCTGGAGCGGCCGTCCGTCGAGCGGCTCGCGCGACGGCTACGGCTCGCGCGACGGCTACCAAGGTCGTCGCAGCGACGGCCAGCGCGGCGCGCGGCGCGGCGACTAACGCTTAGCAGGACCTTCACGCGGGACAGGGCGCTAGCGCCCCTGCTGTCCCAGAAGCCGGTGCCGTTCATCTGAACTGCACCGGTTTTTTTTCGCCCGTTCAGGGCCGGGTCTTCGTCGCTTTTTCACGCGGATCCACCCGTTCCAACCACCTCATCACCGCATTTCGCCCCAATTTCACGATACGAAAAGATCTTTTGTGTCGTAAAAATCTGTGCTGCGTGGCACAACGACAAGCGTTGCGACATGAAAAATGACGTTTCTTATTGCGAAACGACGTCAGTATCCATTTGATATTTAAGGATAATTCATCGCAAAAAAACGTTCGCTTACGCCTATTCCGCGGGTACCGTATTGCCTAGACTCTTATATAAGAGTTCGCGACCCAAACGTCGCGACGCGCGAGATCCAACACGACTCACCTTAGGTAACCAGGAGCCCCACCATGTCACGCGAACAGCAAGCACAGCAACTCCAACAGCAATGGGAAACCGATCCGCGCTGGAAAGGCATCAAGCGCGGCTTCACGGCCGAGGACGTCGTCCGTCTGCGCGGCTCGATCCAACCCGAGCACACGCTTGCCAAGCGCGGCGCGGAAAAGCTGTGGCAATCCGTCAACAACGAACCGTTCGTCAACGCCCTCGGCGCGCTGACGGGCAACCAGGCGATGCAACAGGTCAAGGCCGGCCTCAAGGCCATCTATCTGTCGGGCTGGCAAGTGGCTGGCGATGCGAACGTCGCCGGGGAAATGTACCCCGATCAATCGCTGTATCCGGCGAACTCGGTGCCGCTCGTGGTCAAGCGCATCAACAACACGCTCACGCGCGCCGACCAGATTCAATGGTCCGAAGGCAAGAACCCGGGCGACGAAGGCTATGTCGATTTCTTCGCGCCGATCGTGGCGGACGCCGAAGCCGGTTTCGGCGGCGTGCTCAACGCGTTCGAACTGATGAAGGCCATGATCGAAGCGGGCGCATCGGGCGTGCACTTCGAAGATCAGCTCGCCTCGGTCAAGAAATGCGGCCATATGGGCGGCAAGGTGCTGGTGCCCACACGTGAAAACGTCGCGAAGCTGACGGCGGCGCGTTTGGCGGCCGACGTCTGCGGCACGCCGACCGTCCTCATCGCGCGCACGGACGCCGAAGCGGCCGACCTCATCACCTCGGACGTCGACGAGAACGATCGCCCGTTCCTGACGGGCGAGCGCACGGTCGAAGGCTTCTTCCGCACCAAGCCGGGCCTCGAGCAAGCTATCTCGCGCGGCCTCGCCTACGCGCCGTACGCCGACATGATCTGGTGCGAAACGGGCAAGCCGGATCTCGAATACGCGAAGAAATTCGCCGAGGCCATCCACAAGCAATTCCCCGGCAAGCTGCTGTCGTACAACTGCTCGCCGTCGTTCAACTGGAAGAAGAATCTCGATGATGCGACGATCGCGAAATTCCAGAAGGAATTGGGTGCGATGGGCTACAAGTTCCAGTTCATCACGCTCGCGGGCTTCCACGCGCTCAATTATTCGATGTTCAACCTCGCGCACGGCTATGCGCGGTCGCAGATGAGCGCATTCGTCGAACTGCAGCAGGCCGAGTTCGCAGCGGCTGACAAGGGCTTCACGGCCGTCAAGCATCAGCGCGAAGTGGGCACGGGCTACTTCGACGCCGTCACGCAGACGGTCGAGCGCGAAGCCTCGACGACGGCGCTGCATGGCTCGACCGAAGACGAACAGTTCTTCGATGCGAAAAAGGTCGCGTAAGTCACCGAACTAGCACAGGGGACCAGGGAGGACGCGGGCCCCGCATGCGTCATGCATGCGGGGCCTGACGTTTCGCGGCGTGGGATCGATCCGTGGGTTCGACGCGGTCGCTGGAGGACCGGCGAATCGGCGAATCAACGGTAAACGATGACGGGAATTTTCGTATGCGTGAGTACGCGCTGCGTCTCGCTGCCGATCAAGAGGCTGCCCAGCCCTTTGCGCCCGTGCGAAGCCATGAAGATGACGTCGCACCCGCCTTGTTCGGCCGCTTCGATGATGCCTAGATAGGGCGACGGATGCACGCTCGTTTGACTCGTGCAGGCGACACCGGCCTCGCGCGCCGCCTCTTCGACGTCGTCCAGATGCTCTCGCGCCTCGCGTTCGCTGCGCTGCTGGAAGTCGGCCGGCGGCTCGACGACCACCTCGGAAAACGGCGAATAAGGATACTGGGGCAAGCAGGCATACGCGGTGATGCGCGCGCCGACCGAACGCGCAAGATCGATTGCACCGTCGATTGCCTTTTGCGACAAATCGGAACCGTCCGTCGGGACCAGGATGTGCTTGAACATGACGCCTCCCCTTGTGGGCTCGCAACCGCCGTATACGGCGGTCGGTGGCCTCGCGCGCGTCGGCGCGAGCTTGTCCAAGTGGATTGTAGTGCGGCGCGGTGCGCCCAATGGCCGTGCCTCGGGTGAGTCCGTATATCGGAAACCCGTGCGGCCCGGCGCCCTCCTTCAGGACCGCCCGCTATTGCCAGTAGCCCGGACGCTCATACGTATGCTTGAGGAAATCGAGGAACAACCGAACGCGCAAGGGCAAATGCCTGCGCTGCGGGAATACGGCGTGTATGCCGATCGGCGGCGCCGCGAACGAATCGAGTACGGTCGAGAGACGGCCGGCCGCAATGTCCTCGCCCGCTTCCCACGACGAGCGCCACGCGAGGCCGTGCCCCGCCAGGCACCACTCGTGCAGGACCGCCCCGTCCGAACATTCGAGCGTGCCCGACACTCTGATCGACACGATTTTGCCGTCTTGCTGAAAAGTCCAGCCGCGCTGTTGATTGACGCCCGCGGCGAGCGTCAGGCAATTGTGGTGCGCCAAATCGGCGAGCGTGCGCGGCGTGCCGCACCGCTCGAGGTATGCGGGCGCCGCCACGCACACGCGCCGGTTTTCGGCAAGGCGCAGAGAAACGAGCGACGAATCGGGCAGCTCGCCGAACCGGACCGCGCAATCGAAGCCCTCGTTGACGAGATCGACCATGCGATCGGACAGGTCGAGCGCGATCGACACTTCCGGGTGCGCCGAGGCGAACGCGGGAATCAACGGCGCGACATGCTTGCGGCCGAAACCCGCCGGGGCCGAGATGCGCACATGTCCGCTCGCCTTCACACCGCCGGCCGACACGCTGGCCTCCGCATTCTGCATATCGCCCACGATCCGCTGGCAATCCTCCAAGAACGCCGAGCCTTCGAACGTCAACGTGAGCTTGCGCGTCGTTCTCACGAGCAGTTTGACGCCGAGCCGCTCCTCGAGCGCATCCAGCCGTCGGCCGATTACGGCCGGCGCCACGCCTTCGGCCTGAGCGGCAGCCGACAAACTACCCTTTGCGGCCACCGCCACGAACGTTTCGATTTGCTTGAACCGCGACACGGGCGAGCCCCTCGGAAAATCGATCGACCGGCCGATTATGCAACAAAAAGTCAAAGATAAAGTGACATTACAGGTCTTTTTCAGCGAGCCAAGTCACAAATAAAATACGTTCCGGATTGACGAAATCGCGGTTACACCAGGAGCCCAGGCCATGTCGACCCCGTCACGACGTTTTCCCAAAGCGGTGCTGTTCGACGCGTACGGCACGCTATTCGACGTGCACTCGGTCGTGGCGGCGGCCGAACAGCTGTTTCCGGGGCAAGGCGAGGCGCTCTCGCAGCTCTGGCGCTTGAAGCAGATCGAGTATTCCCAGTTGCGCACGCTGGCCGATGTGAACGGCGCGCACTACGTGCCGTTCTGGGACGTCACGCTCGACGCGTTACGCCATGCGGCGCGCCGTCTGCGTTTGCCGCTCGAGCCGGCCGGCGAAAAACGGCTCATGGATCAATACGCTTGCCTCTCCGCATTTCCCGATGCAGCGCCCGCTCTGCGAGCGCTGCGGGCGACGAGCGGCGCCTCCGACGCACCACCGCTTGGCCTCGGCATCTTGTCGAACGGCAATCCGCGCATGCTCGATGTCGCGGTCAAGAGCGCCGGCATCGCCGATCTTTTCGATCATGTGCTTTCCGTCGATGCGGTGCGTGCGTACAAGCCGGCTCCGGCCGCTTATGCGTTGGGCACGCGCGCGTTCGACGCCAGCGCGCGAGAGATCGTCTTCGTTTCATCGAACGGCTGGGACGTGGCCGGCGCCGGCTGGTTCGGCTATACGACGTTTTGGATCAATCGAACGGAGGCGCCGCTCGAAGAGCTCGGAATGCAGCCCCGCGGCATTGGTTCGAGCCTATCGGACCTCGTTGAATTCGTTCGAACCTTAGGCTGACCGACAAGGATTGAAAAGGATTGAAGCGATCGGCATCGCACGCCCTAGCCCGAGCCTGCGATGCCTTCGCCTGTATTTTTGCCATCTGACCGACCAAAGGAGATATTCCATGGCGAACACGCTGTCGTTGCCCCAAGGCATGCACATCACCGGCGCGATCGAGCCCGGTTTCGAGACGATCCTCACGCCCGAGGCGCTCAAGCTCGTCGTCGATCTGCACCGCGCGTTCCAATCGCGCCGCAAGGAACTGCTGCAAGCGCGCGCCGAACGCACGAAACGCCTGGATGCGGGCGAGCGTCCGGACTTTCTCGCACAGACGAAAGCCGTTCGGGAAAGCGATTGGAAGATCGCCCCGCTGCCGAAGGATCTCGAGTGCCGCCGCGTGGAAATCACGGGCCCCGTCGAGCGCAAGATGATCATCAACGCGCTGAACTCGGGCGCGGACTCCTACATGACGGACTTCGAGGATTCGAATACGCCCAACTGGCAAAACCAGATCACGGGCCAACTGAATTTGAAGGACGCCGTTCGCCGCACGATCTCGCTCGAACAAAACGGCAAGACGTACAAGCTGAACGAAAAGACCGCGACGCTCGTCGTGCGTCCGCGCGGATGGCATCTTGACGAAAAGCACGTCACGGTGGACGGTGAGCGCGTCTCGGGCGGCATCTTCGACTTCGCGCTCTTCCTGTTCCATAACGCCAAGGAACTCCTCGCGCGCGGCAGCGGCCCCTACTTCTATTTGCCCAAGATGGAGAGCCACCTCGAAGCGCGCCTGTGGAACGATATCTTCGTGGCCGCCCAAGAAGCCATCGGGCTGCCGCGCGGCACGATTCGCGCCACCGTACTGATCGAGACGATTCTCGCCGCCTTCGAGATGGACGAAATTCTCTACGAGCTGCGCGAACACAGCGCGGGCCTGAACGCCGGCCGTTGGGACTACATCTTCTCGGCGATCAAGAAGTTCAAGAACGACAAGGACTTCTGCTTGGCCGACCGCGCCCAAATCACGATGACGGTCCCGTTCATGCGCGCCTACGCGCTGCAATTGCTCAAGACCTGCCATAAGCGCAACGCGCCGGCGATCGGCGGCATGAGCGCGCTGATTCCGATCAAAAGCGATCCGGCCGCGAACGAAAAGGCCACGGCCGGCGTGCGCGCCGACAAGAAACGCGATGCGACCGACGGCTACGACGGCGGCTGGGTGGCCCACCCGGGCCTCGTGCCCGTGGCGATGGAAGAGTTCGTCGACGTGCTCGGCGATAAGGCGAACCAGATCGCCAAGCAACGCGACGACGTCCAGGTGACGGCGACCGATCTGCTCGATTTCCGTCCCGAAGCGCCGATTACCGAAGCCGGCCTGCGCAACAACATCAACGTCGGCATTCACTATCTCGGCTCGTGGCTCACGGGCAACGGCTGCGTGCCAATCCACAACTTGATGGAGGATGCGGCGACGGCTGAAATCTCGCGCTCGCAGGTCTGGCAATGGATCCGCTCGCCCAAGGGCAAACTCGAGGACGGCCGTAAGGTGACGGCCGGGCTCGTGCGCGCGCTGATCGCCGAGGAATTGCCGAAGGTGAAGGCCACGGTGGTCGGCGGTACCGAGTCGTACGACCGTGCCGCGACGATCTTCGAACAGATGTCGACGTCGGAATCCTTCACGGAATTCCTGACGCTGCCCCTTTACGAAGAAGTGTAAGCAAGGGGAAACCGCGCGACGGCCCGATTCAATCCGGGACCGTCGCCGGTACACAGCGAATTACCTGCCGTAGTTGAACGCGGCCACCCCGTCGCGCGCGAGGCGATAGCTGATCCAATCGCCGGCCTCGATGCGCGTGCGCCCTTCGACCGACACCGCGTCGACCGGATAGAAGAAACACGCTAGCGTACGCCCCGCAACGGGAACGCTGACCGGGCGCGATTTGAATAGACTGTCGATCCCCGGACGCACGCCTTCGATGTCGTCCAGTACGGAGACGAGATCGTCTTCGATTTCATAGACGTCGCCCCGCACGAGCCCCGCCGTCTCGTCCTGCACAAGCCCCGGATAGTCCCCAAAATCGTATAAACGCCCCGCGACGGCGGCCCTCCCTATGAGCCGCGGCGCCGCGATCCCATGGCGCGCGGCCGCTTGCCCGATGTCATTGATCTCGCCCGCTCGAAGCGTCCCGTAAATAAATACGTATCGCATTTGCCCTCGTCCTTGTTATGTGTGGATTCTCGCGTCGCCGGCTGTGCTTGATTCAACGCGTGGACTTCGCCGGCGCACGCTCAGCGCCCAGCATGGGTGCGCTAGCGCCTATACTCGGCAAGCGCATTATGCATGTCGAATAAGCGACGCACATACAATATGGACAATACCGGTCGCCGCCGGCTTTACGACGGGCCGTGCCTTTCATTTCGCCAACGCGTCTTCGATATGCAACCGACCGATCCGATCCCTCGCGCGCCAAGCGCCCGTGTGCGCCTCATCGATATCCCGCCGGAGTTCGCGCCCACGCCCGCCCATCCGATCCGCGTGCGGGCTCGGCCGATGCCGGCGGGGGAACGCATCGCCATGCATATGCATGCTTGGGCGCAGCTCGCCTACGCTTCGCGCGGGGTGATGCGCTTAGGCGTCACCGGCAGCACGTGGATGGTGCCGCCCTCGCGCGCGATCTGGGTGCCGCCGCACGTGCCGCACGAAGTCGTGATCGTCGAGGACGCCTATCTGCGCACGCTGTACATCGACGAGTCGGTCGTTCCCGCGGGGCTCGGCGCCTGCCGGGTCGTGGAAATGTCCGGGTTGCTGCGCGAAGTGATCGCCGCACTCGCCGCGGACGGCCTTGGCAGCGCGCGCGAGCGGTTGCTCGGCGCGCTGGCGCTCGACGAAATCACGCGCTCGGAGCCGTTGCCGCTGTCCGTGCCGATGCCCAAGGAAAAGCGCCTGCGCGCCTTGTGCGAAGCGCTGCTGGCTGATCCGGGCAACGCCGATTCCCTGGAATACTGGGCGGCCAGCGTCGGGGCGAGCACACGCACGATCGCCCGTCTTTTCCGTCAAGAACTGGGAATGAGCTTCTCGCAGTGGCGCCAACAAGCTGTACTCGCCCGCGCGATCCCTTTGCTGACGCGCGGCCGTGCGCTGTCGCAGATCGCCCATGAGCTCGGCTATCAGAGCCAAAGCGCGTTTTCGGCGATGTTCCGGCGCGCATTCGGCGAAAGCCCGCGCGCGTTCATGATGCGCGGCGGCGAATCGTCGCCCGAGCGCACCAGCGCGGACGACGACTTCGACGGCATCCTCGAATCGGTTTAGCCCGCAAGCGTTCGAGCGCTTCGGCGCCGCCCTCGGCCGAGTCGGTCGAGTCAAACGGACCGAGTCAAACGGGCCGAGTCATATGGCGAATCGCACCGAGTTGCGCAAGCCGCGGCCCGGCCACGCGATATCCCATGCGAAGGTAAAGCCGCGCCGCCGGATTATCGACGAACACACGCAGTTGCAGTTCGCGCAGCCCGCGCTCGCGGGCCCAGGTGTGCGACGTCTCCAGCAGAAAGGTGCCGGCTCCGTGCCCCCGGTAGCCTTCGGCGATCTGCACATCGCGTATGTGCAGGGAATCGCCCTCTTCCGTGAGACGCAGCAAACCGATCGGCTCGCCTTCCGCTTCGAGAATGAAGTTTTCGGATTCTTGCCAGCTGGCCAGAAAGAGATCGGCGCGCCAAGCCAGCCGGTGCCGCTCGTAATAGCGGCACATGTTCGTACGCGTGAGCGCCTCGGCGAAGGCGAAATCGCTCAACGATGCCTGGCGTAGGCGAAACGGCGATGGCGCGTAGCGGGAAGGCGCGTCGGTCGGATCGAACATCGTAGCCGGAACAAAGGAACCCGCGACCACAGTAAGGCAGCGTGGCGCGACTTGCAATGGCGGATTGTCCGACATCGCGCGCGAGGCGTGGACGAACAAGCGAACGGCCACGCACGTCGTGCGAATCGATCGAGCAAGCAAAAAGCCCGTCCGAACCAATGTTCGAACGGGCTTTTTATTTGGCGGAGTGGACGGGACTCGAACCCGCGACCCCCGGCGTGACAGGCCGGTATTCTAACCGACTGAACTACCACTCCAGTCTTGCATCTTGGCCCGCGAGCGTCGGTATTTTCTCGCGAACCGCAGCGCATGGACCTCAAGCGCCGCCGATGTTTTGGCGTCCCCTAGGGGATTCGAACCCCTGTACTCACCGTGAAAGGGTGATGTCCTAGGCCTCTAGACGAAGGGGACAACATGTACTGCTTACACTTTATTGAAAAAGCCCGTTCAAGCGAGACCTGAACGGGCTTTGTCTGGCGGAGTGGACGGGACTCGAACCCGCGACCCCCGGCGTGACAGGCCGGTATTCTAACCGACTGAACTACCACTCCTTTACTGCTCATCATACCCGCGAGCGTCGGTCTCGTCTCGCAAGCTGCTTCGCTTCGTTCCGAAGCGCCGCCGATGTTTTGGCGTCCCCTAGGGGATTCGAACCCCTGTACTCACCGTGAAAGGGTGATGTCCTAGGCCTCTAGACGAAGGGGACAAAAATCTTTTCACTTCCTGCTTCTCGCGCTCAACTTTCGTCAACAGCGAAGAACGCTATTCTAACTCGTCACATGGCGTTTGTGAAGCTTTTTCTTTCAATCACTGCACTTTGAAAGCACTTCACGCTTCGCCCGCCAGGCCGCTGCGCAATTTAAAACCGCAGTTCAACCCACAGTTAAAACTGGTGCACAGCTGCTGCAAGAGAGCCTCGAATTATACGCATGCCTCACGCGGCTTCGCAAGCGATTTTCATACGTGCCCTGCTCCTCGCGGGCGTCGCGCCGCCCCGCCCCGTCGCTCACGTTCCGAGCGCTTGGAGCAACGCGTCGACGCTCGACTTCGCATCGCCGAAAAGCATGCGCGTGTTGTCCTTGTAGAACAGCGGATTGTCGACGCCGGCATAGCCGGACGCCATGCTCCGTTTGGACACCACGACCGTGCGCGCCTTCCACACCTCCAGCACGGGCATGCCCGCGATCGGACTCGTGGGATCCTCGAGCGCACCCGGATTGACGATGTCATTGGCGCCGATCACGAGCACGACGTCGGCATGGGCGAAGTCGTCGTTGATTTCGTCCATTTCGAGCACGATGTCGTACGGCACCTTTGCTTCGGCAAGCAGCACGTTCATATGGCCGGGCAAGCGGCCCGCCACGGGATGAATGCCGAACCGGACCTTCACGCCCATCGCCGACAGTTTGCGCGTGATCTCGCTGATGGTGGACTGGGCCTGCGCCACCGCCATGCCGTATCCGGGCACGATGATGACGTCGGACGCCTCGCGCAGCAGCGCCTCGACTTCGTCCACCGTCGCCGCCACGATCTCCCCGCCGGGTTGCGTCGAACCGGTGGCGCCGGCCGCGCCGAAGCCGCCGAGGATGACCGAAACGAAGCTGCGGTTCATGGCTCGGCACATGATGTAGCTCAGAATCGCGCCGCTCGAGCCCACCAGCGCACCGGTCGTAATCAACAGGTCGTTGCCGAGCGTGAAGCCCGTTGCGGCAGCGGCCCAGCCTGAGTAACTGTTCAGCATCGAGACGACCACCGGCATATCGGCGCCGCCGATCGCCATCACGAGGTGAGCCCCCAATGCGCCGGCGAGAACGATCATCGTGAGGAGCGCGGACATACCGCTAGAGGGCGCAGCCGCCGTCAAGAACCGGTAGCCGAGAACGACGCAGGCCGCGCCGATCGCGAGGTTGAGCGCATGCCGGGCCGGCAGCACGAGCGGCTTGCCTCCGATCGTCCCTTGCAGCTTCAAGAAGGCGACGATCGAACCCGAGAAGGTGACCATGCCGATGAGCGCACCCAGATACACTTCGCACGCGTGAATCGCACGCTCGGCGCCGGCCATCTCGCCCGTCGGCGCGAGCGCGCTGTTGATGGCCGTCAGCACGGCCGCCAGCCCGACGAAGCTATGCAATACCGCGACGAGCTGCGGCATTTGCGTCATCTCCACGCGCCGGGCAAGCCACGCGCCGAGCGTCCCGCCGGCCGCCGCGCAGCCGAGCGCGACGGCGAGACTCGCGTTCGGCGCGACCAGCAGCGTGGCCAGGACCGCGATGAGCATGCCGAGCATCCCATACACGTTGCCACGGCGCGCTGTCTCGGGGTGGCTCAGGCCGCGCAGGCTCAAGATGAAGAGCGTGCTCGCGCTCAAGTACGCGACGCTGCCGATTCCGTTGAACATCGCTGGCTCCTAATTTCCGCGAAACATTTTCAGCATACGCTGCGTGACGAGAAAGCCGCCCGCGATGTTGATCGCGGCGACGAACAAGGCCAAGCCGCCCAACGCGGCGACGAGCGGCATGCGCGTCCCCAACTGCAAGAGCGCGCCCACGACGATGATCCCGCTGATAGCGTTGGTCACGCTCATCAGGGGCGTGTGCAAGGCGGGCGTCACGTTCCAGATAACTTGATAGCCGACGAACACGGCGAGCACGAACACGGTCAGATGCGATACGAACGACGACGGCGCAACCGCGCCCAACGCGAGCAGCGCAAGGACGGCTGCGACGATCATCGCCGCGCGCACGAGCATGCCGCGTTCGCCGGCCGGAGCCGCCCCCGTTTCGGCTGTGACCGGCGTCCGCGCGCGCGCGCCGCTCGCCGAGCGATCCATCGCGGCGCTCGCGGCCTTGGGCAAAGGCGCCGGCCACGTCACCGCGCCGCCCCGCACGACGGCGGCCCCGCGCACCACCTCGTCGTCCATGTCGATGCAGAGGATCCCGTCCTTGCGCGGCGTCAGATCAGCCAGCAGATGTCGAACGTTGGTCGCGAAAAGTTGACTCGACTGGGTCGCCATGCGGCTCGCCAAATCGGTGTAGCCGACGATCGTGACGCCGTGCCGCACGACGGCTTCGCCGGGCTGCGTCAGTTCGCAATTGCCGCCCTGCTCCGCGGCCATGTCGACGATCACGCTGCCCGCACGCATGGCGGCCACCATCGGCGCGGTGATCAGCTTCGGCGCCGGCTTGCCGGGAATGAGCGCCGTCGTCACGACGATGTCGACCTCCCTCGCCTGCGCCGCGAATAAAGCCAGCTCGGCCTCCAGGTAGCGCGCGCTCATCTCCTTCGCATAGCCTCCGGCCCCGCTGCCGTCCTCCTCGATCTGAACGGTCAAGAATTCGGCGCCCATGCTTTGCACCTGCTGCTCGACTTCGGCCCGCGTATCGAACGCGCGCACGACGGCGCCCAGGCTGCGCGCGGCGCCGATCGCCGCAAGCCCGGCGACGCCCGCGCCGATGACGAGCACCTTGGCCGGCGGCATCTTGCCGGCGGCCGTGATCTGGCCCGTGAAAATGCGCCCGAAGTGGTGAGCCGCTTCGATGACCGCGCGGTATCCCGCGATGTTGGCCATCGAGCTCAACGCATCGAGCTTTTGAGCGCGCGAGATGCGCGGGACGCAGTCCATCGCAAACACGCTGACCTGACGGGCGGCAAGCAGCTCGAGCTGCGCCTTGCGTTGAGCCGGCCAGACGAACCCGATCAGCGTGGCGCCCGGCTTGAGCAACGATGCCTCGTCGACGCCAAGGGCCGTGTGAAACTCCGGCGGCCGCACCTTGATGACGATGTCGCCCTCGGCCCATAGCGCGCGCGGATCGGCGATCACTTGCGCGCCCGCCGCCTCATAGGCGGCGTCGTCGAACGATGCGGCCGCACCTGCGCCGGCCTGGACGCAGACGCGATACCCGAGCTTGCGCAACTGTCCGACCGTCTCGGGCGTAGCGGCCACGCGGCGCTCGAGCGCATGCACCTCGCGCGGCACGACGATCGTCATGGGGCTCGCCGCGCCGTCCAAGCCCGCGCTTTCGTGCTGTGCGTCCATGTCAGCCTCGCGCTTGAAGCGTATTGGACAGCGTGCCGATGCCCTCGATCGACACGCTCACGGTCGCCCCGTCCTTCATCGAACCCACCCCAATCGAGGTGCCGCAGGCGATCACGTCGCCCGGCATCAGCGTCATGTCCTGCGAGAGCAGGCTCAACTGCGCTTCGGGCGAAAAAATCATGTCGGACAGCGGATAGCGTTGGCGCTCGACGCCATCGAGCGTCGTGACGACATGCGCCGCGCGCCAGTCCAAGCGCGTCTGCACGACCGGGCCGATGCAACTGAACGTGTCGAAGCCCTTCGCTCGGCACCATTGTGCGAAGTTGGGATCCTCCGACAGCAGGTCGACCGCGGTGACGTCGTTGATGCACGTATAGCCGAAGATGTATTGACCGGCTTGCTCGGGCGTCACCTCGCTGCAGCGCCGCCCGACGACGATGGCGAGCTCGCCCTCGTAAGCGATCTTGCCGCCGTAGCTCGCGGGACGCCGGATCGCCTCCCCTGGCCCGATCACGGACATCGACGGCTTGATGAGAAAGAGAGGATGACTCGGCGGCGCCTTGTCGAGCTTCGCGGCCAATGCATGGAAGTTGTTCCACAGCGCCACGACCTTGCTCGGCGCGCAGGGGCTCATCGGCGTCACCTCGCGGAGGTCGCGCTCGATGGCGGTTGCGCGTGCCGCGCCGAACATGTCGCCTTCGTATTGCGTAATGCGATCGTTATCGAGCACGCCGAAGCCGATGCCGCCGTCGGGCGACTGAAAGCGTATCCACGATGTCATCGGGATATCTCCTGCCTTGAATGGGTGGACAGACGTACGACGCGGCCGCCCCGGATGAGCGCCGCATCGCACCGTGAACGAGACGCACCGAGCGGTGCGTCGCCTCGAATGAGCGGGATGGGCCCCGTCAAATCGCGCCGACGGCGCGCAGCGCGGCGATTTGATCGGCTGAGAAGCCCAATTCCGCCATCACCTCGTCGGTGTGCTCGCCAAGCAGCGGGGATCGCTTGACCTCAGTGGGACTATCGGAAAGCTTGATCGGATTGCCGACCGTCAAATAACTGCCCCGCCCCGGATGGTCGACTTCCACGATCGTGCCGCTCTTGCGCAGCGATTCGTCCTCGACGATTTCCTTCATCGACAAGACCGGCCCGCACGGAATCTCGTACTTGTTCAGAATTTGCATCGCCTCCACCTTCGTCTTCGTCTTCGTCCAGCGTTCGATTTCGGAGAAGATGTCCGCAAGCCGAGGCAGACGAGCGGCGGGCGTGGCGTAGTCGGGATCGGCGATCCACTCTTCCTTGCCGATCAGATTGCAGATCTTGCCCCACACGGGCGCCTGCACGATGAAGTAAATGTAGGCGTTGTAATCCCACTCCCAATCCTTGCAGCGCAGGATCCAACCCGGCTGCCCGCCTCCGGACGCGTTGCCCGCACGCGGCACGGCAGTACCGAAGGTGCCTTTCGGATGTTGCGGGTACTCGCGCAGCACGCCCGTGCGATCGAGGCGCTGCTGGTCGCGCAGCTTGACGCGGCACAGATTGAGCACCGCGTCTTGCATCGCGGCCAGCACGTACTGGCCGCGGCCCGTGACCGTTCGTTGATAGAGCGCCGTCACGACGCCCAGCGCAAGATGAAGCCCCGTACCGCTATCGCCGATCTGCGCACCGCTCACGACGGGCGGGCCGTTTTCGAACCCGGTCGTCGACGCCGCGCCGCCCACGCACTGCGCTACGTTCTCGTACACCTTGCAATCCTGATAAGGCCCCGGACCAAAGCCTTTCACGGATGCGAAAATCATGCGGGGATTCAATTCTCGGACGCGATCCCAGCCGAGCCCCATGCGGTCCAGCGCGCCCGGAGCGAAGTTTTCGACGAGCACGTCGCATTGCCGTATCAGCGTCTCGAGCACCTGTTTGCCTTCGGGATGCTTCGCATCGACCGTGATCGAGCGCTTGTTGTGATTGAGCATCGTGAAGTACAGGCTATCGGCGTCCGGAATGTCGCGCAATTGCTCGCGCGTCACGTCGCCCGCCCCCGCCCGCTCCACTTTGATGACGTCCGCGCCGAACCACGCAAGCAACTGCGTGCACGTCGGACCGGACTGCACGTGCGTGAAATCGAGGACACGCACCCCCTCTAACGCCTTGCCCACTTCCTGCCTCCCAATCGCGTTCGTCTCGCCCGGCAACGGCTGCCGACGCGAAGCGCCGGCGAGCGCCGTCGATTTCAGTCACATTATTTATTTAGTACTTCTAATTATTCTCAAACTGCTATTGCCATTACATCGACGCTTTCGCCCGACTCAGCCCGCCATATCGGCCGACGAGGCCAACGCCATGGCTACCCGCCGCGCCGCCGCGAGCGCCGCGGCCTCGCTGGCGAATACGGCGTCGCCCACCACACGCTGATACGGAAGGACGCTCATCGTCTCCCGCGGCTCGTCGGCGCGCGCATCGCGCACCGCGGCGTAGGCGGTCCATCCACCGTTCTCGATCAATTGCATCGCCGACAGCTCCAGCCGGAAGCGCCCCAGCATTTCCACTTGCATCGCCTTCTCTCCTCATTGGCGTCGCCGCCAGCGCTCGAGAGCGCTGCCGGGCGCCGCATTCAAGCGTTCAAGGCTTCGGCCGCCCGAGCGCTCCCTTATGCGCCAGCGCGTGCTTCGGCAGCGGCCAGCCGCTTGCGCAACTCACGATCCTCCTGAAACCTGGCGGTTTCGTCGCGGATCACGGCGGCGATGCCGCTCACCGCGCCGTTCGCGTCGCGCAGCAACGCCACGGTGAACGCGATCGACAGCGCGGCGCCGCTTTTATGGACCGCGGGCACCTTCAGCACGTCGCTACCGTAGCGCGTGTGCCCGGTTTCCATCGTCGTCCGATAGCCGTCCCAATGCCGTGCCTGCAGGCGCTGCGGAATGATCAAGTCGAGCGACTTGCCGAGCGCCTCGTCTTCGGGGAAACCGAACATACGTTCGGCCGCACCGTTCCAAAGCGTGATGACTCCGGCCGAATCGCATACCACGACTGCGTCCCCGATCACCGATACGAGCTGCGTCAAATCGACCGTCGTTTGCATGGTCTTCTTCTCCTTTCCGTGGGCGAAGTGCTTGGGCGATGCGAGCCGGGCGCCGCCGATCGCCCGCACCGCAGCGTAGCACCTACACGGCGCCGACCTCGCGCATTTCGCGCACCTGGTCCTTCGTGTAGCCAAGGCCCAGGAGCACTTCCTCGGTATGCTCGCCCAGCAGCGGCGACGTCTTGATCTCGGGCTTCAGGCCCGAGAACTTGATCGGGCTGCCGATCGTCAAGTACGTGCCGCGCTCCTTGTGCGGCACTTCGACGATCGATCCCGACTTGCGCAGCGATTCGTCGTTCGCGAGCTCCTTCATGCTGAGCACCGGCGAGCACGGGATGTCGAACTTGCGCAGGATGTCGACGGCTTCGAATTTCGTCTTATCCGCCAGCCATTCCTCGATCTTCGCGAAAATATCGAAGATATGCGGTTGGCGCGCCTCCGGCGTGTTGTAGTCGGGATCGTCGATCCACTCGGGGCGGCCGATCGCACGGCAGATGGGGGCCCAGGCATGCCCTTGCACCGTGAAATAGATATAGGCGTTGGGATCCGTCTCCCAGCCCTTGCACTTGAGCACCCAGCCGGGTTGGCCACCGCCGCCCGCATTGCCGCCGCGCGGCACGACGTCGCTGAACGTCCCATGCGGATACTGCGGATACTCCTCGAGGTAACCCACGCGCTCGAGCCGCTGTTGATCGCGCATTTTCACGCGGCACAAGTTCAACACCGCGTCCTGCATGGCAACCGCCACCTTTTGACCTTTGCCCGTTTGCTGGCGGCCGATGATCGCTGTGAGGATCCCGATCGCGAGATGCATGCCCGTGTTGCTGTCGCCGAGCGCGGCGGCGCTGACCGTCGGCGGACCGTCCCAGAAGCCCGTGGTCGACGCTGCCCCGCCGGCGCACTGCGTGACGTTCTCGTACACCTTGAGATCCGAGTAATGATGGCCGTCCGAAAAGCCCTTGACCGATGCGACGATCATTTTCGGGTTGAGCTCGTTGATGCGCTCCCAAGAAAATCCCATCCTATCGAGCGCGCCCGGGCCAAAGTTCTCGACGAGCACGTCCGACTCGCGGATGAGCCGCTCGAGCACCGCCTTGCCTTCGTCCTTCTTGGTGTCGAGGGTCAGCGAGCGCTTGTTGCTGTTGAGCATCGTGAAATACAACGCATCGACCCCCGGGATGTCGCGCAGTTGCGAGCGGGTCACGTCGCCGGCGCCCGGGCGCTCGACCTTGATGACATCCGCGCCGAACCACGCAAGCATCTGCGTGCACGCCGGTCCTGCCTGAACATGCGTGAAATCGATGATCTTGATACCGTTCAAAGGGAGGCTCATGTTCGTTCTCCTAGTTCTGATAAGGGGGTCACTTCTTATGGGCCGCGCTTTGCGGATTGAGATTGGTCAACCGTCCGCTTTCCGTGCCGGCCGCTTCGTCGATCACGGCGTTGATGAGAACCGGCTCGCCCAAGGCGATCGCCTCGCGCAGCGCGCGTTCGAGTTCGGCCGGCGTGCTCGCGTGATAGCCCCTGCCGCCGAACGCTTCGATCAACTTGTCGTAGCGCGCGCCTTTGACGAACACGGTCGGCGCGACGTCCGAGCCGCCGGATGGGTTCTGGTCCGTGCCCCGATACACGCCGTTGTTGTTGAACACGACGATGCAAACGGGCAAGCGATAGCGGCAGATGGTTTCGACTTCCATGCCGCTGAAGCCGAACGCGCTATCGCCTTCGATCGCGATGACTTGCTTGCCTGTCTCGACGGCCGCGCCGATCGCGAACCCCATGCCGATACCCATGATTCCCCAGGTCCCGCAGTCCAGCCGCTTGCGCGGCTCGTACATGTCGATGATGCTGCGCGCGAAGTCGAGCGTATTGGCGCCTTCGTTGACGACGGTGACGCTCGGGTTGGCTTTCACGACGTCGCGCAAAACGCGTAGCGCGCTGTGGAAATTCATCGGCGTCGGGTCTTTCGCCAGGGTCGCCGCCATTTTTTCCAGGTTCTTGTTCTTGCGCTCGTTGACGGCATCGAGCCACGCCGCGCCCGGCTTCGGAAACGACGCGTCGATCCCGTCGAGCAGCGCCGCGACGCACGAACCGATATCGCCGATCACCGGCGCGGCGATCGCGACGTTGCTGTCGATTTCCGTCGGCGAAATGTCGATCTGGATGAACTGCTTCGGTGCACCCCACGTCTTGCCCTTGCCGTGCGAGAGCAGCCAGTTCAAGCGCGCGCCGATCAGCATGACGACGTCCGATTCCGCAAGCACGAACGAGCGGGCGGCCGACGCAGACTGCGCGTGGTCATCCGGCAACAGTCCCTTGGCCATAGACATCGGCAGGTAGGGAATACCGGAGCGCTCGACGAGCGCGCGAATGGCCGCATCGGCCTGCGAATAGGCAGCACCTTTGCCGAGCAAAATCAACGGGCGCTTGGCGCTTTTCAGCACGGCGAGCGCGCGTTCGACCGATTGGGGCGACGGCAACTGCCGCGGCGCCGCATCCACCACGCGCACCAGCGATCGACGTCCGGCCTCGGCCGTCATGGTCTGCGCGAGCAGCTTGGCGGGCAGATCAAGGTAGACGCCGCCCGGACGTCCCGAGACGGCGGCGCGAATCGCCCGCGCGACACCGATGCCGATGTCCTCGGCATGGAGCACGCGAAAAGCGGCTTTGGCGTGCGGCCGCGCAATGTTGAGCTGATCCATCTCCTCATAGTCGCCCTGCTGAAGATCGACGATTTCGCGTTCGCTCGAGCCGCTCACGAGGATCATCGGGAAGCAGTTCGTGGTCGCATTGGCAAGCGCCGTGAGGCCGTTGAGAAATCCGGGCGCCGACACCGTGAGGCACAGGCCAGGCTTCTGGGTGAGGTAGCCCGCAATCGCGGCGGCATTGCCCGCGTTCTGCTCGTGACGAAAACTGATGACGCGCATGCCGCGCGCTTGTGCGAGCCGGGCCAGGTCGGTCACGGGAATGCCTGGTAGACCGTAGATCGTCTCGATCCCGTTCAGCTTGAATGCGTCGATGACCAAGTGAAAACCGTCGGTCATCGCCGGTGCTTCCGTTTCGGGCATCGTTTCCGCATCGATATGCCCCACGACTTCTGCCATGTTTTGCCTCCTTAAGCCCGTTTGGTTCAGTCTGTGATATACCATATGCCACATACTATGTTTATGCAAGCAGTTTTGTGGGCCGCGTTGCATGCGCTTAATCGAGAAAATCGCAGTGCGCTTCGACGAACCCGGCCAAATCGAGCGAGTGCTGGCGCACAAGCCGCTCCGCGCGTTCCGTGTCGCGCGCCTCGAGCGCTTCGATGATTCGCATGTGCTCGTCGATCGAGCGCGACGCGCGGTCGCTGCGCGTGATCGTCGTGCGTCGGATGGCGCGCACGTGCACAAAAATGTTCCTGACCGTTTCGATGAGCAGTTGCGAACCGGATAGGTCGACGAGCGATTGGTGGAACGCGAGATTGGCCTCCGAGTACGCATCGACATGGTCGGCCGGCACAGCCTCGCAGAACGCGTCGAACAGCCGCCGCAAGCCGGCGAGCTGTTCGTTGGACGCCCGCAGCGTCGCCAGTCGCGCAGCCATGCTCTCGAGCGCCGCCCACATCTGCACCATCTCGACGATCTCGCGCTTCGTCTTGCGCTGGATGTAGACGCCACGGCGCGGCACCGTTCGCAAGAACCCCTGCTGCTCCAACAGCGTCATCGCCTCGCGCACCGGCGTGCGGCTCACGCCCAGCGCCTCGGCCACCTCCTTTTCGTCGAGGCGGATCGCTTCTCGGCTGCGATAAATGTCCGTCTCGGCGATGGCCTGCTTCAGGCTCGCGTACGCCCGGTCGCGCAGCGACGCCGACGGATCCAGCGGCGCCAAGGCCAAAGCCGCGGGCGCTTCGTCGCTCGCGCTTGCTCTATGTGTCGACATGTCCCCTCCGTGATCGTCATGCTTTATACGATATATCACATACCACGAACTTCCAAGGAACATTCATCCGTGGGTTTTCCCAGTCGACCGAGGCTGCCATCGGCCCGTAGAGCAAGCGCCCCGAAACGACCGATTCATCCATCATTACTTATGCATTTCAAATAAAACTTTAACTATCATTTATTCATGATCGTTCTATGCTTAGCACCACCATCGATCGCCCGAATCAAGGAGGAGGCAATGAACGCAACATCCATCGACACAACCGAACTGGACGCGCACGTGTGCGCCTACAACATGGCGTTCGCCGAACTCGGGCTGCGCTTCCGCTGGGATGCCCGCACGCTTGCGTCGCTCGCCGGCATCGAGGACGAAGGGGCGCGGATCGTCGCCTATGTTCAAGCGCATCACCCGCACCTGCTCCACGCGTACTCGCCGGAATTCCTCAGCCAAGCGATCCTCGAGCGGAAGAACGCGCTGCGGCCCGAACCGCTGCCCGTCTGCGACGCAGCGGCCATCGAGACGAATCGCCCTTCCATGCTTCAGGTGCGTGCGCGCGAGGCGCATTCGCCCGTCGACTTCACGCTCCCCATGCTGGCGGGGGCATAAAGCGGACGATCAGCCGGCCTCGGCGGCCGGTCGATCATTAGTAGTCCTAATCGAATTCAAAACGCCGCGTGCTTGGCCGCGGCGTTTTATTTGCCTATCGCTTTGTCTTTGAGCTCGCGCGGTCCGCGCCGATTTCAGGGCATTGCCGCTATCCCTACGACAAGCGTCGAATCATCGCAAAACGGTAAGCGCCCGCTCGAGTGACGAGCGGGCGCGCGAACGGATCAGTGGGTCAGCGTCGACGGGCGCGGAGCGGCGACATACGCTTGCTCATCCTTTCCCTGAGCCTCGAGCCAACGCGCGCGCATCGGGGCGAGCACAAACTTCGCGCTGATGCCCGCCGTGATGGTGATGCCGGCGGCCACGAGGAAGACGGCGTTCCAGCCGCCCGCCGAGGCCAATATCGAGGCGAGCGGCACGAGCAGCGAGGCTGTGCCTTTGGCGGTATAAAGCAGCCCCGCATTGCCCGCGGCGAACTTGCTGCCGAAGGTGTCGGCGCATATCGCCGGGAAGATCGAGAAGATTTCCCCCCAGCACAAGAAGACAAGCGCCGCAAACGTCATGAACGCATAGGGGTTCTGACCGTATTGCATCAGCCCCAGAAGGGCGAGCCCTTCCCCGACAAAGACGATGAACATTGTGTTTTCTCGTCCGATCCGATCGGACAGAAACCCGCACAGCGGCCGGGTAAGCCCGTTGCACAGGTTGTCGATCGACAGTGTCATCGTCAGCAGCGGCAACGTCACGCCGAAAGCCGTCATCGGGATACGCGCCAAGCCGAGGTCCTTGGCGATCGGCCCGATTTGGGCGGTCGCCATCAAGCCCCCCGCGGCCACCGCCACGAACGATACGTAGATCATCCAAAAAACCGGCGTGCGGGTCATCTGTTTGGCCGTGTAGTCGATCTTCGTGACCGCTAGCTTGCGCTTGGGCGCAACGGCGCCGCGCAGGACAGGCTTACCGAGCAGTAGCGCAAGCACGAGAATCGAAGCGCCCTGCACGACCCCAAAAAAGAAGAACGTGTGCTCGTAGCCGGAGCGCAAGATCATATTGGCGATCGGCACGACGGTCACGGCCGCCCCCGCGCCGAACCCCGCTGCCGTAAGACCGGCCGCGAGGCCTCGGCGGTCGGGGAACAGCTTCAGCGCATTGCCCACACAGGTGCCGTAGACGCACCCGGCGCCGATGCCCGCAACGACCGCCGCCGCGTAGAGCACCGGCAGCGACGACGCGAGGGAGTCCATCACCCAGGCGGCGCCGGCGAACAACGCGCCCGCCGCCACGACCGGTCTCGGTCCGAAGCGGTCGACGAGATAGCCTTCGATCGGTACGAGCCATGTTTCGGTAATGACGAAGATGGAGAACGCCAACTGGATCTCAGCGCGATTCCAACCATGCTTGGAATGGATCGGGCCCACGAATAGGGTCCAGGCATATTGGAGGTTGGCGACGAGGGCCATGCAGAGCATGCCGATGACAAGCTGGCTCCACCGGTTCTTCCAAAACGCCTGGGTCTGTAGTGCGGTTCCGTCCATGTGCTTCGTCTCCATATCTCGTTATCGAAAGCGAAAGGCTGTGCGACTAGCGCA
>DATJJH010000226.1:0-13695 GCA_035492395.1 Trinickia sp. | reverse complement strand
CCGCCGGGCGCGAAGCCGGGCTCCACGCGCTCGGCGGTCACGATGACGTTGCCGCGGTATTCGTCGGCGCCCACGCGCACCCACCCGGGACCGTTCCCCGTGACGACGTTCGACGTCGGCGCCTGCAGGTGAAACTTCATTGGTGCATTGCGGTAAACGCGCGATTTCCTTTAGGATTGTAGTCTTTCCCGATCTCTCCCGATCTTTCGTCGCTCGGACGGTTCCGGGCGCTTACGAGAAGACCATGGCCTCGCCTCCCCGTACGCATTTCGCGCGCATCGATCGCCTTCCGCCCTACGTTTTCAGCATCACCAGCGAGCTCAAGATGGAGGCCCGCCGGCGGGGCGAGGACATCATCGATTTCGGAATGGGCAACCCCGACGGCCCGACGCCTGCGCACATCGTCAACAAGCTGGTCGAGACCGTGCAGCGCGGCGATACGCATGGCTATTCGGTATCGAAGGGCATTCCGCGGCTCCGCCGGGCCATCTGTCACTGGTACGACCGGCGCTGGGGCGTGTCGTTCGACCCCGAGACCGAAGCGATCGTCACCATCGGATCCAAGGAAGGCATCGCGCATCTCGCGCTCGCGACGCTCGGCCGCGGCGACACGGTGCTCGTGCCGAATCCGAGCTATCCGATCCATATCTACGGCCCTGTCATCGCGGGTGCCGACATCCGGCAGATCCGGCTCACGCCCGACGTCGATTTTTTCGAGGAGCTCGAGCAGGCGATCAAGCTCTCGGTGCCGAAGCCGAAGATGCTCATCGTCAACTTCCCTGCGAACCCGACGGCGCAATGCGTCGACTTGCCGTTCTTCGAAAAGCTCGTATCGCTCGCAAAGCAACACGGCTTCTGGGTCGTGCACGATCTCGCCTACGCCGACATTTGCTTCGACGGCTGGAAGGCGCCGTCCATCATGCAGGTCCCCGACGCACGCGACGTGGCCGTCGAGTTCTTCACGATGTCCAAGAGCTACAACATGGCCGGCTGGCGGATTGGCTTCATGGTCGGCAATCGCGACCTCGTCTACGCGCTGTCGCGGATCAAGGGCTATCACGACTACGGCACCTTCACGCCGATCCAGGTCGCCGCGATCGCGGCGCTCGAAGGACCGCAGGATTGCGTCGTCGAGATCGCGCAGCGCTACCAGCGCCGCCGCGACGTGCTCGTCAAGGGCCTGCACGAGGCGGGGTGGAAAGTCGACGTGCCGAAGGCATCGATGTACGTGTGGGCCAAGATCCCCGACGCGTACGCGAAGATGGGCTCGCTCGAGTTCGCGAAGCATGTGCTCGCGAAGGCGAAGGTTTCCGTGTCGCCCGGCGTGGGCTTCGGCGAGTTCGGCGACGGGCACGTGCGCTTCGCGATGATCGAGAACGAGGCGCGCACCAGACAGGCGATCCGAGGGATCAAGCAGATGTTTCGGGAAGACGCGATGCTCTGATCGCCGGCGAGGAAGGCGGTTCCATCGGCCGGTATCACCAGTGCTGCATGGCGGACAGGAGAGGGCGATGCTCTTGCGTATGCGCCGTTGGGACCTGCGCTTTGGCATGTTGCTGTTGCTCGTTGTTCCGATGCCAGCGTGCGCCGGCATCGATGGACTGCCGTTCGAGTTACGGCTGTTCCTGGCCGTCGACCGTCAAAGCAACTATTCTTCGACACTTGCGCGGCAGGCGTCCATCGCCGCGCTTGACGGAGGTTCCAGTAATCCGGGTGGCGCCGCGTACCGTGAAACGACCGAGCCGACGACGACTGTAACCGTAAGCACCGTATATGCGCCTTCGACCGGTGGTCGCCAGGTAGTCGCCGTGCCGCTGTCGTTGCGCTGGCAAGACCCGGGGGCCGGGACGATCGCGCTGGCATATGCCTACACTGAGACGCGTCACGGCGCCGGTGACAATGGTCTGGTTCGGTCGCTTCGTTCCGATGAATGGATCGCGGGCTACGGCAGGCGGATTGCGGAAAACGCGGCTGCGGGTATTACCGTGCGCCTGACCAACGGCCGCATCGTCAGCGACACGCGGCCGGACGCGTTGGGCGGCGTGCCGGTGCGAAGCGACACGAGCTTTCTCGCTCCCGACGTGAGCGTGGGTGTTGCAGGCCATCTGACTTCCGCCATCACCGCGGGGATCACGGGCGGCTATTCTCGCGCGCGCGCCGACAGCACGATCACCAATCTGGCGCCGCTACCGGTTACACCGGCGCCGGGCGTGTCGATAATTCTTCCGCCCGGTTCGCTGCTCGATGCGCCCGACGACATCGTCTCGGTTGCCGCTCTGCGTGCAGGGGTCGGATTACAGGTCGACGATGCGACCGCGGTCTATTTCGACGCGGCGGGTCTTCACCTGTCCACTCATCGCTCTGGATCGGCCGACTTCGCGCGTTTCGCGCTGGGTGCGGAGCGTCGCGTCGGCAACGGCTGGACGTTTCAGGGTGGCATCGGTGTCGATTCAGGCGGCAATGTCAACTGGAGTGGTGGTTTGGATTACCGCTTAGACGCGTTCAATGCCGAACTGGCGATTCAGACCAACGCGGCGCCCGAAGTCAACAAGGAGCTCGGACGCACGCGGCTGCTGTCCGCGTCGCTCGGCTGGCGCTTTTGAAGAGGAAGACATGCGCGCGCCGCCACGTCCAGCCATCTTCAGCAAAGCGCTCGTTGCCTGCTTTCGTCCGGTCGTGTCAGGGCGGCCTCGCTGGCTTGCCCAGTATCTGAGCCAGGGTCTTTGCCGCATCAAATGGCTGTCGTCGGCCGCCATCCTGCTGTGGATTGCGCAGGCGTTCGCGCTCAATGCCGGAAGGATGCATGTCCTCTACGAGCCCGGCGCCGTCTACGTCGGCGTTGGTGTGCCCGTTCTCGTCTGGGGCGCCGCCGTGATTGGAATCGTCGGCGCCATGTATGTGCTGGTGAGCGGTCGTGAAGGGATGACGATCATGCGCGCGCGGCGGCTGACCTTGCTCGCCGCAATGACCGCCGTGGCATCCGAAGCGCTGTTGTTCGGCTTTGCGGGCATGACACCCGAGCGCGTTGCGTCGCTCGATCTCTCCCTTCTCCTTGTTTTGGCGATTATGCCGCTCGGATTGACGGCGGCGCTGCTGATCGCCGCGTTCGGCCAGGTGGTGGTCTACGGGGCGGCGAGGGCGAGCGGATTCGCGTTCACGCCGGAATACATGCTGTTCATGATTCATCCACTGTCGTTTGCCGCCCTCGGTATCGTGGCCAATCGCTGGTACGCCGGTGCATTCAGGGGCGAGCAGCTCGCACGCCTGCGCTTGCAGCGCCAGATGCGCCAGGTCGAGCGGCAACGGGCGATGATCGAGACGCAAAAGGACGAGGCAGTCCGCCAGCGCGGCGAAATCGATCGGCAACGCGCGGTCCTGTTCCAGGCGCTTTCGAGCGCACTGACGACACCCGTGGCCCACGCGTATGTCGAGCGCGGGCGCTTTCCGACGGAGCTGAAAACCGTGTGCGTCATCGCGTGCGACGCTGTCGCTTTCAGCGATACCTGCAGGAAGCTGCAACCTGAGCGCGTCGTATTCGAGCTCGAGAATTTCTTTCGCGAGTTCGATGCAGCGTGCTTCCGATACCGGGTGGAGCCGCTGCGCGCCCAAGGCGACAGCCGCATCGCCATCGCAGGTCTTTGGCCCGGGGCTGATCGCCAGCTCCACCAAGAGGCGATCAGCGCGGTGCTCGCGATGCTTCTTTTCCGAACTGCGTTGCCGGCCGGTCCGGATGGGCATGGCGCTACCGAGGGCGGGCGCGTGCTATGGCCGGCGCGGATCGGGATCTCGCTCGGACCCGCTTCGTGCGGGGTCATCGATACGAGCGCCGCCGATCAGCCGGGAACGACCGGTCGCTTATGGTTCGACGTCTGGGGAGATACGGTGAATCTCGCTGCTCGCTTGCAGGAGGCGGCCCAGCCCAATCAGCTCCTCGTTCGCGAATCGGTGCTCTGGGAGACGCGCGGGTTGTTCGATCACGGACCAATTCGGCAACTGCACGTAAAATCGACAACGCTCTCAGATGCTGCCGAGATTATCGGTATTCGCGCGCCGTTCCGGGACGCCGACGGAATGCCGAACGCGGAGTTCTGGAAAGCGTTTAACGAGCGGTCGGTGCGACCGGTGCGGCCGGATCCCAAAGGTACTTTGTCCGAGGGTTCCGTCGTGGCGCATGCCGTGTCGTGAGGGGCGTGTCGGCCACCCGAGCAGGATCTTCATGCTGAAGCCTCTTCACGTCGGCCTCATCGGTTTCGGCACCGTCGGCCGCGGCACCTGGGACGTTCTGCGCCGCAACGAGGAGGAGATCGTGCGGCGGGCCGGGCGGCCGATCCGCATCACGTGGATCGGCACGCGCACGCTCGCACGTGCGCGGGAAGGCGCGCGCGGCATGACCGGCGTCCAGTTCACCGACGACCCGGCGCGCGTCGCGCGCAACCCCGACGTCGACATCGTGTGCGAGCTGATCGGCGGCATCGAGCCCGCGCGCACGCTGATCCTCGATGCGATCGCGCACGGCAAGCACGTCGTCACCGCCAACAAGGCGCTGCTCGCGCAGTACGGCAACGAGATCTTCGCCGCCGCGCATGCGAAGGGCGTCATGGTCGCTTTCGAGGGCGCGGTCGCGGGCGGCGTGCCGATCATCAAGGCGCTGCGCGAGGGACTCAGCGCCAACCGCATCGAATGGATCGCCGGAATCATCAACGGCACGTCGAACTTCATCCTGTCGACGATGCGCGACACGGGCGCGTCGTTCGACGCCGCGCTGGCGGAGGCGCAGGCACGCGGGTACGCCGAAGCGGATCCGACATTCGACGTCGAGGGCATCGACGCAGCGCACAAGGTGGCGATCATGTCGGCGATCGCGTTCGGTGTGCCGATGCAGTTCGACAAGGCCTATGCCGAAGGCATTTCGAAGCTCACGCGCGAGGACATCCGCTACGCCGAGGAGCTCGGCTACCGCATCAAGCTGCTCGGCATCACGCGCCGCGCGCGCAACGGCATCGAGCTGCGCGTGCACCCGACGCTGATACCCGCGAAGCGCCTCATCGCCAACGTCGAGGGCGCGATGAACGCCGTCCTCGTCAAGGGCGACGCGGTCGGGGCTACGCTCTACTACGGCGCGGGCGCGGGAGCCGAGCCCACGGCGAGCGCGGTCATCGCCGACCTGGTCGACGTGACGCGCATGCACACCGCCGACCCCGAGCATCGCGTCCCGCATCTCGCGTTCCAGCCCGACCAGCTCACCGACCTGCCGTTCCTGCCGATCGGCGATGTCGAGACGAGCTATTACCTGCGCATGCGCGTGCTCGACCGTCCGGGCGTGCTCGCCGACATCACGCGGATCCTCGCCGACCGCGACATCTCGATCGACGCGATGATCCAGAAGGAGCCGACCGAGGGCGAGGATCAGACGGACATCATCCTGCTCACGCACAAGTCGATCGAGCACCGCGTGGTCGATGCGATTGCACGCATCGAGGCGCTGCCCACCGTGCGGGGCACCGTGGTGCGCATCCGTCTCGAGGACCTCGGCTGAGCGCGTCGCGTTCGGGCGTCGCATGCCTCGCGCCCGTGGCCGTCATCGATCGATGAACTACGTCAGCACCCGCGGCGCCTGGCACGATGTTCCGCAGCCGTTTTGCGGGATCCTGCTCGAAGGCCTCGCGCCCGACGGTGGCCTTGCAGTACCCGCCCGCTATCCGCGCTTTGCCCCCGACGAGCTCGCGGCGC
The DNA here is from genome assembly GCA_035492395.1 of Trinickia sp. Classification (GTDB taxonomy): domain Bacteria; phylum Pseudomonadota; class Gammaproteobacteria; order Burkholderiales; family Burkholderiaceae; genus Trinickia. The sequence continues at coordinate 7,965 of DATJJH010000226.1, read as the reverse complement.
TTCGGGGTTCGTCGTACGCCGATCTGGCGTTTGCGGTGCTGTCGCGGTTCATCGGCGACATCCCGCGCGAGACGCTGCGCCGGATCATCGGCGCGACCTACACGGCGGCCACGTTCGGCAGCGACGACATCACGCCGCTCGCGACCCTCGAGCCGGGGCTGCACGTCCTTCGGCTGTCGAACGGCCCGACGCTTGCATTCAAGGACATCGCGCTGCAGCTGCTCGGCAACCTGTTCGAGTACGCGCTCGGTGCGAGCGGGCGGACGCTGAACGTGCTCGGCGCCACCTCCGGCGACACCGGAAGCTCCGCGGAACACGCGATGCGCGGCAAGCGCAACGTGGCCGTGTTCATGCTGTCGCCGCATGGCCGCATGAGTGCGTTCCAGCAGGCGCAGATGTATTCGCTCGACGATCCGAACATCCACAACCTGGCGATCGAAGGCACGTTCGACGAGTGCCAGGACATCGTGAAGGCGCTCGCCGGCGACGCTTCGTTCAAGCGCCGCTACGCGCTCGGCGCGGTCAATTCGATCAATTGGGCACGCATCGCCGCGCAGGTCGTCTACTACTTCAAGGGTTATTTCGCCGCGACGGCGTCAGATGGGGAGCGCGTGACCTTCGCCGTGCCGTCAGGCAACTTCGGCAATGTGCTCGCCGGGCACGTGGCAAAGCGCATGGGGCTGCCGATCGCGCAACTCGTCGTTGCCACCAACGAGAACGACGTACTGAGCGAGTTCTTTGCAACCGGCCGCTATCGCCCGCGCGGCGCCGCCGAGACGCACGCCACGTCGTCGCCATCCATGGATATCTCGAAGGCGTCGAACTTCGAGCGCTTCGTCTTCGACGTGCTCGGCCGCGATCCGGAGCGGCTCGTCGCGCTGTGGCAGCGACTCGCGCGCGACGGCTCGTTCGATCTCGCGGGCACGCCGGCATGGCGCGAGGTGGAGGCGTCGGGCTTCGTTGCGGGGAGCAGCACGCATGCCGATCGGCTGGCGACGATCCGCGAGATTCATGAACGGCATGCGGTGCTGATCGATCCGCACACGGCCGACGGCGTGAAGGTCGGCCGCGCGCGGCGAGCACGCGGCGTGCCGCTGATCTGCCTCGAAACGGCGCTGCCGGCCAAGTTCGCCACGACGATTCGCGAAGCCACCGGGTTCGAGCCGCCGCGCCCGGCGGCGTTCGCCGACCTCGAGGCGCGCCCCCAGCGCTACACCGTGCTGACGGCCGATGCATCGCGCGTGGCGGAGTACATCGCCGCGCATGCGCAGCCGGCGGCGGCGACGTGATGGGCGCGTTGCGCAACGCGATTCACGATCTGGGGCGCAATCTCGCCGCCGGGCTTCGCCTCGCCTTCTTCCTGCCTATCGAGCGCGCGTCGTTCCGCGTCTCGCCCGGGCAGCTGCTGCTGGTCGTCATCGTGTCGGCCGCCGTCGACATCGACGCCGACTGGGCGCGCGCCGCCCACGAGGCACGCTTCTCGCTGCTCGGCCTGCACGGCGAGCTCTTCGCGCTAGGGCTGCTCATGGTATCGAGCGCGCTCATCGCGGTGCTTCGGCGCGACCGCGAAGTCTTCCTCGCGCTTCCGATCGTGATGCTCGCCTCGTTCCCGGCGATCCAGGTCGTGCACCTGCTGCCCGACCTGCCGCGCGCCGAGTCGGTCGTGTCCGAGACCACGCGGCATTTCTTCGAGTACGGCGTGCTCGCATGGATGACGCTGCTCGCGATGCGGGCGGTCTACGTCTGCGTCGATCCGCAGCGTACGCATCGACACGCCTGGTCGGTCGCTGGCGGGCTGATCGTCGTGGCGCCGCTGTGGTTCGCGCCGCTGCTCGGACCGCTCGACCCGTGGTGGCACGAAGTCGACGCGTTGAGCGCACCCGACGCCATCAACCCGGCGTCCGAGGCGGTGCTCGCCGCGCAGGAATTCATGATGGACCGCGCGCTCGATGGACTCGATGACGAGCGGCCGGGGACGGCGGACCTGTACTTCGTCGGTTTTGCACCGGATGCGCGCCGGCCGGGCTTTGTGGCCGACGTCGACGCCGCGCAGCGGGCGATGGACGAGCGCTGGAACACCAACGGCCGCTCGGTCACGCTCGTCAACAGCCCGTTGACGGTCGCCGAGCGCCCGTTCGCAAGCATCACGCACCTGCGCAAGGTGCTGCTCGAGATCGGCGATATCGTCGACGTCGATGAGGATGTCGTGATGGTGTACCTCGCGGGAAGCTCCGGCGCCGACCATACGCTGAACGCGGTCAATCCGCCGCTGGACCTGATCGGGCTGTCGCCGCAGGGACTGCGGCAGCTCCTCGATGCGGCCGGGATCCGCTGGCGCATCGTCGTGGTGTCGACGTGCAACGCCGCCGCGTGGATCGACGCGCTGCGGGACGACGAGACGCTCGTCATCGCTTCGTCGGCGGCCGACGTGCGCGGCGACGACTGCGCCGGAGGCCTGCGCGCGACGTCGTTCGGCGAGGCGTTCTTCGGTTATGGCATCCGCCGCAGCGACGATTTCACGCACGCGTTCGAGGCGGCGCGGCGCCGCCTTGCGGAGCGGCACGCGCCCGAGCCGGTCATGTCGATGGGACCTGCGATCGCGGAGCGGCTGAAATCGTTGCAGCGTAACGGCGCAGCACGCGTGGTGGCGCAGGCCGCTCCGTTGCGCGCACGAGCGCTTCGCTGATCGGTCGAGCGCACGCCGCGTTTGACGCGCGTCGCAGGCCATGCCGACAATACGCGCCTAACTTGCACAGGAGGAATCGATGCGCCGTTTGCTGGATGTCGTAGTGCTTGCACTTGCCATGGTGTTCGTCGCAGCCCCGGTGGCGGCACAGGGACTGGAGAAGCCGAAGCTCACGATCGGCGTGGGCGGCAAGTCGCTGATCTACTACCTGCCGCTGACCATCGCGGAGCGCAAGGGTTACTTCAAGGAAGAAGGCTTCGATGTCGAGATCCTGGACTTTCCAGGCGGCGCCAAGGCTTTGCAGGCGTTGCTCGGCGGCAGCGTCGACATCGTGTCGGGCGCCTACGAACACACGATCTCGCAACAGGCCAAGGGCCAGCCCATCGAGGCACTGGTCCTGCAGGGACAGTATTCGGCGATCGTGCTGGCGATGCCCAAGGCGAAGGCCGCGGCCTACAAGTCGCCGGCCGACCTGAAGGGCATGAAGATTGGCGTCACCGCCCCCGGGTCGTCGACGAACATGTTCGTCAACATCCTCCTCGCGAAGGCCGGCCTCAAGCCCGACGCGGTATCGATCATCGGCGTCGGCGGAGGTGCCGGGGCCGTGGCGATCATGAAGCGCGGCGAGCTCGATGCGCTTTCGAATCTCGATCCGGTGATCGCACAGCTCGAGAGCGACGGCACGGCCGTACCGGTCGTTGACACGCGTACCGCCAAAGGCATGCAGGAGGTCTATGGCGGCGCGTATGCGGCGGGCTGCATCTATGCCCCGGCCGAATTCGCGAAGAAGAATCCGCGCACCGCGCAGGCGGTCGTCAACGCGATGGTGCGCGCGCTGCGTTTCATCCAGCATTCGACGCTCGACGAAATCGTCGCGGCCGTGCCTTCCGAGTACTACACGGACAAGGCGCTCTACAAGGCGGCGCTCGCGAAGAACATCGAGTCGTTCAAGCACGACGGTTCCATCTCGACGGCCGCGGGCGAGCACGTTGCGCACGACCTGCTCGCGTTCGATCCGACCATGCAGGGCAAGAAGATCGATCTCGCGAAGACCGTCGACATGTCGTTCCAGCAGCAGGCGGCGCAGAAGTACAAGTGATCGCCGCGGCGCCCGCCAAAGCCCCGCACGGCGCGGGTGCGGCCGCGCTCGCACTCGATGACATCACGTGCGTGTTCGCCGCGAAGTCGGGTAGTGGACGTTACACGGCTGTTGCGAATACGTCGCTCACGGTGGCGCCGGGGGAGTTCGTGTCCGTGGTCGGACCGACCGGTTGCGGCAAGTCGACGCTGCTCAACGTCGCCGCCGGCTTGCTCGCGCCTTCGTCCGGCCGAGCGCTGATCGGCGGTGAGCCGCTCTCCGGCGTCAATGCGCGCGCCGGGTACATGTTCCAGGCGGAGGCGCTGATGCCGTGGCGCAACGCGCTTCGCAACGTCACCGCCGGGCTCGAATTTCGCGGCGTGCCCCAGGCGGAAGCCATGCGGCGGGCACGCGAGTGGCTGACGCGCGTCGGGCTGGCCGGCTTCGAGGACCGTTACCCGCACCAGTTGTCGGGCGGCATGCGCAAGCGCGTCGCGCTCGCGCAGATGCTGATCCTCGACCCGCAAATCCTGCTGATGGACGAGCCGTTCTCGGCGCTCGACGTGCAGACGCGCCAACTCATGGAAAACGAGCTGCTCGAGCTGTGGTCGGCGAATCGCAAGTCGGTCCTTTTCATCACGCACGACCTCGAGGAAGCCATCGCGCTGTCCGACCGGGTCGTCGTCCTGTCGGCGGGGCCCGCGACGCGGCCGATCGGTGAGTTTCCGATCGACCTTCCGCGCCCGCGCGACGTCGCGGAGATTCGCCTCTCGCCGCGCTTCGTCGAGCTGCACGAGGCGATCTGGCACGTGCTGAAGTCGGAAGTGCTCAAGGGTTATGCGCAGGGCAAGCGCTGACGGGCGTCCGAGCCGCAGTGCGCTCGCCCTTTGGCACGTGGCGATCCTCGCGCTGGTGTTCGTCGTGTGGTACGGACTGACGACACCGGGACTCGTGGACGAGGCGTATGCCAGCAAGATCGCGTTCTTCTTCGGGCGGCCGCTGCAGGTCGTCGTCGTCGTGTGGAACTGGTTCGCGTCGGGCAAAATCTATCCGCATCTCGCGATTACGTTATGGGAGACGGTGCTTGCGTTTGCGGCAGGCAGCGTACTGGGGCTCGCCGTCGGCCTGTGGCTCGCGCTGACGCCGACGGCGTCGGCGATCGCCGAGCCGTACATCACCGCGCTCAATGCGATGCCGCGCGTGATCCTCGCGCCGATCTTCGCCGTGTGGTTCGGCCTGGGCGTCCTTTCGAAAGTGGCGCTCGGCGTGACCCTCGTCTTCTTCATCGTGTTCTTCAACGTGTACCAGGGCGTGAAGGAAGTCAGCCCCGTGGTGCTCGCGAACGCGCAGATGCTCGGCGCGTCGCGGCGGCAACTGCTGCGCTCGATCTACCTGCCGTCGGCGACGTCGTGGGTGTTCTCGAGTTTGCACACGTCGGTCGGCATGGCGTTCGTCGGCGCCGTCGTCGGCGAATATCTCGGATCGGCGAAGGGCGTCGGCTACCTGATCCTGCAGGCCGAGGGCGTATTCGACATCAACACGGTGATCGCGGGCATCGTCGTGCTGACGGTCTTCGCGCTGCTGCTCGATTTCGCCGTCACCAAGATCGAGGCGCGGCTGCTCGTCTGGCGGCCGCGCGCGTCGCAAACGGAAACGTTATGACACGATTGCGGTTGGAGAGCGTCGCTTGAGCGCGCCGAGTGATCCGGTATCCCTCGCCGGATGGCGGCGCACGGTAGCCGGGCTGTACGCGGACGTGCGCACGCTCGCCGCGACCGATCCGCAGCGTGCCGCCATCGCGTTTCGCGAGGCGCGAGATCGGCTGTTTCGCGAGCATTCGGAGAGCCCGATCGCGGACGCTGCGCGCGCTAACTGGCCGGGTGCAGCGTGGTATCCCTACGACCCGGCGTGGCGAACGGTCGGTGTGGTGAAGCGGCTTGCACAGAGAGCGACGTTCGAGATCCCGCTCGCCGCCGACGGCCTGACGCGATGCACGCGCGTCGGCACGGTCGCGTTCAATCTGCATGGCGCGCACGCGACGTTGGCACTCTACTGGTTCGAGGGTTATGGCGGGGGCTTGTGGCTGCCGTTCGCCGATGCGAGCAACGGCGTGTCGACCTATGGCGGCGGCCGCTATCTGTACGACACCATCAAAGGCGCGGACATCGGCGCATCCGAGGCGCAGTTCGTGCTCGACTTCAACCTTGCGTACAACCCGTCGTGCGCGTACGACCAGCGCTGGTCGTGCCCGTTGCCGCCAGCCGAAAATCGCCTGCCGTTTGCCGTGGAGGCGGGCGAGCGGATGCTGCCCGTGTAGCGTTACGCAGCCGTTGAACGCGCATGCGCGGCGGCGTAGCATGCCAGCATAACTCGAAGCGACGAATGGGAGGCCTGAGCCGCCGCAACGCTGAAAGGAGCCGATCATGTGTTACGAGTTCAGCAGCTGGTCGTGGAAGGCGCGCGCAAAGCAGATCGACAAGGCGAAGATGAAACCGGAAGCGGCCGATCAGAAAAGCGCACCTGCCATGCCTTCTGAACCGCCGGTGCGCACGCGTCCTGCCGTCAAGGAAACGGAGAAGACGCCGGCTTAACGCGCATTGACCCGCGGGTCGCGAAATTGCTATAATTTCGTTCTGCCGCGGGGTGGAGCAGTCTGGCAGCTCGTCGGGCTCATAACCCGAAGGTCGCAGGTTCAAATCCTGCCCCCGCAACCAGTCTTAGAAACATCGGCCCCGACTGCGCGAAGCAGCACGGGGCCGATGTCCATCAGCGCATACACTCCGTCGTCACGTTCCTCGACGACGATGTCGCCAAGCTTTTTCGACAGCACGTTTGCGCGCGACCGACACATCGGGGGCGCGCGCCTGTTGCAGATCCGCGGCCATGGCTTTGATGCGTGTCCGGACCGTCAGCACCACGCGGCTCGTTCGTATCGGCGATCTTGGCGCCAGGCGGCGGAACGTTCTTATTCCTCGGCGCCGGCGCCGGCCTTGCAGGCACGCAACAAGGAATCTTCTACCCTGCGTCGGATGCAACCTTATCTTCTATCATCGACGATGGCGATACGTTATTCGCGAATCGATTGTGGACTTACAATTTGCAACGACGCTTTGGGAACAAGTTCGCTTGACTTCGTGGCGCAATTCGCGGATCGCTCGTTTGCAGTCGTACGCACAGATTTTGGAGCTGCGTCGGCTCCAGAACCTGCGACTCTCGCGCTGCTCGGACTTGGTCTCGCCGGACTCGGTTTCTCGCGGCGCAAGCGCAAGCAGTAAATCAATTCACGCCGCAACTCAGACCCCGCTGCGGCGGGGCTTTTGGTTGTCTGCTTTAGGTCGGTTCCCGTCGTTTGCTGCGGATAACGTCGTGCGGCAGGGCGAATACGATTCACGACGAATCGCGCCCGGCGGCTGTGCGAGTCAGCGCGTCGAGCCGCACGCGCGCCTCGATGACTCCTTCGCGCAACGCCGTCACATCGGACTCTTTCAAGCGCATGGACGTGGCGCACTCCGGGCATACCACGGTCTGCAGTCTCCACGCGAGTTCGAGGCCATACATTGTTATCGCACCGCATTTGTGGCACTCGGACATCAATTCCGCGACCCCGCGGCCCGCATTTATCAGCAGCGAGAACCTGCCCTGCCGCTTCTGTTCGTTGGAATCGTTCGCAAGCATTGAACAAGACTACGCCGTGACGGCCGCGCGGTGAAGCGAAAAAGCGCTATACGGGTGGTTGACGGACACTCGTCGGCTCGGCTTGACCTGAAAGCCGAGCTGGAACAGGGTTCGAGCGCCTATGGTCCTACTTTAGATTCTAATGATCGAGCACTGCGCTATATGTGGCTGCCTCCTTCATCGGACTGGTACGTATGCTCTTCCGACAGGCGAAGGTCGCAGTCAGCCACGCAACATCATTATGTTGCCGAACGATTCTTCGGGCGCTCATCGAACCGCCGGGGAGCAAAGCCCGAAGGCGTTTTCTTATCCTGCCCTTGGGGCGCGGAAATTCCTTTAAGAATCCAATGATCGGCTGCTCGGTAAAGCGTTTCTTCTTGGCATAACTAGAAGGTGGAGAAGGCCGGCGCGTCATCATTCGTGATGGAGAACTACAGGCGTCACCAGAAGTTCTGCTTCGAGAACTTCCGCAAATTGCACAAGGCCGGGGTGCCCATTGCGCTGGGGACTGATTTGAATGTTCAGC
>DATJJH010000225.1:0-17587 GCA_035492395.1 Trinickia sp. | reverse complement strand
AGCTCTTTTGCCGCGCGCGCGGCCATCTCTTCACGCGTCCAAGCCATGTCAGTCTCCTTTCGCGCGCACGACGCGTTGTTCGATGCGTTTTTCCGGATGCGCATTGAGCACGATGCGCTGCACGAAGATGCCCGGCGTATGAATCGCATCCGGATCGAGCTCGCCCACCTCCACGATCTCCTCGACCTCGGCCACCGTGATGCGCCCGGCCATCGCGCACATCGGGTTGAAGTTGCGCGCGGTGCGGCGGAAGATCAGGTTGCCCGACTTGTCGGCCTTCCACGCCTTGACGAGCGCGACGTCGGCTGTGAGCGAATGTTCGAGCACGTAGTGGTTTTCGCCGAACTGGCGGGTTTCCTTGCCCTCGGCGATCAGCGTGCCGAAGCCGGTGTTCGTGAAGAAAGCGGGAATACCCGAGCCGCCCGCGCGGAGCTTTTCCGCAAGCGTGCCTTGCGGCGTGAATTCGAGTTCGAGTTCGCCCGACAGGAACTGGCGCTCGAACTCTTTGTTCTCGCCGACATACGACGAGATCATCTTCTTGATTTGGCGCGTTTCGAGCAGCAGGCCGAGGCCAAAGCCGTCGACGCCCGCGTTGTTGCTGATGCAGGTGATGCCCTTCACGGCCGTGTCGCGCAGCGCGGCAATCAACGCCTCGGGAATGCCGCACAGGCCGAAGCCGCCGACGGCGAACGTCTGGCCGTCCTTGACGATGCCTTCGAGCGCGGCGGACGCGCTTGGATAGACTTTGTTCATCAGTGTGTCCCTTCCGTTATGGAAATCCGAAACCGGATCGGCGCGGCTTGCTTCGAAATAGCCGAAGCTCATTTTAGTCGTTCAGCGCGCCCGTACCGGCTAAGGACACGCGATGCCACGCTCGGTTTAATGAGCCAAAGGGTACGATGGCAGACCGTTGCGGCACAATACGCAAAAATACATAAGCGAAAGCCCCGGTGCGAGCAAGCGCCGGGCTGCCGCGAACCATGCCCAAACTCGACTACCAAACCGCCTTCCATCTCGCGCCGATCGGCCTCGTGCTTTCCCGCGACCGAGCGATCGAAGACTGCAACGACGCGGTCGCAGCCATTTTCCGGTGCGACCGCACGGCGCTCATCGGGCGTTCGTTCGAAGTGCTCTACCCGTCCTCGGACGAGTTCGAGCGCATCGGCGAGCGGATCGGCCCCATCATGACGGCCCAAGGCAGCTACGCCGACGATCGGATCATGAAGCGCACCGATGGGGAGCTGTTCTGGTGCCACGTCACAGGGCGGGCGCTCGAACGCGAAGCGCCGCTGGCGGCCGGTGTCTGGACCTTCGAGGATTTGAGTGCGACGCGACGCGTCGCCGTGGAGTTGACGCCGCGCGAACGCGAAGTGGCAGCTCAGCTGGCAACCGGCAAGACCAGCAAGCAGATCGGCCGCGCGCTCGACATCAGCCCGCGCACGGTCGACATCTACCGAGCGCGCCTCATGCGCAAGTACGGCACGGGAAACGCCACCGAGCTCATACAGCGGCTGCTGGGCCACTGACGGGCACGCCGACTTACGCCGATTGGCGCCGACTCTCGCGTCAACCGGCGCGTCCCAGATGGGGATGTTCCAGCCGCGCGCGCAGCGTTTCGGGCAGCGGCGCCGAGCGTCCCGCGGCATAGTCGATCCAGACGCACCGAGCGGCGCCGCGCGCATAGAGCGTGCCCGGATCGTCGGCGCGTCGCAACTCGAAGCCCGTATCGAAGCTGCTGCGCCCCGGTTGACCCACCGTCATCATGCCGACGATGTCGCCCGGGTAATGCAACTGCCGCAGGAATTCCATCGACGCGTTGACGATCACCGGCCCTTGGCCTTGTTCCGCGCCGCCGATCATGCCGATCGATTCGAACCAGCTGATCCGCACCTGCTCCATGTAGCGGAAGTACACGGTGTTGTTCACATGGCCGAATGCGTCCATGTCGCCCCACCGGATCGGCATCGACATTTCGAATATGGGCCGGTAATCGCCGGTCGCCGCTTGCTTCACGGGTTCTGCATCCTTTGCCGCGCTTGCTTCGTTGACTTCCATTGCTGCTGCTTCCACTTCCCTTCCCTCGCCTCGCTTTGAACCACGAAACATGCACGCTCAGGCAAGGCCGAACCCGTCGTCGGCCGCGATGACCGCGCCGTTGATGAATTGCGACTCGTCGGCCGCAAGCAGCAGCAACAGCCCGTCGAGATCCTCGGGCTGCCCTACTCGGTGCCGCGGCAGCATCGACACCAGCTTTTGCCCCTGGTCGGTCGTCCAATGGTGATGATTGATTTCCGTGTCGATATAGCCCGGCGCAATGGCGTTGACGTTGATGCCATGCCGCCCCCATTCCAGCGCCATCGCGCGCGTCATGTGCACGATGGCGGCCTTGCTCATCGAATACAGGCCGATCTGCGGCAACACGCGCAGCCCCGCCACCGACGCGATGTTGATGATCCGATAAGCCGGCTTTTGCGCCGCGCCGCCCGAGCGCATGATCATGCGCTTGGCGACTTCCTGCGCGACAAAGAAGGCCCCGCGGGTATTGGTATCGAAGACGAATTCGAAATCGGCCGGCGTGACGTCGGTGAGCTTTTGCGTCGTCGACACACCTGAGTTGTTCACGAGGATGTCGATCGTGCCCGCCTCCGTCTCGGCGTGCGCGACCGCCGACTTGATGCTTTGGTAATCGGTCACGTCCAACGAAACCACATGCGCAGCGCCGCCCGACGCCTCGATTTCGGCGCGCAATTCCTTCAGCCGCTCCACGCGGCGGCTCGCGAGCACGACCTTGGCCCCTGCCTGCGACAGCACCAGCGCGAAGCGCTTGCCGAGCCCGCTCGAGGCCCCCGTGATCAGTGCGACCTTGCCTTCCAGGTTGATCGAACGGCCCATTCTCGTTCCTTTAAGTCATGAAGTTGTGCGTTGCGCGATCGAAAGCCCGACAGGCGGCCGCAAAGCCGTGCACCCTAGCGGAATACTCTATCATGTAAATAGAACGATCGTGCTAATCTACCAGCATGCGGTTGCAGCGTCCCTATCGTTCGCTGACAATACGAACCCGAAAAAAAGCATTCTAATGGCTAAGGAGCCTCAATGACCCCCGAAAGTCTGATCGAGCAATATGGGCCTCGCGAGTCGATGGAGTACGACGTCGTGATCGTGGGCGGCGGTCCCGCCGGGCTGTCTGCCGCTATTCGGCTCAAGCAGCTCGCGCAGGAAAAAGGCGTGGACGTGGGCGTGTGCGTGCTCGAGAAGGGGTCGGAGATCGGCGCGCACATTCTATCGGGCGCCGTCATGGACCCGCGCGCCATTAGCGAGCTTATCCCCGATTGGAAGGAGAAAGGCGCGCCGCTCAACGTCGAGGTGACGGAAGACCGGTTCCTTTTCCTCACCGAAAAGAGCGCCGTCAAGACGCCGAACTGGGCGCTGCCCGATAACTTCAAGAATCACGGCAATTACGTGATCAGCCTGGCCAACGTCACGCGCTGGCTCGGCCAGCAGGCCGAGGCGCTAGGCGTGGAGATCTTCCCGGGCTTTGCCGCCGCTGAAGTGCTCTACAACGACGACGGCTCGGTCAAGGGCGTGGCCACGGGCAACATGGGCATCGGCAAGGACGGCGAGCCCACGGAAAACTTCCAGCTCGGCATGGAGCTGCATGCGAAGTACACGTTGTTCGGCGAAGGCGCGCGCGGGCATCTGGGCCGGCGGCTGAACGAGCAGTTCAAGCTCGATCAGGGCGTCGATCCGCAGGTGTACGGCATCGGCATCAAAGAGCTGTGGGAAATCGATCCGGCCAAGCACCAACCGGGGCTCGTGGTCCACACGGCCGGCTGGCCGCTCGATACGCAGACGTACGGCGGCTCGTTCCTCTATCACATCGACAACAACCAGGTGATGGTGGGCTTCGTCGTCGGCCTGGGCTATTCGAACCCGTATCTCTCGCCGTTCGAGGAATTCCAGCGCTACAAGCTGCACCCCGAGATTCGCAAGTTCCTCGATGGCGGCAAGCGTATCTCGTACGGGGCGCGGGCGATCACGGCCGGCGGTTTGATGTCGCTGCCCAAACTCGTGTTCCCCGGCGGCGCGCTCGTGGGCGACGATGCGGGCTTCTTGAACGCTTCGCGCATCAAGGGCAGCCATGCGGCCATCAAGAGCGGCATGCTGGCGGCCGAAGCGGCGTTCGACGCTGTGCAGGCGGGCCGTCAAAACGATGAACTGACCGCTTACCCGGAATCGTTCAAGCAATCGTGGCTGCACGGCGAATTGCATCGCGCGCGCAATTTCAAGCAGTGGATGAGCAAGGGGCTGTACCTGGGCACGCTGATGGTCGGCATCGAGCAGAAGCTGCTGGGCGGCAATGTGCCGTGGACGCTGCACCATCAGCATCGCGATCACGAGATGCTCAAACCCGCATCGCAGTGCACGCCGATCGCTTATCCGAAGCCCGATGGCAAGCTCACGTTCGATCGGCTCTCGTCGGTGTTCATCTCGAACACGAATCACGAGGAGAATCAGCCGGCGCACTTGACGCTCAAGGATGCATCGGTGCCCGTGAACGTGAATCTGCGGACCTACGCGGGCCCGGAAGCGCGCTTTTGCCCCGCGGCCGTGTACGAGTTCGCCAAGAACGAGGATGGCAGCGACCGGCTCGTCATCAACGCGCAGAACTGCGTGCATTGCAAGACGTGCGACATCAAGGATCCGACGCAGAACATCGTGTGGGTCACGCCCGAAGGCGGCGGCGGGCCTAACTACGGGGCTATGTGAGCCGAAGGGCCGCGCGCCGCGCGGCCCTATCGCTTCAATGTCCCGTCGCGACGTTCGTACGCGGCGATGGCCCGACTGCCAGTCGCAGCCGTTTCATCGTCGATCGAGCATGGCCAGCCGCCGCAGCAGCGCCATGCTCGCGAGCGCGGCCCCGATGATCCATGCGCAGCTTACCGATAGCGCATGAGGAAAGCCGCCGTGCAGCGAAGAGAAGAACGCCGCGCCTATGAGCGCGATTCCGCTCGCGCCCGAGAGCTGCTGCACGGTGATGAACACGCCTGCCAATGCTCCAGCGTGGGCGCTGCGCACCCGCGCCAGGACCGTGCTGACGAGCGGCGCCATCACGAGCCCTTCACCGAAGCCATAACAAGCCAACGGCCCGGCCAAGCGCCGGAATGCGGCGCCCGCGCTCACCGGGTGCGCCGAGCCGGATGCCGCCAATCCGTGCGCGACTGCGAGAAACCACAGCAATCCGAGAATCACAACTGCCACACCCGCGACCAGAACGTCGACGCCGTACCGCTCCGTCCAATGCGTAGCCCGGCGCGAAGCGAACAAAAAGCCGGCAGCCAAGGGCACGATCGTCGAGCCGGCGTGTAGCGCCGACATGTGCAGCCCATTTTGCAGATAGAGCGTCAAGACAAGCAGAAAAGACGCGATGCCCAGATAGAAAGCGAAGCTCGCCGCGAGGCCGGTCGCAAACGCACGATCGCGCAACGAAGCGACGTCGAACAGCGGTTGGCCGCCGCGCGCGGCGACGCTCGACTCATACCGCAAAAAGCCGACGAGCCCGAGCACCCCCGCAGCAAGCAGCGCCAGCATTCGCGGCGGCCAGCCGAGGTCGCGCCCGAACACGAGCGGATACAGCGATGCGACGACGCCGGCACCCAACAGGGCCGTACCGACCAGATCCAAGCGCGCACCCGGCTTGGACGCGAACTTCGGCACGACGGCGCCCGCCGCAACGGTAGCGGCGATGCCCACGGGCAGGTTGACCAGAAATACGCTCCGCCATGCCAGGTGCATACTGTCGAGTTCGATCAGTAGCCCCCCGAGTACTGGTCCGAGCGCCCCGCCCAAACCGAGTACGAGGCCGAAAATCGAAAACGCACGCGCCCGTTCATTAGCCGGAAAGAGGGTTTGAATCGACGCGAGCACCTGTGGCAACATCAGCGCCGCGGCGCCGCCCTGAGCGATGCGCGCGGCAATCAGCAGCCCAGCGGACGACGCGACGCCGCACCAGAGCGATCCCAGCGTGAAGCCGATCAAGCCGGTCTGAAAAGCGAACTTGCGTCCGACAATGTCGCCCAGGCGTCCGCCCGTGATCAGCAGCGTGGCGTAAGCGATCTGATAAGCCGCGACGACCGCCTCGAGTTCGGCCGGGGTCGCCCGCAAGTCTGCACGAATCGACGGCAGCGCGACGTTGACGATGAACGCATCGACGACAAACATGAACTGAGCGATGACCATGACGGCCAGCGTCCACCAACGTAACGGATGAGCGGCAGGTGCGGCGGAGGACGACGGCGCGGCGCCGGCGGCGCCATGCAATGTGGGGGTAGACATGCGGACACCTCTTCATGAACGATTCAGGTTCAAGGTAAGCGTTCGCTGAAGCGCATTGCAGTGATCCGATGATCCTGGGATTGGCCAATCCTAGGCAAGACGGCGACGGAAGAAACGGAGCAAGCGAAATGAGCACGCCGAAGAATGAGTTGGGCAACCTGCTGCGATCGCGCCGGCGCGCCCTGTCACCGGTCGAACACGGCATCACCGATACGAGCCGCCGCAAGACGCCCGGGCTTCGGCGTGAAGAGGTAGCCGAACTTGCCGGCATCAGCGTCGATTGGTATACGAGGCTCGAGCAGGGCCGAGATGTCACACCATCGCCGGGCACGCTCGCGGCGCTCGCGCGTGCGCTTCGGCTGAACGACGCGGAAACGGAGCACATGAAGTCGCTGTCGCTGCGGGCGCAGCCTGCGAGGTTCGAGCGCGAGAGCGTACCGGAAACGGTGCGCGCGCTGCTTGCCCAGTTGAATGTGCCGGCGTATGTAACGGGACGCCGGTGGGACGTCCTGGCATGGAACGCTCATGCGGCCGAATTGATAACGGATTTTTCGAGATTCGAAGAGGAAGAGCGCAACATCCTCTTCTACATGCTGACCGACATGGAAGTGCGGGCCACGTTCGTCGGTTGGGAAAACGAGGCTCGCCGCATGGTCAGCCAGTTTCGCCCGATGTACGACGCGTTTTGCGACGACCCGGCCTTCATTCGGCTAGTGGCCGCTCTGACGGACCGTAGCCCGGAATTTCGCGCGTGGTGGAAAACACATGAGGTACGAGGGCCTCGCGCCGGAGAAAAGCACCTGCAACATCCGCGGCTCGGCAATATCGCGGTCGAATATGTGACATTTCAAGCCAGCCAAGACCCGGCGCTCAAACTCGTCCTTTACACACAAGCACGACCGATCGCGTAACGCAGCGCCGCTGGCCGCCGCGGCAACGCCACATGCGGTGAGCCACGGCAATCGACCGGCCGCTGTGGGAACGTTCGAGAACGAGGCGGATCAGGGCGCGCTGGCCGCGATCTTCGGCGTGGCCACGTGCACGTCGCCGCATTGCGCGCGATGGCGCAGGGCATGATCGATCAACACAAGTGCGAGCATCGCTTCGGCGATCGGCGTAGCGCGTATGCCGACGCAGGGATCGTGCCGGCCGAACGTCTCGACCACGACGCTCTGCCCTTGCTTGTCGATCGAGCGGCGCGGCGTGCGGATGCTCGATGTCGGCTTGATCGCGATCGACACGCGAATGTCCTGCCCCGTCGAAATGCCGCCGAGTACGCCGCCCGCGTGGTTGCCGACAAACCCCTCGGGCGTCAGTTCGTCCCCATGCACGGAGCCGCGCTGCGCCACGCTCGCGAAGCCCGCACCGATTTCGACGCCTTTCACGGCGTTGATGCCCATCATGGCGTGGGCGATGTCCGCGTCGAGACGATCGAACAACGGCTCGCCCCACCCCACGGGCACCCCGCTGGCCACAATGCCGATGCGCGCGCCGATCGAATCGCCGTCTTTGCGCAGCGCATCCATGTAG
Organism: Trinickia sp.; assembly: GCA_035492395.1. Lineage (GTDB taxonomy): Bacteria > Pseudomonadota > Gammaproteobacteria > Burkholderiales > Burkholderiaceae > Trinickia. Next base: position 9,724 of record DATJJH010000225.1, on the reverse strand, counting down.
GCCTCGAGTTCGGGCACGATGTCGGCATTCGGTGCAAAGAACGGATTTTGCGAAACCTGCGACCAATCGACGAACGGGATATCGATTTCGCCCAGCGCGCTCATGTAGCCGCGCACTTGCACGCCAAATTTTTCGCTCAGCCATTTCTTCGCGATGGCGCCGGCCGCGACGGTCGGCGCCGTCAGTCGCGCCGAGGAGCGGCCGCCCCCCCGGAAATCGCGCACGCCGTACTTGTGCCAGTAGGTGTAGTCGGCATGGCCGGGACGAAACGTTTCCGAGATGTTGCCGTAATCCTTGCTGCGCTGATCGGTGTTTCGAATCAACAGCGCGATGGGCGCGCCCGTGGTGACGCCTTCGAACACGCCCGACAGAATTTCGACCTTGTCCTCTTCTTGCCGCTGCGTGACATGACGCGACGTACCGGGCTTGCGGCGATCGAGCTCACCCTGGATGTCGGCTTCCGAAATCGCCATGCCGGGCGGGCAACCGTCGATCACGCAGCCGATCGCCGGGCCGTGCGATTCGCCGAACGTCGTGACGGTGAAAAGCGTGCCGATAGTGTTGCCGGACATGAACGTGGCCTCGAGAGAAAATAGATGAGCAAGCCGCTATTATGCCCTGCCCTGCGTGACTGACGCCTTAGCGCCATCCGAGGTCGGACGAGCGCGCCGCACGAATCGCACGAGGCGATGACGGCTATCCGTTTGGCGCCGTTGCCGCTTTATCGCCCCAATGGTCACGAACGCCGCTGTCGTCCTATTTCCGCACCCCACGCAGATCGGCCACGATGCGCTGCAACGCCTCAGGCGTCGCGGCGCTCGGTTCGAGCGGCTCCGCCACGGCCAGCGTCAGGCGGCTCATGACGCCTTTCTGGAGCGGGCGCGGCCAGCGAGCATCGGAATGACGCGAAAACACACTGCCCCAAAGCCCACGCAAAGCCATGGGGATGACCGGCACGGGTGTGCGCTCGACGATCTGCGTGACGCCGTGGCGAAACGCGTTGAGTTCGCCGTCGCGGGTGAGCTTGCCTTCGGGAAAGATGCACACGATTTCGCCCTCGGCCAACGCCGCCGAACAGGCATCGTAAGCCCGCGCCAGCATGGCCGGATTTTCATGCGCCGGCGCAATCGGGATCGCTTTCGCGTGACGGAACAGCCAGCCCGCGAGCGGAGTACGAAAAATGCGGTGGTCCATGACGAATCGGATCGGCCGCGGGCTTTCGGCCATGATCACCACGGCATCGACGTAGCTCACATGGTTGCAGACGAGCACGGCGGCGCCTTCTTCGGGAATGCGCTCCGCATGCACGAGCCGAATCCGGTAGAACGTATGGACGAGCAGCCATGCAACGAAACGCAGCAAAAACTCGGGCACGAGCGAATAAATATAAGCGGCGACCACGACATTGAGCAGTGCCGTGACGGCGAAGATGCCCGGAATGCTGACGCCGGCGGAGGTCAACCCGATCGCCATCAACGCCGATACGATCATGAAAAACGCGTTGAGTATGTTGTTCGCGGCGATGATGCGCGCGCGGTGCGTGGGCTGGCTGCGGCTTTGAATCAGCGCATAGAGCGGCACGCTATAAAAACCGCCGAACATGGCGAGCAAGAATAGATCGGCAAGAATGCGCCAATGACGCGCATGCCCGAGAAATTCGGCGACGCCGATGAGCCGCCCCATCGGCGGCAGCGCATGGCTGGCCCAGAACAGATCGAGGGCGAATACGCTGATGCCGATCGACCCGAGCGGCACGAGCCCGATTTCGACGCGCCGTTTCGAGAGCCTCTCGCACAACAGCGATCCGGTGCCGATCCCGAGCGAAAACGTTGCGAGCAGGACCGTAACGACATCCGGGTTCGCCGACAGCACGTCTTTGGCGTAACTGAAGAACGATGTGAGGAATGTCGCGCCGACGAACCACAGCCACGAAATCCCCAGCAGGCTGAGAAAAACCGTGCGGTCTTCGCGCGCCAACGCCAAATTCCGCCACGTTTCGGTGACGGGATTCCAGTTAATGCGCAGCTCGGGCTGCGAAGCGGGCGAAACCGGCACGAAGCGCGAGGTCGAACGCCCGGCGAGCGCCACGGCAAGACACATGCCGGCCAGCATCCACGCACCGTGTTCGGGAGCGGCCGCAGCCGCACCGCCGATGATCGTGCCGATGAGAATGGCGACGAACGTGCCCATCTCGACAAGCCCGTTGCCCCCGACGAGCTCGTGATCGTCCAGGTGCTGCGGCAGATAGGCGTACTTGACCGGCCCGAACAACGTCGAATGCACGCCCATGAGGAACGTGCATAGATATAGCAGCGGCGCATGATGCGTCACGAACCCGGCGCCGCCGATCAGCATGACGACGATTTCGAACGTCTTGACGAACCGCGTGAGCGTCGCTTTATCGTATTTGTCGGCGATCTGGCCCGAGGTGGCCGAGAAGAGGACGAACGGCAGAATGAAGATGGCGGAAATCAGGAACGCGGCCGTCTTCGCGTCGACGCCGGAAAAGCGCGCCGTCTGATAGGTCACAAGCGAACTGAACCCGACCTTGAAAACGTTATCGTTCAGCGCGCCGAGAAATTGCGTCCAAAAGAACGGAGCGAACCGCCGCTCGCGAAAAAGCGTGAACTGAGAAGGGTGTTCCCGTGAGGCGCGGCGTGGCGTGGCAGCGGCGGGCAGCGGACGGTCGCTCATGCGCCATGCGTGTCGCGCGCCTGACCGTCCTCGGGCCAATCGCGGATGTAAGCCTTCAGCATGCGGTTCTCGAAGCTTTGCTCTTCGACGACGGCCTTGGCCACGTCGTAGAAGGAAATAACGCCCATCAGCGTGCGGTTTTCCATGACCGGCAGATAACGGACATGATGCTCGAGCATCATGCGGCGCACTTCGTTGACGTCGGTTTCGGGCGTGCAGGTGATCGGATGATCGTCCATGACCTTGCGAATCGTGGCCGAGCCGACGGTGCCGTCGTTTTGCTTGAGCGTGAGAATGATCTCGCGAAAGGTGAGCATGCCGACGAGATCGCCGAACTCCATGACGACGAGCGAGCCGATGTCGTGCTCGGCCATCGTGTTGACCGCCTGGCTCAGCGGCGTATCGGGCGTGACGGTGAACAACGTGTTGCCCTTGACCTTCAGGATGTCGCTGACTCGCATGGCTCGCTCCGGTAAAGCTTGAATGGATCGGTCGATCCTAGCGGAAAGACTTGCAAAAGGAAAGCGAAGCGCCCCGTAATCAGAACAAGTTACAGGGGGCCGGACGGCCGCCCCGGGCCGCCCGCCGGTGTTACGATGGCCGCCACCGAAACCCTTGCCGGGCGCCCGCCCGGCCGACGTCATGTCCGCCAACCGCTTCGATACGCTCGCGCTGCATGCCGGCGCGGCCCCCGACCCCGCGACCGGCGCCCGCGCCACGCCGATCTACCAGAGCACGGCCTTCGTTTTCCGCGACGCCGACCACGCCGCCGCTCTGTTCAACATGGAGCGCGCCGGCCACGTCTACTCGCGCATCTCGAACCCGACCGTCGCCGTATTCGAGGAGCGCGTCGCCGCGCTCGAGAACGGCGTCGGCGCGATCGGCACCGCCAGCGGCCAGGCGGCGCTGCACTTGGCAATCGCCACGCTGATGGGCGCCGGCTCGCACATTGTCGCGTCCAGCGCCCTTTACGGGGGTTCCCACAATCTGCTGCACTACACGCTGCGCCGCTTCGGCATCGAAACGACGTTCGTGAAACCCGGCGATCCGGACGCCTGGCGCGCGGCGGTGCGCCCCAACACTCGGCTGCTGTTCGGCGAAACGCTCGGCAATCCGAACCTGGACGTGCTCGACATCGAGACGCTGGCCGACATCGCGCACGCGCACGCCGTCCCGCTGCTCGTCGATTCGACGTTCACGACGCCGTTCCTCGTCAAGCCGTTCGAGCACGGCGCGGATTTCGTCTATCACTCGGCCACGAAATTCCTCGGGGGCCACGGCACGACGATCGGCGGCGTGCTGGTGGACGGGGGAACGTTCGATTTCGTCGCATCCGGCCGCTTTCCGGAGTTCACCGAGCCGTACGACGGCTTTCACGGCATGGTGTTCGCCGAGGAAAGCACCGTTGCGCCCTTTTTGCTGCGCGCCCGCCGGGAGGGGCTGCGCGACTTCGGCGCTTGCCTGCACCCGCAGGCGGCCTGGCAACTGCTGCAGGGCATCGAAACGCTGCCGCTGCGAATGGAGCGGCACGTTGCGAATACGCGCAAGATCGTCGAATTCCTCGCCGCCCAGCCGGGCGTCGAATCGGTCGCATATCCGGAACTCCAATCGCATCCCGATTACGCGTTGGCCAAGCGCTTGCTGCCGCGCGGCGCCGGCGCCGTCGTCAGCTTCAACCTGCGCGGCGATCGTGCGGCCGGCCGCCGCTTCATCGAAACGCTGACGCTGTTCTCGCACCTCGCCAACGTCGGCGACGCACGCTCGCTCGTCATTCACCCAGCCTCGACCACGCACTTTCGCATGGACGCCGCGGCGCTGGCGGCGGCCGGCATCGCGGAGGGCACGATTCGTCTGTCGATCGGCCTCGAGGATCCCGACGATCTGATCGACGACCTCAAGCGCGCCCTCAAGGCCGTGACCAAGACGGCCGGCAAACCGGCCGCAAGCGCGCCCGGCGCGCCCTCGAAGAAGGAGTCCGCATGATCCTGACCGTCCAAGGCAAGTCCGCGTACGCCTATACGGGCGGCAAGCGCTTCGACCCGGCGCAGCCCACCGTCGTGTTCGCGCACGGTGCGCAGCACGACCATAGCGTCTGGGGCCTTCAGAGCCGCTACTTCGCGCATCACGGCTTCAACGTGCTGGCCGTCGATCTGCCCGGCCATTGCCGCAGCGACGGGCCGGCAAAGACGACAGTGGAAGCGCTGGCCGATTGGCTTGCCGCGCTGCTCGACGCGGCGGGGATAACGGCGGCGCTCGTCGTCGGGCACAGCATGGGTTCGCTCGTGGCGCTCGATTTTGCAAGCCGGCACCCCGCTCGCACGCTAGGCGCAGCCCTTGTGGCGACGGCCGTGCCGATGGCGGTCTCCGACGCGCTGCTCGACGCGGCGCTGCATCGCGAACCGGAAGCGATCGACCTCGTGAACCGCTGGTCGCATTCGACGATCGCCGCCAAGCCGTCGAACCCCGGACCCGGCTTCTGGCTGCACGGCATCAACCAGCGGCTCATGGAGCGCGTATCGGTGCGCGGCGAACCGAACTTGTTTCACACCGATTTCGCCGCCTGCAACGGCTACGTAGCGGGGCTGGAGCGCGCCGCGCAGGTGCGCTGCCCGGTGCGCCTCGTGCTGGGCGCGAAGGACATGATGACGCCGCCGCGCGCCACGCGAACGCTAGTCGCCGCCCTCGAGGCCGCGGGTGCGCCGGTGGATGTCGTCACGCTGGAAGCCGGTCATGCACTGATGTCCGAGCAGCCCGACGCCACGCTCGATGCTCTATTTGCGTTCGCTCGAGCCGCCACCGCAACGCAACGAGCGTGACGTCACAGTAGGCCGAACAGCCAGGTTGCGCCTTCCGGGCGATCGCCGGACAATGGCCGTAGTGGTCCGAGCGATTTCGTTCGGACCGGCGCCGAGGCCGCCGCGCCGCTTCGCACGGCGGGCTCGGCGCCCGCTCAGTACAAGGGAGGAAGCGATGGCTCACAGCGCTCATTCGGCCCATTTCTCGAGCTTCGCCGAGTTCTATCCGTTCTATCTCGGCGAGCATCGCAATGCGATCTGCCGTCGCCTGCACTTCGTCGGGTCGCTCGGCGTCATCGGCTGCTTGGCGATGGCCGTCGCGACGGGCGGCTGGCTCTGGCTGCCGGCGGCCGTCGTCTGCGGCTACGGATTCGCGTGGGTCGGCCACTTTTTCTTCGAAAAGAACCGCCCCGCCACCTTCCGGCATCCCCTCTACAGCCTGATGGGCGATTGGGTGATGTTCAAGGACATCTGCATCGGGAAGATCGCGCTGTAGCGCCGCCCACAAAGGTCCGCTAGCGGCCCGGCCTAGATCGGTCCGCGCATTGCTAGGCCGCCGGATGCGGCCACGGCGAGCGCGCCGGGTTGCCGCTGGCGCCGGGCGCGCCGCGCACCGCTCGCGCCGCGACCAGCGTCGCGAGCGACAGTTCCAGCTTGGGGTTGTGCAGCGCATCGAGCAGCAGCGCCGTATCGACGCGCGTCGAATCCAGCCGCAACTGATACTCGAGTTCCGCCCGATCGATGACGAACATATCGAACAGCCGCCCGACCGTCACCTGCGCCGGATTCGCGATCAGCACATACCGTTGTGCCGTGTCGTCGGCCAGCCGGGTCACCCAGTCGCGCCGGCTGAGCTTGCCGAGCAGCCGCGTGACGGTATCGAGGTCGCAGCGCAGCAGGCGCGAGAGTTCGACGGTGGTTAGCCCCGGCTTGCCCGCCTCGCGCCCTTCGTCCAGGCGCACGAGCAATTCCAACGCATCGAGCAGATCGCTGCCGGCGTAGTGCCGCCTGTGAAACTGCCCCAGGCGAATCGCCGGCAGCGCCGAAACGATCGTCGCGCCCGCGAGGGTAATGAACCAGCAGAGATAAACCCACAACAGAAACAACGGCACGAGCGCGAATGCGCCGTACACGGCCGTGTACGTCGGCATGCGGCGCACGTAATAGCCGAAGCCGCGCTTGGCCAATTCGAACGCGACGGCCGCGATCAGACCGCCCACGACCGCGTCGCGCCATGCCACGGAGCAGTTCGGTAGATAAACGTAGAGCAGCGCGAACGCGAGCGCTGTCAGCGGCAGCGCCGCGCCCGTCAACGCCCATTCGAGCAACGACGGCACGGGCCCGTTCGAGAGAAGACTAGATTGCGCGAAGAGATACGACGAAATAGACAGGCTCACGCCGATCAATAACGGGCCAAGCGTGATGATCGCCCAGTACACGAGCACGCGCTGAGCGAACGGGCGCGGCTTAGCCACGCGCCAAATGACATTGAATGCCGATTCGACTGTCATCATCGTCATCACGGACGTCACGAACAGCACGATCATGCCCGCCGTCGTCAGCCCCTTGGCTTTCGATGCGAATTGATTCAGATACTTGAAAATCTGGTTGTTGATCTGATCGGGCATGAAGTGCAGCGCCAGAAACATCTGCAGCGACGCTTGGAATTTAGCGAAGATCGGGAAGGCCGTGAACAGTGCAAACGCCACTGTCGCGAGCGGCACGATCGCGAGCATCGTCGTGAACGTCAGGCTGCCCGCCACTTGGGCGATGCGATCTTCCCCGCTGCGCTTCGCGGCGAAGCGCGCCAGACGTTTGAGCGTGTCCAGCTCGGAACTGAGCGTCCGCAAGAATCGTTCTCCTTTTCGTTCGATGGCGGCAGCCGGCGGCGCGCCGGCATGCCCGCCCCTATAATAAGCCGCTCACGATCCAAGCCTATGAAAGACATCCTCGTACTCTATTACAGCCGGCACGGCGCCACCCGCGATTTGGCCTTGTCCATCGCGCAAGGCGTCGACGGCGTGCCCGGCATGCAGGCGCGTGTGAGAACGGTGCCGGCCGTTTCCGCCGTGAGCGAAGCGACCCATCCCGCCATTCCGCCCGACGGCCCGCCCTACGCCGAGCTGCGCGATCTCGAAGAATGCGCGGGCCTCGCTCTCGGCTCGCCTACCCGTTTCGGCAACATGGCCGCATCGCTCAAATACTTCCTCGACGGCACCACGCCACAGTGGATGAGCGGCGCCTTGGCGGGCAAACCCGCCTGCGTATTCACCTCCACGGGCAGCTTGCACGGCGGACAGGAGTCGACACTGCTCTCCATGATGCTGCCGCTGCTGCACCACGGCATGCTCATGGTCGGCATTCCCTATACGGAAAGCGCGCTTTCGAGCACGCAAACGGGCGGCACGCCCTACGGTGCGTCGCATGTCGCGGGCGTCGGGGTGCGCGAGGCGCCGCTGTCGGCCGATGAGAAAACGCTGGCCGTCGCACTGGGCGCCCGGCTTGCCCGTACGGCGTCGCTGCTGGCGGGCCGCCCATGACGGCGCGCCTCGAACCCGCGTCGCCCGCTGCCGCGCAGCGCGACCGATGGGCGCTGGGCGCGACGCTTTCGCTCTTGGCCTTGATCGTGCTGGCGCTGGCGTGGGAGCGCTGGCTCGCGCCGCTGCGCCCCGGCGGATCGGCGCTCGTGCTCAAAGCGCTGCCGCTCGCGTGCGCGCTGCCCGGCGTTTGGCGGCGCAAGCTTTACACGCTGCAATGGGCCTCGATGCTGGTGCTCCTGTACGTGGCCGAGGGAATCGTGCGCGGCATGACCGACCGCGGCCTGTCTTCGCGGCTCGCATGGGCGGAGGTGGCAATCGCGACGCTGTTCATCGGCTGTGCGCTGGCCCATCTTGCCCCGTTCAAGCGTGCGGCACGAGCGGCCCGACGCGAACAGGGCGAGGCGCAAGACACCGGCTCGACATAGTCTGCCGGTTAGCCTCGCCGCCAAGACTTGAGCGTACGATGCTGCATCGACAATTGAGCGCCTTCGCCATCAAGCTTTCGCCTCGCGCGGGCTAAAGGCCGGCTGCCCAGACGCCCCGGACGACCATCATGACCGACACCATTTCATCCGATCGAGACGCGTTCGTTACCGCCTGCCGCGACGCCATCGGCGCCGCGCACGTCCTGACCGAACCGAACGACACCGCACCGTTCTTGACCGATTGGCGGCGCCGGTATACCGGCGCCGCCTGCGCCGTATTGCGGCCCGGCACGACACAGGAAGTGGCCGCCGTCCTCAAGCTCGCCTACGAGCATCGCGTAGCGATCGTGCCTCAAGGGGGTAACACGGGCCTCGCGGGCGGTGCGACACCCGACGTCACGGGCCGCCAAGCGGTCCTAAGCGTCGCGCGATTGAATCGCGTGCGCGCGCTCGACCCGCACAACAACACCATCACCGTGGAAGCAGGTGTGATCCTGGCCGAGGTGCAGCGTCACGCAAGGCAGGCCGATCGCCTGTTCCCGCTCAGCTTGGCCGCCGAAGGCAGCTGCACGATCGGCGGGAACCTGGCCACCAACGCGGGAGGCACGGGCGTTCTTCGTTACGGCAATACGCGCGAACTTTGCCTGGGGCTAGAAGTCGTCACGCCGCGGGGCGAAATTTGGGATGGGCTGCGCGCGCTGCGCAAGGACAACACGGGCTACGACTTACGCGATCTGTACATCGGAGCGGAAGGCACGCTCGGCGTCATCACGGCCGCCGTCATGAAGTTGCACCCTCTACCGGCCGCGCGCGTCACGGCCCTGGCGGCGCTCGCGTCGCCCCATGCGGCCCTCGAGTTTCTCACGCTCGCGCAACAATGCGCGGGCCCGCTGCTGACGGGCTACGAGATCATGTCCGATTTTTGTTTGCGTCTCGTCGGCAAGCACTACCCGCAGCTGCGCTACCCGTTCGACCAGCCGCACGCCCAGATCGTACTGCTGGAACTGTCGGACACCGAAAGCGAAGCCCACGCGCGCACCCTGTTCGAACGCATGACGGAGCAAGCGCTCGAATCAGGGCTCGTCGAAGATGCCGTCGTTGCGGAAAGCCTCGCGCAATCGCGTGCGTTTTGGGATTTGCGCGAGCATATTCCGCTCGCGCAGGCCGAGGAAGGCTTGAACATCAAACACGATATCGCGGTGCCGATCTCGCGAATCGGTACGTTCATCGAGGAAACCGACGCGGCGATTGCAGCGGCCGCGCCCGGCGC
>DATJJH010000224.1:0-7070 GCA_035492395.1 Trinickia sp. | reverse complement strand
ATCGCGTTGGCACCAGTTCTCGACATGGGTCGAGCGAATCGACCATCTGCCGTATTTCTTCGCGATCCGGCGCGGACTCGCGCTGCCGTTGCCGCTCATCATGGTCGGCGCGCTGGCGCTGCTGCTGCGCTACCCGCCGTCCGACGCGGTGAGCCGATGGTTATTCGCCGCCTTCGGCTCCCATGCGCAAGCGTTTGCGGACAGGTTGCTGGCCGGCACGTTCGGCATCGGCGCGCTCGTGGCGCTGTCCGGTTTCGCCGTCGCCCTGACGAATCTTCACAATCAGCGGCCCGGAGTCAGCCCGGTCAATCCCGCGATTGCCGCGAGCATCGTCGCGTCGTGCTTCTTCACGTTGATCTTCGTCGATGGCGACGCCACGCCCCTCGCTTCGCTATCGGTCACCGACGGCATGTGGAGCGCCTTGTTGGCGGCTTCCCTCGGCGGCAGCCTGTTTCTTAAGCTCAGCGGCATGCGTTTTCTGCGCATTCCGCTCAATCACCTCAGCAACGATCCGGTAGTGGGCGACGTTTTCACCGTCATGCCGGCGGGGATGCTCACGATCCTGATTTTCGCCGCGGGGAAATTTGCGTGGCTGTCGATGGCTTGGCCTGGCTATGCCGACACGTGGGGCGCGTTGCCTTTCACTTTGACTTCGAAGCTCTCCGATAGCCTGCTTTTCGGCGTCGTCTATGAGATTGCCTCGCAAGTGCTATGGCTATTCGGTATGCACGGACCGAACGCGCTTTTCGCCGTGGAACGGTACGTGCTCGATCCGGCCGGAAACGCGAACGTGGCCGCGGTGGCGCACGGCGGCCAGGCAGCCTTCGTGTTTACGCATGACTTTTTCTCGGTGTTCGCTAGGATGGGCGGCTCGGGCGGAACGCTCAGCCTCATCCTGGCGCTGCTGCTCGTGAGTCGTACGGTGCGCGCGAGGAAACTGGCGCTTTTCATCATGCTGCCCGCGCTGTTCAACGTGAACGAGCCGCTGCTGTTTGGGCTGCCTTTAGTGCTCAATCCGCTCTATGCGATCCCGTTCATTTTGACGCCGGTCGTGCAGATTCTGATTGGCTATGCGGCCATTGTCTTTCACGTGATGCCGAAGACGAGCTACGGCGTTGCTTGGACGACGCCGGCGCTCTATAGCGGATACGCCGTCACGGGGTCGCTCGCCGGGACGTTCGTGCAGCTGCTGTGTTTGGCGGCGGGGGCGGCGATTTACGCGCCTTTCGTTCGCATCGCCGAATATCTGGCCGGCAAGCGAAGCCAAGAGACGCTCACGTCCCTGCTGCGCATCGCGGAATCGCCCGAGCTGAGCCCGAAGGCGATGCGTTATCTCGACCTGCCGGGCGAGGAGAGCCGAGTCGCGGCGACGCTCGCGAGCGACTTGGACGACGCCATCAAGGCGGGCGATCAGATCTTCCTCGAATTTCAGCCGCAGATCGATTGCCGAACGGGGCGTGTCTTCGGCGTGGAGGCGCTTTTGCGTTGGCATCACCCGTTCTTGGGGCGAGTCGCGCCGCCGATCACCATCATGTTGGCCGACGATATCGATCAGATCGATCGGCTGGGCCTCGCCATCTTGTCCCTGGCCTGCCGGCAACGGAGCGCGTGGCGCCATGTGCTGCCGGATGATTTGATCATGGCGGTCAATTTATCGCCGCGACAATTGCTCGATCCGGATTTTCACCGAAAGGTGTTGCAGATCCTGAGCCGCGAAAAACTGCCGTCCTCATTGCTCGAACTTGAAATCACGGAATCGACCATTTTGCTGCCGCATGCCAACGCGATCGACAATCTGAAGCAGCTTCGCGCCGCAGGCGTGAAGGTGGCGATGGACGATTTCGGCATGGGGCATACGTCGCTGCACTATCTGCGCGAAATGCCGCTCGACACCGTGAAAATCGACCGCTCGCTGGCCGACGTCACGGCGGGCAGCGTCAACGAGCACATCGTGCGCAGCATCGCCGATCTGAGCCGAACGCTTCATCTTTCCTTGGTGGTGGAAGGCGTCGAGAACGAGCCGCAATTGAAGCGTCTTTCGGCATTGGGCTGCGAGCGGTTTCAGGGCTACTTCTTCAGCCGCCCGCTCGCGGCCGGCGACTGCCTCGAATTTATTCTCGACGCGCACACGCAGCGCGCATTCACCGTCTAAGCGATATCGCCTAGATCGCGCACGTTCGGATTCAGCCGCGGATGGTGCGTTCCGTGTCGCTTCCTTGCGACGTGTGCACGTCGACGCAGATCTCTTCCTCGACTTGAACCGTGGCGTGCTCGATGTTGAAACTGAGCGCCAAGCGGCGCTGAACGGCGGCGACGACTTCATGCGAAGGCACGCCCGGCGAGGGATGCACATGCAGTGTCACCAAGTGCCGCTCGCCGGTGATCGACCACGCATGAATATGATGCGCGTCGCGCACCTCGGCCACGTTCTGCTCGAGGTCCGCCTTGATATCGGCCAGCGTGACGCCTTCGGGCGTGCCTTCGAGCAGGATGTGCGCCGAGGATTTGATGATGCCCCACGCGCCCTTCAGGATGATCGCCGCCACGAGAATCGAGAGCAGCGGATCGATCGGCATCCAGCCGGTGGCGAGAATGACGCAGGCGGCGGCGATGGCCGCGACCGACCCGAGCATGTCGCCCACCACATGCAGCCATGCGCCGCGCAGGTTCAGATTTTCGCGGTTGCCGCCGTGTAGGACGAGGAACGAGACGACGTTCGCCGCTAGGCCCGCGATCGCGACGATCAGCATGGTCTTGCCCATGACCGGCACAGGCGAGGCGAATCGTATGATGGCCTCGACGAAAATCCACGCGGCGATGACGAACAGCGCGCAGCCGTTGACGAAGGCGGCGAGGATTTCCAGCCGCTTGTAGCCGTAGGAAAGCCGTGCCGTGGCCGGCCGTCTCCCGTAGTGAATGGCGGCCCAGCTGAAACCGAGCGCGGCCGTGTCGCTGACCATGTGTCCGGCGTCCGCGAGCAGGGCCAGCGAGCCCGAGAGCAAGCCGCCGACGATTTCGATGACCATGAACGCGGCGGTGACGGCGAGCGCCCAGCCGATACGCCGCTGATCGGTCACGCCATGCAGGTGATCGTGTCCGGCGTGGCTATGGCTATGTCCGTGACCGTGGCTGTGGCTGTGACCGTGATCATGGTCGTGCCCATCATCATGGTCATGGTTGCGATGCGTGTGACCGTCGTGGTCGTGATGAGAATGCGCCATTGCCCTGTTCGTGTGGGGATAAGTCGATTTGGAATGAGCAAGATTGTCGCCCACTTTGCCTAGTGCGGGTGACGATGATGGATGTCGGGGTAATGCGCGTGCGTGTGCGTGATGAGTTCGTGGCGATGTGGATGCGTATGCGGCTCGCTGCCGTCCCACTCGAAATCGTGCTCATGCCGATGATGTTCGTCGTGGCGATGCCGATGCGTGTGGTCGAGCGGTTCGTGCGTATGAGTGTGCACGTGGCGCTCAAGCAGATGCAGCCAGACGCCGATCGCCATCAGCGCCGCCGCGCACCAGAACGCAAGCGGCGGCATGTCCGGCCATAGCGCGAGCGACAGCGCCACGCCGAACAGCGGCGCCACGGAGAAATACGCGCCCGTGCGCGCCGTCCCCAGGTTGCGAAGCGCGACCACGAACAGCACGAGGCTGACGCCGTAGCCGGCGAATCCCGTCGCCATGGCCGCCGCGGCTTGCCCTATGCCGGGCATGCGCGCCCCAAGCACGTGCGCAATGACGAGGTTGACCGGCCCCGCGACGAGCCCCTTGAGGCAGGCGATCGACATGGCGTCGTTGGCCGACACTTTGCGCGTGAGGTTATTGTCGATCGCCCAGCACAGACACGCGAGCGCCACGAGCAGCGCGCCGACGGGCAGGCCGGCCGCATGGGGCGTCCATGACAGCAGCACGCCGCCCGCGACGATCGCCGCCATGCCGAGGAACACCTGCAAATCGACGTTTTCGCGAAACGCCACCCAGGCGATGACCGCGGTCAAGACGCCTTCGAGATTGAGCAGCAGCGAACCGGTGGCGGCCGGCGTGGTGGTCAGCCCCAGCATCAGCAGCGCCGGCCCCGCCACGCCTCCGGCCAGAATCGCACCGGCGAGCCAGGGAAGTTCGGCGGGCGCAATCCGGTTTGCGTGGACGTCTGCCTTGCCGGCCCCGAAATAACGCCGCACGAGCATCGTCAGGGCCAGGCCGACGCCGCTGCCCAGATAGAACAGGCCCGCCAGCATGAAGGGCGGTAGCGTACCCAGCAACAGCTTGGCGATCGGCGTGGTGGCGCCGAACAAGGCGGCGGCGAGCAGCGCGGTGAGTGCGGCATTGAAGGATCGAGCAGGCATGAACGTGTTCATCGTCGATTGAGCAGACGCAATCCGTTCGCCACGACGAGCAGACTCGCGCCGACATCCGCGAACACCGCCATCCACATCGTGCCGAGACCCGCAAGCGTGAGCGCGAAGAATACGGCCTTGATGGCCAAGGCCAATGCGATATTTTGCACGAGGATGCCGTGCGTCGCTTTCGATAGGCCGATGAACGCGGGAATCTTGCGCAGATCGTCGTCCATCAGCGCCACGTCGGCGGTCTCGATGGCGGCGCCCGTGCCCATGGCGCCCATCGCGAAGCCGATGTCGGCACGGGCGAGCGCGGGCGCATCGTTGATGCCGTCGCCCACCATGCCCACCATCGCGCCGCCTTGGGCCAGGTCTTCCACGGCGCGCAGCTTGTCTTGCGGAAGCTGGTTGCCTTGCGCGCGATCGATGCCGACCTGACGTGCGATAGCGGTCGCGGTGTGTGGGTTGTCCCCGGTCAGCATCGCCGTTCTGACACCGATCGCATGCAGCGCGGCAATGGCGTCACGGCTCGTTTCCTTGACGGTGTCGGCAACCGCGAAGAGCGCCAGCACGCGGCTTTCGTCGAACAGCAGAACGACCGTCTTGCCTTGGCTTTCGATTTCGTCCAAACGCGATTCGAGGGCCTGCGAACACCGGCCTTGCTCTTCCACCAGGCGATGATTCCCTAGCCAATAGTTCGCGCCATCGATCGATCCTCGCACGCCGCGCCCCGGGATCGCTTCGAATGCTTCAACGTTCAAGTGCGCAACGTCGGGCGTGCTCGACGCTTTGGCGACGGCCAACGAGACCGGGTGATCGGAACGGGCGGCGAGACTGACGGCCAAGGCGCGGCAGTACGCGGCGTCCACCTGTGCGAGCAGTTCGAAGTCCGTTTGCTCAGGTTTGCCGCGCGTGATGGTGCCGGTCTTGTCGAGGGCGAGCCAGGCGAGTTTCCGGCCTTGCTCCAGATACGTGCCGCCCTTGACGAGGATGCCGTGGCGCGCGGCCGCCGCTAGACCGCTGACGATCGTCACCGGTGTGGAAATCACGAGGGCGCACGGACACGCGATGACGAGCAAAACGAGCGCCTTGTACACCCAGTCGTGCCAGCTTCCTCCCGCGACGAGCGGCGGGAGGACGGCGACCGCGAGCGCGACGGCGAACACGATCGGCGTATAGATGCGGGCGAAGCGATCGACGAACCGTTGCGTCGGCGCTTTCGCGCCTTGGGCCTGCTCGACGGCGTGAATGATGCGCGCAAGCGTGGTATGGCCCGCGGCGGCGGTGACGCGGTATTCGAACGAACCCGATTCGTTGATGGTGCCCGCGAACACGGGATCGCCTTCCGCTTTATCCACTGGCAGGCTCTCGCCCGTGATCGGCGCTTGATTGATGCTCGAGCGTCCCGCGCAGATCGTGCCGTCCAGCGCGATTCTTTCACCGGGCTTGACGCGGACGGTCGCGCCGATGTCGACCGACCGAGCCTCGATCTCTTGCCATGTGCCGTTCGGCTGTTTGACCGTCGCGGTTTCCGGTGCGAGTTGCAGCAGCCCTTGAATCGCATGGCGCGCGCGATCGAGCGATTTGGCTTCGATTAATTCGGCGACGGTGAACAGGACCATCACCATTGCGGCCTCGGGCCATTGGCCAAGGACCAGAGCGCCCGTCACGGCGATGCTCATCAACGCATTGATGTTCAGGTTGCCGTTGCGAATCGCCGTCCAGCCTTTCCGATAGGTCGTCAAACCGCATGCAAGTACCGCCAGCACGGCCAATATGGCGGATATCCAACCCGGTTGACCGAACCAATTAGCCGCCTCCGATGCGACGGCTGCCATGCCGGCGAGCGCAAGCGGCCACCAGGGCTTTTTTTGCGGCTCGGGAGCGGTGCCGGAGGCGGCATTCGCCTGCGCGATTTCGGGTGTAAAGCCTAATGAACGAATCGCGGCGAGCACGTCGTCGAGCGCATTCGGTGCATGCACGACCGTCAACACGCGCGCCATCAAGTTGAATTCCATGCGCTTGACGGAAGGCATGCCGCCGAGCTTCTTGCGAATCAGCGCTTCCTCGGTCGGGCAATCCATCTGCTGGATGCGGATCGGGGTTTGCATGTCGCTGCCGATCATGGCCGGCGCGTCCAACGCGGGGCGTGCGGGCGCCGCAGGGGAGCAGCAGCCGGAGCTGTGCGCATGATCGTGATCATGCTCGTGCTCGTGCTCGCGCGGCAGGGCGGCTTTTGTTCGGGTGGAGGGCGGCATCCAGGGGTTCCTAGCGTCATTTTTGACGCATTGGACACCTTGAAGCCGCTACAAGGTCAACCCCCGGACAGACGTGGTGGGCCGGTGTCGAGCAGACTTATGCCACGGCCCGTGCCGACGTCACGCCCGCGTTCCGCCTTCCACAGGCGAAGATCGCGAGCGATGCGGCGGCGGCCGGCGCGGCGACGATAGCAAAGAGCAGCGGGAAGCTGATATCGGCCGCCAGCAGCGCCCCGCCGACGAGGGCGCCGACTACCGATCCGAGCCGTCCGATGCCCAGCGCCCAACTGATGCCCGTGACGCGGCTCGAAGTGGGGTAATACCGCGCCACATAGGCATTCGCGCCGATTTGCGATCCACTGATGCAAAAGCCCACGCCCATGACCGCCATGATGAGCGGTGTGCCCGCCGAGACGCCTGTCGCCACGAGGAACACGGCGCCGAACGCATACGACCAAGCCAAAATGACCGTC
>DATJJH010000223.1:0-8465 GCA_035492395.1 Trinickia sp. | reverse complement strand
GAACGCGCGCGGGCAGCTCACAAGTACGTCGGCCCGGGCGCTGGAATTCCCGGCCGACCCTGATCGCAACTATTCCACGACACCGAGGTTATTGTGAGTAAGCCGAATCTGAGCAGTATTTACCAGAACTATCTGGATTGCCTGAACCGGCGGGACTGGTCGTCTCTCGACCAGTTCGTCGCCGACGACGTGACTCACAATGGTCGGCAGATCGGCTTGTCGGGCTACCGCGAAATGCTGGAGGAGGATGTTCGCAACATCCCAGACCTGCGCTTCACGATCGAGATGCTGATATGCGAGCCACCCGCCATTGCGAGTCGTCTTGTGTTCGACTGCAGGCCCGCGGGCCGTTTCCTCGGACTCCCCATCAACGGAAAGCGGGTCGCCTTCGCAGAAAACGTGTTTTACGCCTTTCGTGATGGGAAAATCGCGCAGGTGTGGTCGGTGATCGACAAGGCTGCAATCGAAACACAACTGCAATGACTTCGCCGTGCGTCATCTCGTCATGTCACCTGAGCGGACGCGGATTTTTCGCTACTCATTCTCGTCGAAGTAATGCCCGAACTTGACCTGCTTGGTTCGGATATACCGCTCGTTTTCGTCGCGCACCGGAATCGCGAGCGCCACGCGCTCGCATACGGGAATGCCGTGCTTGGCCAGCGTGTCGAACTTCTTCGGATTGTTGCTCATGAGCCGCACGGACGTGACGTTGAGTTCGCGCAGGATCGCGGCAGCAGAATCGTACTCGCGCGCGTCGTCGGGCAAACCCAGCTCCAGATTCGCTTCGACCGTGTCGAGCCCTTGCTCCTGCAACGCGTAGGCGCGGATCTTGTTCGACAAGCCGATGCCGCGGCCCTCATGCCCGCGTAGATAGACGAGCACGCCCCTGCCCTCCGCGGCGATATAGCGCAACGCCAGATCCAATTGCTCGCCGCAATCGCAGCGGTAGGAACCGAGGACGTCGCCGGTCACGCATTCCGAATGCAAGCGCGTGAGCACCGATGCCTGGCCGCTCACGTCGCCCATGACGAGCGCCAGATGTTCGGCATCCCCCGCCGCCACGCGGAAAGCGTACGAGGTAAAGGCGCCGTACCGGGTGGGCAACGTGGCCTTTGCGGCGAGCGTGACGCATTGCGTGCGGTTTTCGCCGTCGATCTGCGACGGCTGGGAAGACGTGGGCATGACTTCGTATGGTTTTAACGGTTCGTCCGCGCACCGACAGTCGGAGCGCGCAACCGGAGTTTACCGCTATTCGCCCTTCGCGGCCCGGCGCTCGCCCTGCCGGGCCCATCGCCAGCGCCTATACTGGGAGACAGCTCCGCGCCGCGCACGGTCGCGCGCGGGCGCCGATCCCCGCCCCCGAACGAGAAGACGGAGACTCACATGCCCAACGTAGCCCAGATCCTCAAGTCGAAGCTGGACGATCCCCAAGCGGCAAAACGGATGGCGGAGCAGCCGGTCATCACGGTCGATGCCGACGCTTCGGTATTCGAGGCGGTCAAAATGATGTCGCAGCATCAGATCGGTGCGCTGATCGTCACGGAGGGAAGTGAGAAGAAAATCGCGGGAATCATCACCGAGCGCGATTACGCCCGCAAGATCGTCCTCATGGACCGATCGTCGAAATCGACGCGCATCGGGGAAATCATGACCAAGCAAGTGCTGCACGTGCGTATGAGCGACACGGCCGAAGCCTGCATGGCCTTGATGACCGAGCACCGGATGCGCCACCTGCCGGTGATCGACAATGGCCGGCTGGTCGGGATGGTGTCGATCGGCGATCTCGTCAAAACCATCATTTCCGAACAGCAATTCACCATTCAGCAACTCGAACACTATATCTCGGGCGTCCACACCTGAGACGGCGCGTCGACAGCCGCACCCCTGTCGCCGCCGCGGTCCTGTCGATCATGCCATCGGGATCCTGCTTCGGTCATACGCCGAAGTAGATCGATGCAGGCCCTTTCGGCTCGCGGGCGCCCGACTCGCTGTGGGGGCCTCGTTGCGAGCCATAGCCGCTCGTGTCCGCCGGCGCCCCCTGCGGTTGCTGCTCGTCCGCGCGCAACTGCGCCGCCTGCACGTCCGACGGATAGGTCGTTTCGTCGCCTCTCCCGCGATAGCCCGCGTCGGCCAGTAGGCGCACCTGAGCCTGCACTTGAGCGCGCGTCGGCGCGGGGGCTTCGTGGGCAAGCGAAAACGCGGGCGCGGCGGTCGCGCCGACGATCAAGGCGGCAGTCAAAATCGATTTCATCGTAGTGTTCTCCAGTATGGGTTCCGCTCGTTCGGCGCCAGCGCCGAACTCCGGAGGCAGTCTACGTTCGACGGCCAATCTCACAAATGCCGATTTTGGCTAATCACTTTTGCAGGACTCGCAAATATCGCCTGGCGGACGCCCAGATCCAATCGCATCATTATCGCAATCGCGATGGAATGGAAACGGTTTGCCGCCACGGCAACTACGATAAATGGGTATGGATATTTTCGATTTACACAGCCATACCCCGCTTGATCGGAAATCGATTTCAAGCGTTCCACCACCGACCCTCTATTCCAAAATAGACCATCGACGATGGGTTGCATCGTGAGCCGCTAAAAACAAGCGGATAACATCTCAGCCGTCTGTTATGATTTCGAAAAAAAGGGACTGCCCGAATTCACGTCAGGTAGCAAGGGCCGCTTACCTGATTTGGGCAAGTAATATTTTCGACACGTGAGGATATATGCCACGCCAATTTATTGAGTCGATGTCGCCGCTATGGCGCGCGACCGACGAGCGATCATGGTTCGAGGCGCTTGCATTGCTTGGGAGGAAATACGGCTTCGACCACACGCTATTCGCTGTGGTCCCGCGCCCGGGCATGCGGTTCAGCGATGCCTACTTGCGCAGTACCTACGATGAAAGCTGGCGCCAAACATACGACGAACGCGCACTGTTTCGAATTGATCCCACCGTCGCGCACTGTCTCACGCAAACCTCGCCGCTGATTTGGACCTCCTCTCACTTTTCAGAAGGCGACCAGCAAGAAATGTATGAAGAGGCCTGCCAGCACGGGCTTTGTACCGGCATCTCATTGCCGATCCACGGCCCGAAGCAAGAGGTCGGCATGCTGTGTTTCGTCCGCAGCGACGACACCCAGCAAGCCCTCGATGCGCACGTGCAGCGCAGTTTGCCGATGCTGACGCTGCTGCGCGACGTCGCTTTCGATTCCAGCCAGCGGTTCCTCGACGGCTATACCGAAAAGCTCGTTCCCAAGCTGACCCCACGCGAATACGAATGCTTGAAATGGACGGCGCAGGGAAAATCGACGTGGGAAATCGCCAAAATTTTCGGCTGCTCCGAAGCCACTGTGAATTTTCATATGACGAACATTCGCAGCAAATTCGGGGTCAGCTCGAGGAGCGCCGCTGCCGTCAAGGCAACCCGAATGGGCTTGATAGATCCGGATTAGCCAAGGCCGACCGGAGCGCCGGCATTCGCTTTTGAGAGACACTGCGAATGTCATTGTCCGAAATCCGCGCCTCGAAATAGAGACGAAGGAGGATCATCACGGGTTTTGGGATATTTGCGCCCAGTTCGAAACGACTCCCGCGAGATTGCGTCACGCCAAAACGGGACCAGAAAGTCTTTTGACTTTCTTTCATTTGCTTTCGATAAGCCTGAATGAAGGTGCTGTCTATTTCTGCCCGAAGCGGCCGGACCGCATCTTCAGTTTGCGGCTCACGAATATCGGCGATTGACATGATTTTCACCTAAGTGATGGGGGCGTACTCGATACCTGCATCATCCCAAGTGTCGTCGCTATTTTGTACCTATCTTGCTTGACAGTTACACCTAGCACGCAAACTGCATATGGTCTATGCCCCTTAGGTGAGGTAACAACCCCTGGAGAGCGAGATGAATGCGAGGATCACGATCGACAGACAGCGCAGTTTCGATCTCGGCGCCCTGGCGCAGATGTACCGGCTGCGCGCCAAGGTTTTCGGCGAGCGTATGGGATGGGAGGTGGCCGTTCTGTCAGGCATGGAGATCGATTACTACGACGCGCAGTCGCCCTACTACATGCTCATCCGCGACGCAGCGGACACGCTGTGCGGCTGCTGGCGGCTGCTGCCCACCGAGGGTCCGCATATGCTGCGCGACACGTTCCCCGAGCTGCTGCATGGCGCGCACGCGCCGCAGTCGCCTCACGTCTGGGAGTTGAGCCGATTTGCGATCGTATCGCCCGAGCAAGCCGCGTACGGTTTTGGGGAGTTGGCGCTCGAGGCCATGCGCGCGGTAGTCGAATTTGCCGATCGCCACGGCATCACGAGCTACGTGACCGTTACGACGACCGCGGTCGAGCGGCTACTGGCGCGCGCTCGCATCGAGATGCGTCGTTTCGGTCCGCCGGTACGAATCGGCGCCGTCAACGCCGTCGCATTGACGATCGATCTGGGCGAACAAACGCACCGGGCGCTGTACGGCCGCGCGCAGCGGTTTGCCTTAGCGCACGCGGGGCTCGAGCAAGCGCTTGGGGCCGCTGACGAATGCGCTTCCGGGCTCGTAAAAGCGCAGCAGTTCGTGCATTTCTCGCGACAGGCCGATGCGCTTGGTCGCTGCGACGCGGGCGACGGGCGGATCGTCCCCGCTTAGCCGTCCTATCCAAAGCGCGCCGCCGGCGCACAGGTCCGCGCCGTCCCATTCCGGGCCGATGCCGAAGGCGGCGCACAGGCGCCCGGGACCTCGGGCGAGATCGACCGGCGTTACGCCAGGCCGTCTCGCTTGCATGAGCGCCACGCCGTCCAGGGGCTCGACCGAGCGAAAGAGCACGGCCGCGCCGTCGCCTTCGCGCTCGGCCGACATATTGATCATGTACGACGCGCCGTAGACGAGCCGAACATAGGCATGGCCTGGGGCCCTAAACAACGCTGCGTTGTAGGGACGCAGACCGCGAAACGCATGGCTCGTCGAATCCCCTAGCGGATAAGCTTCGGTTTCCACTAAGCGCCCGCTCATGCGGCCTTGCGGCGTATCGTGCACGAGATATTTGCCGACCATGAATCGCGCGAGTTCGATGGTGTCGACGGGCAACGCGTCGCGTGTCAGGGCGCAAATGCGAGGGGAAAGATCGCTCATTGGCGTCGCGTCGAATCGATCATACCGATGGCATAGGCGCGGTCAACGCAGCGTGGCGCGTGCGACGCGGCACGCCGCCAAATCCCACGCGGCGCATCCGACCGATTTGAAGACAATCGGGTTCGGCGGTTGCGCCTCACCGGAAGCATGCCCCGCGCGCACGCCATCTGCAAGCGACACGACACGCGCCCAATCGACCCCTGCCTGGATGAAGTCGCCGGCTTCGTGCGGCGCGCCGGACAAATCGTCGACGTACAGCGCGCTTTCTCCGAGCGTGCGCGGACCGATCTCCGCCATCTCGGGCGTAAACGCCCCTACCCCGACGACGAGCCGATCGAGGCGCGCCGATTCATCGTACACGGGCGCCCGACTCGTCGTCACCGTGATGACCGTATCGACCGAATCGGGAATCGCGTCGCCTTCTTGCGGCTGCATCCGCATGCCCTGTGAATGCGCGGCGCAAAAGTCCCGGGCCCGCGCCGCCGAACTGCCCCGAACGATGACTCGAGCGTTCGGGTAGAGCGCGGCCAGCGCCTGGGCGTGATGCGCGGCCTGCGTGCCCGTGCCGATCAGCAGAACGTGGCTTGGCGCCCCGCGCGAAAACGTACGAATCGCCAGCAGCGTGACGGCCGCCGTGCGGCGTCCGGTCAACGTGGGCCCGTCGAGCGCGAACAGCGCTTCCCCCGTGTCGGGATCGCAAACGCTCACCTGCCCGTGGATGGTCGGCAGGGCGCGTGTCCGATTTGCCGGACATACCGTCACCAGCTTATGAATGGCCAAGTCGCGTGCGGCGGCGGGCATCGACAACATGGAGCCGCCTTGATTGAGCGGCACGACCAGCCGGGCGGGACTGGCAATCTCGCCGCGCGCCGCTTCGAGGCAGGCTTGCGCGAGCGCATCGACGAGCGCTGGGAAGGGCGTCAGCCGCGCCGTTGCTTCGGCGTCGAAAAACTGCATGGTCATAGGGTTTTCTCCAATTCGAGGCGCATGAGGGGCTGTCGATGCGAATCCGCGCCCAGGCGCACGACACAGCGTGGGGCCTCGCGCCGCACGGCGAACTCAGACATTTGCCATTGACTACCAGTAACGAACGTAACCTGTCGATACATATTTGACGGGGGCGCGCGCCGTGTTGCCCGTTAAAATACGCCCCGCTTACTCATTTTTAAACGCCGCGGCATGAGCGCGCGTCGGCGCGGTCCAAGCGCCGACCAGAGCCGCCTTTCGCCGTGACCGTAGCCGACATCGAAGCGCCCAACGAGCAGCATGACCACTGAAGCCACCCTAGCGGACTCTCTCACCGTTGCCGATCGCGTGCGCGCGCTGATGGTTCGCCATGGCATCGGCAAGCGGCAACAGACCACCGAACTTTGCCGCATCCTCGATCTGAGCTTCTCTCAAGGGCACCGCAAGTTGCGCGGAAGCAGCCCATGGACACTCGCGCAGATCCGCAAGGTGGCCGAAGCCTTCGGCGAGCCGCCCACGCAATTGTTCGGCACGCAGGAGAACGGGCTTGGAGCAACCGCGGCGCAGCCGCGCGAAGCCATGCTCAACATGGGCGCGTTCGAAGGGCCGTGCATCGCATGGATCGGCGAGCCGCTCGGCCCTTACGAGCGCGCGGAATTCGTCGCGTACGGAGAGGGCGATCGATGGCGTATCGTCCGTTGCGACGGCGTGGCCGGCGAGCACGCGCACGAGGTGCTCAAGATCGAAATTCACCCGCGCAGAGGCGAAGCGCAGCGCGCGGCCATCGCCGTCGTCGACGCCGATCGGGCCGCCGCCGAAGCGCTGTGCGACTATCTCACGCAAAACGGCTTCGCGGCCACCGCTTTCGACAGCCTCGCGCCGTTCACCGATGCGCTTCGAACGCAAACGTTTGACGCGGTCGTGACCGATTGGCTCTTCGGCGAACACACGGCCGCATGGGCAGTCGAAGCGGTACGCCGCTCTTCCCGCCCCGATGCGACCATCTTTCTGCTCACGGGCGATTTGCTGACGGGCAAAGCCAGCGAGTCGGAGATCAGCGAGCTCATCCGCCGCTTCGACGTCGCCTGCTACGAAAAACCGGCGCGCTTGGCGATTCTCGTCGCCGATCTCTCGAAGCGCCTCGGCCGCGCTTGAACGCCGCCCATTGCAACGGCGGGCGCCGGCGCCTCTATCAGGAGCCGGCGCCCGCCTCTACACGACCGGGCGCGCACCCGCTCATACGTCGAACTTCACGCCTTGCGCGAGCGGCAACTCGCGGCTGTAGTTGATCGTGTTCGTCGCGCGGCGCATGTAGCTCTTCCACGAATCGGAACCCGATTCGCGGCCGCCGCCCGTTTCCTTCTCCCCACCGAACGCACCGCCGATCTCGGCGCCGCTCGTGCCGATGTTCACGTTGACGATGCCGCAGTCGCTGCCGGCCGCCGACATGAATTGCTCGGCCTCGCGCATGTCGTTCGTGAAGATCGCCGACGACAACCCTTGCGGCACGGCATTGTGCACCGCCAAGGCTTGTTCGAAGTCGTCGTAGACCAGCACGTACAGGATCGGCGCGAACGTTTCGCGTTCGACGACGGCCGTCTGCGCCGGCATCCGCACGATCGCGGGACGGACGTAGTACGCGCCTTCATGGCCGACATCGACGCGCTCGCCGCCCGTGACCTGCCCGCCGTCCTTGCGCGCGTCGGCCAACGCCGATTGCATTGCGTCGAACGAGCCGCGGTCGATTAGCGGACCGACGAGCGTGTCGCCCTGAAGCGGATCGCCCACCTTGACCGAGGCAAACGCTTTTTCAAGCCGCGGCAGCAGCGAATCGACGACGCTGCGGTGCACGATCAAGCGGCGCAGCGTCGTGCAGCGCTGGCCCGCCGTCCCCACCGCCGCGAACGTCACCGCTCGCACGACGAGATCGAGGTCGGCGCTGGGCGCGACGATCATGCCGTTGTTGCCGCCCAGTTCAAGGATACTGCGGCCCAGGCGCTTGCTCAGCGTCTGCGCGACTTCCATGCCCATGCGGACGCTGCCCGTCGCGCTCACGAGCGGCACCTTGTGCGACCGCGTCAGCGCTTCGCCCACGTCGCGGCCGCCGAGCACCAGCTGCAGCAGCCCGTCGGGTGCGACGCCGGGGTGCGCGGCGTTGAATTCACGCACGGCCTGCGCGAACAGCGCCTCGCAAGCGACAGCGGTGAGCGGAGTCTTCTCCGACGGTTTCCAAACGATGGGGTCGCCGCAGACGAACGCGAGCGCCGCATTCCACGCCCACACCGCGACCGGGAAGTTGAACGCCGAAATCACGCCGCACACGCCGAGCGGATGCCACGTTTCCATCATGCGATGGCCCGGACGCTCCGAGGCGATCGTCAGA